>CALBTT010000057.1 GCA_937967645.1 uncultured Zoogloea sp.
CCACCGAGATCTACACTCTTTCCCTACACGACGCTCTTCCGATCTGGCGGCCTGCACCCGCCCGACGCCGGGCAGCACACGCACATGGGCCGGCCCCAGCTCGGCCAGCAGTTCAGGCACGGGACCGTCGCCGGCCGCATCACCCACTACCACCAGCACATTGCCGGCATGTCCGGCGCTGCGCACCTCGAGGTGCACCGAGTCGGCGGCGCAAAGGCGCTGGGGTACGTCCAGTTCAAGGCCCTGCAGACGGTCCAGGGCGTCGGCGCTGCCGAGCACCAGGCGGGCGGCACGCAAGGCCGCCTGGGCCGAAGCGCACAGCACCGGCGGCTGCTCAAGCCCCAGGCTGACGATCGTGAGTGGCGGCAGAGCCTCGGGCTCGCTGGCCGCGTCGACGGTCGGGGCGGTTTCGTTCATCTCCACGGAAAGCTCGCCGACGCTTTCAAGGGCAGCGGGCTCTTCATCGGCCTCGCCAAGGCCCGGCATCTCGACCTGCTCGCCCGGCACCACCGGCGCACGCTCACCACGGCCGCGCCGACGCTTGCGCTTGCGACGGGGCGCGGTGGGGCCATCGGTCTCGGCGCCAGGCAGCTCGTCCTCCACAGCCTCGTCGATCCCCTCCGGCTCGATGGCAGGCTGTACCGCCACTGGTGCCACGACTGCTTCAGCCACGGCCGGCAGCGGGGCAGGCACCTCCGCGGGCGCCGCATCCTGGACGACCGGCACGGCAGAGGCCGGCCCTTCGGGTCGATCCACGGCGGGCTGCTCGGGGGCAGGCTCCGGCGTCACCTCCAGCGGCGTGGCAAACAGGTCCGCAGTGACAATATCCACCGGCACCACCGCGGCCGCCTTGGGCTTGCGCGGCGCGCGCTTGGCCTTGGGCTTGGCGGGTGGCGCCCCCTCCTCCGTGGGCGACGCGGCACCCGCCTCGGGGATGGCAT
Organism: uncultured Zoogloea sp.; assembly: GCA_937967645.1. Taxonomy (GTDB): domain Bacteria; phylum Pseudomonadota; class Gammaproteobacteria; order Burkholderiales; family Rhodocyclaceae; genus Zoogloea. The sequence continues at coordinate 942 of CALBTT010000057.1, forward strand.
CGACAGCAGCGGGATCCGGTGTCTTCTTGCGCGCGCTGCGCGCCGGCGCCTTGCGGCGGGCAGGCTTGGGCGCTTCGGCGACCTCGGCGGCTTCGGTGGTGGCGTCGGCCAGCACGGCCTCCGGGAGGATGAGATTGTCTTCGCTCATGTTCTGGCGGCCATGCCCATGCACGACCGGAAAAACGGGGGCCGCAGAATAGCACGAAGCCTTTTGCCCCCGCGGTCGGGCGGAGCGGATCGAGGCGTTTGCCCCTTATTTCAAATAGTTATAGAGTGCGCGGCGACCCATGAACCCAAAATGGGCACAAAGCGCACCCACACCATTCAGAGGAGACCCCATGAGACATCCGATTCTTGCCATGGCTTTCGCCACCTGTCTGGCAACCGCCGCACATGCTGCAGATGATCACGGTGGCGTTGTCACACCCAAGCCCTACACCACCGGCACCACGCTGACCAAGTCCGTCCAGGCCAGCATCACGCCCGACAAGGCCCTGGCAATCCTGAAAGAAGGCAACGCCCGCTTCGCTGCCAACAAACCCCTCCGCAGGAACCTCAAAGCCCAGGTACAGAGCACCGCCCTTGGGCAGTTCCCCTTCGCCAGCGTGGTGGCTTGCATCGACTCCCGCTCCGGCCCCGAACGGGTCTTCGACCAGGGCATCGGCGATCTCTTCGTGGCCCGTGTTGCCGGCAACACGGTGAATGAAGACATCCTGGGCAGCCTGGAATACGCCTCCAAAGTGGCCGGCTCACGGCTGATCGTGGTCCTGGGGCACACCAGCTGTGGCGCCATCAAGGGTGCCTGCGATGACGTGAAGATGGGCAACCTGACCAGTCTGCTTGCGCGCTTCAAGCCTGCAGTGGCCGCCGCCTCCACCCCGGGAGAGCGCAATTCACACAACCACGCACTGGTGGACGAAGTGACGGAATTGAACGTGAAACAGGTCGTGCAACGCATCCGCAACGAAAGCCCGATACTCAAGAACCTGGAGGATGAGGGCAAGATCCGTATCGTCGGCGCGCTCTACGACACCAGCAGCGGCAAGGTACGCTGGTACTGAGCGCTTCAGCACGTAAAACGGCCCGCAGTCGCGGGCCGTTTTGACAACTGCAGGCAGCAGCTAGGATTACAGCAGCACGCGCTCGATGCCGCCGCTGTTGGCCTTGCTCACGTAGTCGGCCATCCAGTTGTCGCCGAGCAGGTGCTTGGCCATCTCGACGACGATGTAGTCCGCCCCCACGTTGGCATCGTTGGTGTAGCGGGACAGCCCCTGCAGGCAGCTCGGGCAGGAGGTGAGGATGGTCACCGGAGTGGCGGCATCGGCACCGCGCAGCTTCTCCGCGCCCTTCTCGATCTCTTCCTGCTTGCGGAAGCGGACCTGGGTGGAGATGTCCGGACGGGACACCGCCAAGGTGCCGGACTCGCCGCAACAGCGATCGCTGAGATCCACCCGCGTACCCATCAGCTCGTTGGCCACCTTGATGCCGGAATGGACCTTCATGGGGGTGTGGCAGGGCTCGTGGTACATGTAGCGGGTACCGGTGATGCCGTCCAGCTTGAGGCCCTTTTCCATCAGGTACTCATGGATGTCGAGCAGGCGGCAACCCGGGAAGATCTTCTCGAACTGGTACTTCTGCAGCTGATCCATGCAGGTGCCGC
>CALBTT010000058.1 GCA_937967645.1 uncultured Zoogloea sp.
CCCCGGCGCGCTACTTCGAACTCCACCCCCGGCCGCCTGCCCGCACGCCGGATCTTCCCGCCGCCCTGCTGGCCGGCGCGCCCCTGCTGTTCCTGCTCGGGCTCGCCTGGAGCCGGCGCAACCCTGTCCCCAAGAAAGGCTGATCCATGCATGACCTCACTTCCCTGGCCTGGCTTCACCAGGCCGTCACCTGGCTGCTCACCCCGGCCCTGCTGGCCCTAGTCGCCGCCTGCGCCCTCGCCCTCGCCGAAGCCGGACTGGCCGTCGGAGAGCGGCTGTGGGGGCTCGAGCGCCTCGCCGCCGCCAATGACCTGCAGGTCATCCAGCGCATCGCCCGCCACCGCCTGGAGCGCGCCGACCTGCTGGCGCGCATTCCGCCCATGCTGGGCCTGATGGCCACCATCATCCCCCTCGGACCGGGCCTCGCCGCCTTGGGCCAGGGTAACCCGGGCGAGCTGGCCAGTGCCGTCACGGTAGCCTTCGACGCCACCGTACTGGGCCTGGTGGCCGGCATTGGCGGCCTGGTGGTGGGCAAGCTGCGCCGCCGCTGGTACGAGGAGCTGCTGGAGACCCTGGAGGACGCTGCATGAAGGCGCCCCAAACCCGAAACACCTCCCCGCGCAAGCGCCTGCGCCTCTACGCGCGCCTGGATGCCCGCTTCGACGACCGGGACGAAGACCCGCGGGCCAGCCTGGTGAACCTGGTGGACGTGATGCTGGTGTTCGCCTGCGGCCTGCTCGCCGCCCTGGCCGCCAGCACCCAGGGTGCCCTGTCCACGCCAAGGCCCGTGGACAAGGGCCGCGCCATTGAACGCCCTGCCGACGGCCAGGGCCAGGCGGGTGCCGGCATGGACCGGGTTGGCGAGGTTTTCCGCGACCCGAAGACCGGTCAGCTGATCCTCATCGAGCCGGCGGCGGGCAAGACGGCGCCCTGAATATTCCAGCGTCCTTCCCTAGCGGAAGGCTTGCACCGTCCCGGTGCATGCGGTTAGACTGCGCCGCGTCACAGGTGCCGAGCCCGCTTTCCGCGGGCAAGGTGAAACGGGAAGTCCGGTGAAGTCGTGAGTCAAGCCTCACGCCCATTCCGGCGCAGCCCCCGCTGCTGTAAGCCTGACAACTCTGCTTTACGCCACTGCGTGCCCTGCACGCGGGAAGGTTGGCAGACGAGGATGAAGGCGAGCCAGAAGACCGGCCTCTGACGTAGTGGTGTGGTATTGGCCCCGGGGTGTGGGCGGAACCGACCGATGGGTTCGCCCAGCCGCTTCGTCCGTCCGTTCCGCGTCTCCCATGCGCTCGTCATGGCTCTGCGTTGAACCGCTCCCGATCCCGGCATGTGCCTGCCCGGCCCCTGGCCACCGGTCCGTTTTTTCGTTTGTCCTTCCTCCCCCCGTTGCCTTGCCGCACTTCGTCCATCCGTCACGAAGGGAAGCAAGATGCACATCGAACCGGGGTACGTCGCCAGTGCCAAGATCCTCGCCGCCAATGCGGGCGCCATCGCCCTGCTGGGCAGCCAGTCGGTCCACCTCCTCCGCCAGCCGCAGCTGATCGTCCGCAGCCTGCTCGCCGCAGTGTTCTTCACCCTGGCCATGCAGGCCTTCCACCTGCGCGTCGGTCCATCCGAACTGCACTTCCTCGGCGCCATGCCGATCTACCTCTGCTTCGGCTTCCTGCCCGCCCTGTTCGGCTTTGCCATCGGGCTGCTGCTGCAAGGCCTGCTGTTCGAGCCCACCGACCTGGTGCACCTGGGCATCAACTTCCTGTCCCTGGCCCTGCCTCTGGTGACCGTGCATGCCACGCTCGGCAAGCGCCTGAACAGTCTCTCCGTGCGCAGCATCCTCAAGCTCGACGCGGCCTACTACAGCGGCGTAACCCTGATGGTGGGCTTCTGGCTGGCCATCGGCGAGGTCGCCACGCCGGTCTCCGCCTGGGCGGCCTTCGCCCTGTCCTACGCCGCCATCGTACTGGTCGAGCCGCTGGTGACGCTGCTCGTCCTGCGTAGCCTGCAGGGACGCCCGGCACATCCCGTGCTGCAGCTCTGCCTTGCTCCCCGGACGCGCTGAGCCATGCCCGGCAAGATCTGGTTTGTCGGCGCCGGGCCCGGTGACCCGGAGCTGCTGACCCTCAAGGGGCGCCGGCTGATCGCCGAGGCCGGCGCGATCCTGTACGCCGGTTCGCTGGTCAACCGGGCCGCCACCCTGTTCTCGCCTCCCGGCTGCGAGATCCGCGATTCGAAGGACATGACCCTCGAGGAGATGACGGCCTGGCTGCTCGAGCGGGCCGCCCGGCATGCCACGGTGGTGCGTCTGCAGACCGGCGACCCCGGTCTGTACGGCGCCCTGCAGGAGCTCACCCGCCCCCTCTCCGCCGCCGGCGTGGACTGGGCGGTGGTGCCCGGCGTGTCCTCGGCCTTCGCCTCGATGGCTGCGGCCGGCGAGAGCATGACCCTGCCGGAAGTCACCCAGACGGTGATCCTGACCCGCGTCGAAGGGCGTACGCCGATGCCGCCGGGAGAATCCCTGGAAGCCCTGGCTGCCCACGGCAGCACGCTCTGCATCTTCCTGTCCATCACCCTGCTGCACGAGGTCCAGCGGGCCCTGCGCACGGCCGGCTGGGCCGAAGACTCGCCGATGCTGGTGGTGCAGAAGGCCAGCTGGCCCGGCGAGGAAAAGATCGTCCGCGGCACCCTCGCCGACATCAAGCGGCGCTGCCAGGACGCGAAGATCGCCAGCCAGGCCATGATCGTCGCCGGCCCCACCCTGGGCGCCGCCGACTGGCCCACCCTCGCCCGCTCCAAGCTCTACGACCCTGCCTTCGGACACCGATTCCGCAAGGCCAGCCTGTCCACCGCCACCCCGGAGATGACCTCATGAACGACTCAACCCTGCTGCTTGTCGGCCACGGCTCCCGCAACCGGGATGGCAACAAGGAGATCCTCAGCTTCGCCGCCCAGTGGCGGGAGCGCCATATCGGCCGGCGCATCGACGTGTGCTTCATCGAGCACGCCGAGGTGCTGCTCGACGAGGGCCTCGACCGGGCCGCCGCCGACAGCCGTCACGTGGTGGTGCTGCCTTTCATCCTCAACGCCGCCGGCCACGTGAAGATGGAGCTGCCGGCCGCCGTCGAGGCCGCCCGCCAGCGCCACCCCGGGGTGCGCTTCAGCTGCACCCGCCACCTGGGCATGGGCCGCGAGATCCTGGCCGTGCTGCAGGCCCAGCTCGACGCGCTGATGCAGGCGCTGGCCGTGCCTGATCCACAGACCACCGGGGTGATCCTGCTCGGCCGCGGCTCCTCCGACGCCGGCGCCAACGGCGAGCTGGCCCGCATGACCCGCTGGCTGTTCGAGGACAACGACCACGAGCTGGTGGACCTGGCCTTCACCGGCGTCACCTGGCCACGTCTGGAGACCGTGGTGCAACGCCAGGTGCGCCTGGGCATGGCGCAGATCTGCGTGGTGCCCGTATATCTCTTCAGCGGTGTGCTGATCGACCGCATCCAGGCCCAGGTCGCCCGTTTGCGCACCCAGTACCCGCAGATCGCCTTCGCCCTCGGCGGGCATTTCGGCTTCGACCGGGGCATCTTCGACCTGCTCGACGCCCGCGTCGCCAGCGCCGACCTGGCCGAGGGCGGGCTGCTCGAATGCGACGGCTGCAAGTACCGCCAGGCGGCCGAAGCAGCGCACCACCATCACGACCACGCACACGCCTGAACTGTAGGGGCCATGTAGGGAACATGTAGGGGCGGCTTCAGCCGCCCGCGGACTTCGATCAACCACCTGCGGGCGGCTGAAGCCGCCCCTACACGCACCCTACACGCACCCTACACGCACCCTACACGCACCCTACACGCACCCCACACGCACCCCACACCCCGAAGAAAAACACCCCCATGCCCTCCCTCAACACCATCACCGAACAACTCACCGCAGCCGGGCGGGCCATCGAGCATGACTCCTTCGCCATCATCGACTGGGAGGTTGGCCATCACCGCTACCTGCCCGAACAATGGCCGGTGGTGCGGCGCATGATCCACGCCAACGCCGACTTCGAGTTCAACGGCCTCACCGCCTTTCACCCCGACGCCATCACGGCCGGGGTGGCGCGCATCCTGGCCGGCGGCGCCCCGGTTTTGGCCGACGTGGAGATGATCTGCTTCGGCCTGTCGGCACCCCGCCTGGCGCACTTCGGCATGCACACCCACCAGTTCATCTCCGACCCGGACGTGATCGATGCCGCCCGCGCCGAGGACACTACCCGGGCTGTCCAGGCGATCCGCAAGGCCCACCGTCTGGGCCTGCTCGACGGCGCCCTGGTGGGCATCGGCAATGCGCCTACCGCGTTGATCGAACTGGTCCGCCTGATCCAGGAAGAAGGCGTCCGGCCGGCGCTGGTGGTGGGCATGCCGGTGGGCTTCGTGTCCGCCGCCGAGTCCAAGGACATGCTGATGGACGTGGCCGAGGTGCCCTGGGTGGCCATCCGCGGCCGCAAGGGCGGCTCGACCCTGGTGGTGGCCGCCCTCCATGCCCTGCTCGGCCTGGCGGAAGAGCGCCAGCGCCAGGCGGTCTGAGAGGCGTCATGTCAGTCGGACACGTCCTCCCCGAAAAGGTCCGCAAGGGCGACCCCAAGCGGGATCGCGGCAACCGTACGGGCTTTTCCACCGGCGCCAACTCCGCCGCCGCCGCCGCCGCCGCCACCCTCGGGCTGGTCCACGGGCGGGTGCCGGAGGTGATCGAGTGCGTACTGCCCAACACCCAGCGGGTGCGCTTTTCCATCACCGACGGATGGACCGACGGCAGCCGCGCCCGGGCGGTCAGCGTCAAGGATGCCGGTGACGATCCGGACGCCACCAACGGCGCCCATCTCACTGCAGAGGTCGAGCGTCTGCCCGGCGCCGCCGGCGAGATCGTGCTGCGCGGCGGCCCCGGCGTCGGGGTGGTGACCAAGCCGGGCCTCGGCCTGGAGGTCGGCGGCCCGGCCATCAACCCCGTGCCACGCCGCAACATCGCCGACAACGTGCGGGCAGCCGGCGCCTCCATCCTGGCAGCCGGCGATGGGCTGGCGGTGACCATCTCGGTGCCCGGCGGCGAGGTCATGGCCACCAAGACCCTCAACGCCCGGCTCGGCATCCTCGGTGGCATCTCCATCCTCGGCACCACCGGCATCGTGCGGCCCTACTCCACCGCGGCCTTCCGGGCCAGCGTGGTGCAGGCCGTCGACGTGGCCGCCAACCAGGGGCAGACCAGCGTGGTGTTCACCACCGGCGGGCGCACCGAGAAATGTGCCATGCGCTGCTTTCCGCACCTGGACGAGGCTTGCTTCGTGCAGATGGGCGATTTCGTCAAGGCCGCCTTCCAGACCGCGGTCAAGCAGGGGATGCAGCACATCATCGTCGGTGCCATGGTGGGCAAGCTGACCAAGATCGCCCAGGGCCTGTCGGTCACCCACGCCTGGCGCGAGGAGGTGGACCGCGAGCTGATCGCCTCCGCCGCCGCCGAAGTGGGCGCGCCGCCCGACCTGGTGGACGAGATCCGCGCCGCCGAGACCGCCCGCTTCGCCGCCGAACGCCTGGCCGAGCTGGGCCTCACCGTGGCCTTCCACCGGGCCCTTGCCGCCCGCGCCATCCACAGCCTGCGCCAGCGCTACCCCGGCCCCCATCGCCTCACCGTGCTCGCCTGCAATTTCGAAGGCGTGCCCATCGTCACCCTGGAAGAACATGAACTCGCCTGAACCCTGCCGCCTGATCGGCATCCTCGACGACGGCTGGGCCGGCCTGGGCGACCTGGCCCGCGCCCATCTCATTGAATGTGACCTGTTAATCGGCGCCCGCCGCACGCTTGACCTCGTTGCCCTCCGCCTCCCCTCCCGGGTGGAACAACGGGCGATGGACGGCCTTCTCGGCCGTGTCCCCGAGTGGGTCCGTGCGGCGCGGGGCGCCGGCCAACGCTGCGTCGTGCTGGCCACCGGCGACCCCCTGTGCCACGGCATCGGCGCCTTCCTGATCGGGCGGCTCGGTGCCGACGAGGTGGAGGTGCTGCCCACCACCTCCACCCTGCAACTGGCCTTCGCCCGCCTCGGCAAGCCCTGGCAGGCGGCGCGGATCGTCTCCGTGCACAGCCGTGACGCAGGCGAATGGCAGCCCGGCGCCGGGCCCGACCATGGGCTCTATCCTCTGCTGCAAGCCGCCACAGAAGCCAGCACGGAAGCGCCCCTGATCGGGGTATTCACCAGTCCGGCCAACACCCCGGCACGCATCGCCCGCTGCCTGATTGCGGCGGGTTACGGAGAGGACTTTCGCCTGTCCGTGGCGGCCTGCCTGGAGCGCCCGGAAGAGTCGCTGCACATCGAACTGAGCCTCACCGATGCCGCCGGGCAGGATTTCGCTGATCCCAACATCGTCGTGCTGGAGCGTTGCCGCCCACCGGACGCCCGGCCGCGCTTCGGCCTGGACGACAGCGACTACGTGCAGCGCACCCCGGAGAAGGGCCTCATCACCAAGCAGGAAGCCCGCGCCGTGTCCCTGGCCCGCCTTGGCCTGCGCAGCGACAGCGTGGTGTGGGACATCGGCGCCGGCTCCGGTTCGGTCGGCCTGGAAGCCGCCCGCCTGGCGCCCCGCGGGCATGTCTGGGCCATCGAGAAGAACGCCGGTGACGCGGCCAACGCCCGCGAGAACGCCCGCCGACTGCGGGCCCACAACTACAGCCTCCAGGAAGGCCGGGCACCGGAGGGCCTCGACGCCTGGCCCGACCCGGATGCGGTGTTCATCGGTGGCTCCGGCGGCGAGCTGGCCGAGCTGATCCGCCTGGTGCTCGCCCGCCTGCGCCCGGACGGCCGCCTGGTGATGAACTTCGTGACCCTCGAGAACCTGGCCACCGCCACCGCCACGCTGAGCGAAGCCGGCGCGAGCTGGGACGTCGTCCAGCTCCAGGCCGCCCGCAGCCAACCCATCCTCGCCATGCACCGCCTCGCCGCCCAGAACCCGGTGTGGATCGTCTCGGCAATGCCGGGGGCCATGTAGGGGCCTGTAGGGGCGGCTTCAGCCGCCCGCGGACTTCGATCAACCACCTGCGGGCGGCTGAAGCCGCCCCTACGCCGCCTCCCACTCCGCCCTCCGAACCCCGAACCCCGAACCCCGAACCCCGAACCCAGGAAACCACGATGACCTCCCCCTCCTCCGGGCGCCTGATCGGCGCCTCCCTCGGCCCCGGCGATCCGGCGCTGATCACCCGCCGGGCCTGGGACGCCCTGCAGTCCGGCGCCCGCTGGCTGTACCCGGTCAAGAAGGCCGAGTCGGCCTCCTACGCCCTCGGCATCGTCGAGCGGGGCGGCCTGCGTGTGCCGGACGACGCGGAAGCCCTGGTCTTCCCGATGACCCGCGATCCGGTCGCCCTGGCCCGGGCCTGGAGCCGCGCCGCCGACCGCACGGTGGCCCTGCTGCGGGAAGGCCGCGATCTGGTGTTCCTGGTGGAAGGCGACGCGTCCACCTTCTCCACCTTCGGCCATCTGGCCCGGGTGGTGCGCGAGCTGGCCCCGGAGATCGAGGTGGACACCATTCCCGGTGTCAGCGCCTTCGCCGCCGCCGCGGCCCTGACGACCACCCCGCTGGCGGAGGAAGACGAGACCTTCACCGTGATCCCGGCCGCCTACGGGGTGGACGTGATCGACGGCCTGATCGAGCACTTCGACACCCTGGTACTGCTCAAGGTCAAGCCGCTACTCGACGAGCTGATCGACCTGCTGCGCCAGCGCGACCTGCTGCAGCACGCCTGCTTCATCGAGAAAGTCGGCGCCCCCGAGGAACGTGTCGTCCATGACGTGGCCAGCCTGGCCGGGGAGAAGGTCAATTACCTGTCCCTGCTGCTGGTGCGCAACCCGGGGCGGGTACGCGGCGAGTTGCGCCGTGGCTGCCGCAAACGACTGTAGGGGCGTGTAGGGGCGGCTTCAGCCGCCCGCAGGTGCCAGATCGAAGTCCGCGGGCGGCTGAAGCCGCCCCCACACGCCCCTACACCGCCCCTCCCCCCCTACAGCCCCCCGAACAACGCCCATCCATATCACCCCATCACCCCCATGCCCCAGCATCTGCCCTTCCCCAATGAACGCATCGCCGTGGTGTCCATCACCCGCCACGGCATCGCCCTGGCTGGCCACGTGGTGGCCGCCCTGCCCGGCGCCCGGTTGTTCGCGCCGGAGAAATTCGCCGCCGAGGCCGCCTCCGCCGCGCCAGGCGCCCATGCCTGCTACGCCGGCAAGACCGCCGAGCAGATCCCCATCCTGTTCTCGAACTTCGACGGCATCGTCGCCATCGTTTCCCTCGGTGCGATGGTTCGGCTGGTGGCGCCCTACCTGGCGCGCAAGGAGTCGGACCCCGGCGTGGTGGTGATCGATGAGGCCGGGCGCTTCGTGATCCCCATGCTGTCCGGCCACCTGGGGGGCGCCAACGCCCTGGCCGGCACGCTGGCCACTGCCCTGGACGCCACGGCCGTACTCACCACCGCCTCCGACGCCCGCCAGACCCTGGCGGTGGACCTGCTCGGCCGCGAGCTGGGGTGGACCTTCGAGGCCAGCCACGACGAGATCGTGCGGGCCAGCGCGGCGGTGGTGAACGACGAACCGGTGGCCCTGGTGCAGGAGGCCGGCAGCCCCGACTGGTGGGCCCGCCACGCCAACGGCCGCAATGGCCCGCTGCCCGGCAACCTGTTCCCCTTCTCGCGCCTCGAGGACGTGGAGCCGGAGCGTTTCGGCGCCGTGCTGTGGATCAGCCACCGCCCCCTGCCCGCCGCCCTGGCCCCGCGCCTCGCCGGCAAGCGGGTGATCTACCGGCCGCCGGTGACGGTATGAGCACCGCACGGCCGCCTGAAGGGGCTCGCACCGAAGCCCAGGAGGGCGGAGGTCTGCTTACTGACACCGCACGGCCGCCCGAAGGGGCTCGCACCGAAGCCCGGGAGGGCGGAGGTAGTCCGTCAAGCAGCATCGGGCCCATCGCCCTCGGCATCGGCTGCGATCGGGGCACCCCGGCATCCACCCTGGCCTGGGCCGTGGTGGATGCCCTGGCGGCCTGCCAGGCCAGCCTGACGGACGTCGTCGCGGTGGCCAGCATCGACCTGAAGGCTGATGAGCCCGGGCTGCACGCCCTGGCCCGCTGGCAGGGCTGGAGCATCCGCTTCTACCCGGCCGCCGAGCTGGCCAAGGTGCCCGTGCCCCACCCCTCCGAGACCGTCCGCAAGTACACCGGCACGCCCTCCGTTTCCGAAGCCGCCGCCCTGCTCGCGGCGGGCACCGACATGAGCGGGCTGCTGCTTGAAAAACACAAATACCGTGGCCCCGACGGGCGCCACGCCACCGTTTCGATCGCGAGGATTCCACGATGAACGACATCACCACGCCCTCCACCTCTCCCTCCCCGGGCCGCATCATGCTGGTCGGCCTCGGCCCGGGCAGCCACGAGCATCTTTCAGCCCGCGCCCGCGCGGCCATCGCCGAAGCCGACACGGTGATCGGCTACGTCACCTACATCCGCCTGGTGGCCGATCTGCTGGAGGGCAAGGAGGTCATCCGCAAGTCGATGACCGAGGAGCTCGACCGGGCCGTCGAAGCCTTCGAGCGCGCGCGCCAGGGCAAGCGGGTCGCCCTCATTTCCTCCGGCGATGCCGGCGTGTACGGCATGGCCGGGCCGACCTTCGAGGTGCTGTTCCAGGCCGGCTGGACGCCGGATTCGGGTATCGATGTGGAGATCATCCCCGGCGCCTCGGCGATCAACACCTGCGCCGCGCTGGTGGGGGCGCCGCTGACCCACGACTTCTGCGCGATCTCCCTGTCGGACCTGCTCACCCCCTGGCCGGTGATCGCCCGCCGCCTGGAGGCGGCCGCCTTCTCCGACTTCGTGGTGGCGCTGTACAACCCGAAAAGCGGCCGCCGTACCCGCCAGATCGTCGAGGCCCGCCGGCTGTTCCTGCGCCATCGGAACCCGGACACCCCGGTGGCCATCGTCAAGTCGGCCTACCGGCCGAAGCAGCGGGTCGAGTTCACCACCCTGGAAAAGATGACCGAGTGCGACATCGGCATGCTGTCCACGGTGCTGATCGGCAACACCAGCACCTTTGTGCGGCACGGCCTGATGGTCACGCCGCGGGGCTACGCCAACAAGTACGACGTGGACAGCGGCACGGCCCACGACGGCGAGAAACCCGGCCGCTCCCTGAGCAGCGGCCTCACCGGCTGGCTGGGCGAGATCCACGCCAGCGGGCTCGGCGCAGCGGAACTGGCGCGCCTCCACCGCCTGCCCGAGGACTACATCGCCGCGGTGCTGGCCGAGCCACTCGAGCCGCTGACCGAAACCGCTGGCAAGGAGGCCGAAGCATGAGTGAAGCGATCAAGCCGAAGATCGCCGGCTACCACCGCCACCTGCTGCTGTGCACCGGCCCCCGCTGCACGGCCGACGGCGCCGCCCAGGCGCTGTTCGACAGCCTCGGCGCCAAGTTCAAGGCCGCCGGCCTGGACAGCGGTGCGCTGCGCGTCAAGCGCACCCGAGCCGCCTGCTTCGCCGCCTGCAAGGGCGGGCCGATCCTGTGCGTGCAGCCGGACGGCACCTGGTATTACGGCGTCACCGATGCCGTGATGGATCGCATCGTCACCGAACATCTGGTCGGCGGCCGCCCGGTCAGCGAGCACGTCTTCCACCAGGCCGAGGCCGGCCTGGACACCACAGCCTCCGAATAAGCCATGCCCGCATCCATGCTTCCATCCATGCTTCCCATTGCCCGCCGCAATCCGGCCCTGAGCACCGCCCTGCTTCTTGCGCTCCCCGCCCTGGTGGCGCCCACCGCCCACGCCGCTGGCATTCCGACCCTGCAGGAGGTCACCGTCAACACCCGCAACACCGACCTCATCGGCGTCGCCGACAGCGCCAGCGAGGGCACCGTCACCGCCCGCCAGCTGGCCAGCCGGCCGCTGTTGCGGCCTGCCGAGGTGCTGGAGGTCGTGCCCGGCATGATCGTCACCCAGCACTCCGGCGACGGCAAGGCCAACCAGTACTTCCTGCGCGGCTTCAACCTCGATCACGGCAGCGACTTCGCCACCCGGGTGATGGGCATGCCGATCAACATGGTGTCCCACGCCCACGGTCAGGGCTACATGGACCTGAACTTCCTGATCCCGGAACTGGTCGGCACGGTGAAGTACCGCAAGGGCGTCTATGAAGCCGAGGACGGCAACTTCGCCACCAGTGGCGGTGCCCGCATCGACTACCAGCGCCACCTGGCCGCCCCTTTCGTGGACCTGTCCATCGGCCAGCACAACTACCAGCGCTTGCTCACGGCCGGCAGCACCCGCCTGGACAACGGCTTCGACCTGCTGGCCGGCATCGAGCTGGCCGGCAACGACGGGCCCTGGGACCAGCCCGAGAAGCTGAAGAAGCGCAACGCGGTGTTCCGCCTGTCGTCCGGCACCGCCAGCGACGGCTTCGCCCTGACCGCGATGCTCTACAAGGCCGACTGGACCGCCTCGGAGCACGTGCCGGAACGGGCCATCCGCAGCGGCGAGATCGGCCGCTACGGCACCCTGGTGCCCAACGACGGTGGCCAGACCCACCGCTACAGCCTGTCCGGCGAATGGGCGAGGACCGGCGAAGCGGATGCAACACGAGCCAGCATTTACGTGGTGGATTACGGCCTCAACCTGTTCTCCGCCCCCTCCGGCTACATCGGCGGCCTGCAGGGCGACCAGCACGAACAGGCCGACGAGCGCCTGCTGTGGGGCGGTGAAGCCCGCCAGAGCTGGTTCCTCGGCCCCGATTGGAAGGACTCGGAAGTGAGCGTCGGTGCGCAGCTGCGCCAGGACCGCATCGGCAAGGTCGGGCTCTACACTACAGAGAACCGCCAGCGTACCGCCACCGTGCGCGAAGACCGGATCACCGAGACCGCCTACGCCCTGTTCGCCGACGCCCGCACCCAATGGACCCCGTGGCTGCGTACCAGCCTCGGCGCCCGCTACGACGAGATCCACGCCGACGCCACGGCCCGCGGGGGGCTCTACAACATGGATAACGGCGGCAGCGTCCGTGCCCGCCAGACCAGCCCCAAGCTGGGCGCGGTATTCGGCCCCTTCCCGCTGCTCGGCCCCACCGAGTTCTACGCCAACTGGGGCCACGGCTTCCACAGCAACGATGCCCGCGGCGCCACCGCCCGCCACAACCCCCAGGACGGCAGCGCCGCCGACCCGGTGCCGCTGATCGTCAAGGCCCGCGGCAGCGAGCTGGGCATCCGCACCACGCCCCTGCCCGGCTGGAACTCCAGCCTCTCCGTGTGGCGCATGAAGCTGGCCTCCGAGCTGGTCTTCATCGGCGACGAGGGCATCACCGAACCCAAGGGCGCCTCCCACCGCTATGGCCTCGAGTGGTCCAACTATGTGGTGCCGGCACCAGGCTGGATCGCCGACCTGGACGTGGCCCTGTCCCGCGCCCGCTTCGACGCCGCCAACCCGGACAACGGCGGCCGCCGCGTCCCCAACGCCATCCCCCTGACCGCCTCGGCGGGCCTGGGCATGGACAACGGCGGCCGGTGGTTCGGCGGCCTGCGCTGGCGCTACATCGGCGCCTATGATCTCGAGGAGACCGGCGAACAGAAATCCCGCGCCTTCGGCATGCTCAACCTGAAGACCGGCTACCGCGTTTCGAAGCAACTCCAGGTCACCGTGGACGTGCTCAACCTGTTCGACCGCAAGGCCAACGACATAGAGTACTGGGGCGGCGCCTGCACCCGCAGCGAAGCCCTGGCCGGCACCGGCGGCTGCGGCAGCGGCGGCGCCATCGACGGGCGGCTGGTGCACCCGCTGGAGCCACGCACCGTGAGGCTGAGTTTGCGTTTCAGCCTGTAGAAACTGTGATCCCAGTCGACGCCCTCGGTCGGTTTGCTCCCGGTTTGTGGCGGCGCTGTAGGGGCGACTTCAGTCGCCCGCGGACGGTGATCAAGGGCCTGTCAGGGATTCGAGCGCGAAGGGCGACTGAAGTCGCCCCTAAATCCATCCAACACCCGCAAGTTGCTCCCGGAGCCCGTTCATAGGGGCTCCGGTCCCGTTGATGCCTGTTCATGGTCTCGGGAAGCCGCCATCAAGCCCTCATTCACAAAGCGGTAGCCTACCCCGGGCTCGGTCAGCAGGTGGTCCGGGTTGGCCGGGTCGGCCTCGAGCTTCTTGCGCAGATGCCCCATGTACACCCGCACATAGTGGCTGTCCTCCGCGTGGGAGGGGCCCCACACGGCTTTCAGCAGTTGCCGGTGGGTGAGCACGCAGTCGGGGTTGCTGACCACGTAGGCGAGCAGGCGGAATTCGATCGGGGTGAGATGCACCTGTTGACCGTCGCGCTCCACCAGACGCCGCCCGAGATCCACCCGGACAGGGCCGAAGACGATCTGCGCCGACGCATCCTTGCCGGCCCGGTAACGGCGGCGTAGCTGGGCCCGCACCCGGGCCATCAGCTCGGCGGCGCCAAAGGGCTTGGTCAGGTAGTCGTCGGCACCCGCATCAAGGGCACGCACCTTCTCGGCCTCCGCGGTACGTGCCGACAGCACGATGACGGGCAGGTCGGACCAGCTGCGCAGATCACGGATCAGGTCGACACCGTCCCCGTCGGGCAGGCCCAGGTCGAGGACCAGCAGGTCGGGCTTGCGGGTCCCGGTCTCGATCAGCCCGCGTTTCACCGAGTCGGCCTCGAAGACTTCGCAGCCCTCGGCCTCCAGGGCCAGCCGCACGAAGCGCCGCAGGCTGACCTCGTCCTCGACGACGATGACCTTGGGGCTGGGTTCAGACATCCTTCTTCCTCTCGTTGATTTCCGCTTCGGGGAGCCGCTCTTCGTCCATCAGGGCCGGTGGATGGCCCAGGGGCAAAGTGAACACGAAACAGGCACCGCCTCCCGCCCGCTGACGCGCATGGATCTCACCACCATGGGCCTCAATGATGGCCCGGCAGATCGCCAGGCCGAGCCCGACCCCCGGCGTGTCGCTCTCGGCACGGCCCCGCTCGAATTTCTTGAAGATCACCTCCTCGCGCCCCTCTGGCAGACCGGGACCATCGTCCTCGACATGGACCTCGAGACAGTGATCCACCACCAAGGCCCGGATGTTGATATGGCTGTCCGGCGGGGTGTACTTGACCGCGTTCTCCACCAGGTTGGAGAAGACCCGCTGCATCAGCACCGAGTCCATCTCAACCAACGGCAGCGCGTCGTCCAGTTCAATGTGCAACACATGCCCGGTCAGCGCCGGGCGCAGGCCCTTCAGGGCACTGCCTATCACCTCCTCAATCAGCTGCCACTGGCGGTTGAGCTGAACCCGGCCGGCCTGCAGGCGGGCCATATCGAGGAGGTTGTCCACCTGGGCGTTGATCCGCAGGGCCTGGTCCCGCAACTGGCCGGCAATGCCGGCCTGCTCCCCGGTAGGCGGCGGGCGGGTCAGGGCCAGGGAGTCGGCCAGGCCGATCATGACGCTGAGGGGCGTCCGCAGATCATGGGAGATGGCCGACAACAGGGAGTTGCGCAACCGCTCCGACTCCATCTGCACCGTTGTCAGGCGGGCCACATCCACGTAATGGACCCGCTCCAGAGCAATCGCGATGAGGGAAGCGAAGGTATCCAGCAGGCGCCGTTGCTCGGGGATCAGCAGGCGCGACGGATCGCGCATCTCCAGAGCCAGCACGCCGCGCAGGCGCATCGGCGCCTTGAGGGGCAGATAGAGCACCGGACTTGCCGGCAGGGTATCGGTGCCCTGCCCGGCTGCCTCGCCGTGGTCGAAAGCCCACTGGGCAATACCCGGCTCGACACCGGGAAAGCCCGGTGAGGCAAAGATCGGCGCCTGCAGCCGGTCATCGTCATCGGCCAGCAGGAAAGCGGCCTTGGCCCCCATCTCGGCGGCCAGGAAGCGCTCGCCGATCTCGGCGATCTGCTCCGGCAGCAAGGCGCCGGACAGGTCACGCGACATCTCGTAGAGGGCCCGGACCCGGCCTTCCCGCCGGCCGGCTACGCGAGCCTGATACTTGTAGCCGGCGGTGAGCTGCCCCACCACCAGCCCCACCACCAGCATGACCAGGAAGGTCATCAGGTATTGCACGTCACTGACAGCAAAGGACAGGCGCGGCGGCACGAAGAAGAAGTCGAAGATGGCGACGCTGAGGAAGGAAGCCATCACCGCCGGGCCGCGCCCGAAGCGCACCGCCACCACCACCACGCCAAGGAGGAAGACCATCACGATGTTGGCCAGGTCCACCAGCGAGGTCAGGGGCGCAGCGATCAGGCCAGCCAGGCCGCATACTCCGGCGGTCAGCAGGTAGTCCCGCCACGCCGGTTGCATGGGTGGGGCCTGCCTGGCGCTGGCGCCGGAATCCTCACGGCCTGCCCGCGCCACCTGGATCACTTCCATGTCCGGGGCGATGCGGCCGATCTGGTCGGCCACCGAGCGCTGCCAGAAACGCCACGCCGGCGACTCGTCGCGGCCGACCAGGACCCGCGACAGGTTGTGAGCCCGGGCGTAGGCCACCACCTCCTCCTCGACCCGCGCACCCGACAGGGTCGCGGTGCTTGCGCCCAGCTCTTCGGCCAGCTTGAGGGTGCGCAGGATGCGCTCGCGCTGCCCGGCTGCCAGCCGCGCATGGGCGGGCGTCTCGACGTGGATCACATGCCACGGCGCCTCCAGGCGACCCGCCATGCGGGCCGCCGCACGCACGATCTTATCGCTGCCGGTGCCGGAGCCGATGCAGGCCAGCAGGGAATCCTGGGTTTGCCATACGGGCGCCACCAACTGGTCGCGGCGGTATTGCTGGACGTCCTCGTCCACCCGGTCGGCGGTTCTGCGCAGAGCCAGCTCGCGCAGGGCCAGCAGGTTGCCCTTGCGGAAGAAGTTGCGGATCGCCCGCTCGGCCTGGTTGGGCAGGTAGACCTTGCCCTCCCGTAGACGCTGCAACAGCTCGTCGGGAGGCAGGTCCACCAGCACCACCTCGTCGGCCTCGTCGAAGACACGGTCCGGGACCGTCTCCCACACCCGGATGCCGGTGATGCCGCTGACCACATCGTTGAGGCTCTCCAGGTGCTGCACGTTGATCGTGGTGTAAACGTGGATGCCGGCAGCCAGCAGTTCGTCCACATCCTGCCAGCGCTTGGGGTGGCGTGAGCCGGCGACGTTGGAGTGGGCCAACTCATCCACCAGCACCAGGGCCGGCTTGCGGGCAAGGGTCCGGTCCAGGTCGAACTCAGCCAGGATCCGCCCCCGGTAGGGCACTGACAAAGGCGGGATGCACTCGATGCCGGCGGCCATTGCCTGCGTCTCGGTCCGGCCATGGGTCTCCACCACGCCGATGACCACGTCGCCCCCCTGCTCCAGTTGCTGGCGCGCCGCGGCAAGCATGGCGCAGGTCTTGCCCACCCCGGCCGAGGCACCGAAGAAGATCTTCAGCCGGCCGCGCTGGGCCCGGGCCTCGTCCTGCTGCACCCGGGCCAGCAAGGCGTCCGGATCAGGGCGGCCATCGTCGCGGTAGTCATTGCCATTCATCGCGAATCGTCCGCCCTCCGGAACACCCGGACCAGGGAGGCCCACTTGGCCTTGCCGTCGAGGCGTTCGTCGGACAGCGCTTCGAGGAAGTCCGACAGACGCTTGGAGCGTGCCACCGCGAACAGCACCATGAGCAGTGTTGCGCCGGTCACCACACCGAACTGGAGCAGCTTGCGGGAGTCCGGCACCTCGGGAAAGTTGAACAGGTTCATGCCGAAGTAGCCGGTGACCACCGTGGCGATCAGGCCGAAGATGGTCACCACGGTCAGGCGCAGCACGGTGCCCGACTGGCGCCGCTGGCTGTCGCTGTCGAGGTAGGCGCTCATCTCACGCACCTGCTCCTTCACGTCGGCGAACAGCTCGTCGTTGCGCAGCAGCCCGGTGGTGCGCTGGAACAGGGCCTGCACCAGGCCTTGTTCGGACACCTCATGGAACCAGTAGCGGTGGGTGAAGCGCAAAAAGGCCTCGAAGGACAGCCGGATGCGGCGCTTGAAGCGGCGCACCGACTCGGCATCGCGCACGTCCAGGTCATTCACCGCGTCGGCCAGCCCGTCGGAGAAGGACAACAGCGCGGCGCGGTGGAAGTGGGCGATCATGAAGACCAGGAAATACTGGTGGCGGAAGCGCGCCAGGAAGCCGTGGTCGGGGTCGCGGAAGTAGGCGGAGCGGGCGTCGCCCACCAGCACCAGGGCGTTGCCGGTGCACAGGAAACGGCTGTTCGGCCCCTCCTCCGAGTCGGTCCAGAAACGGTCCTCGCAATGCAGGCGCTCGAAGCGCAGCACCGACGGATCGCGCACCGGCAGCGGGTCGCGGGCCGGCAGATTGGCCACGAAGCCGATCCGGATGAAGTCCTCACGGGTCAGGGCACGCGGGTTGTCGAGGGCCAGGAAGGCCATCATCGGCATGCGGTAGTACTCGATCAGGCGGTAGCGCAACGCCCCTGGCAGATCCTCCTGGTCCTGCACCAGGGGCTGCAGCAGCCAGGCCCACAGGGCGCCGACCCGGGGGGCGCGTTTGGTGCACACAAAGTGCAGGTAACGATCACGCTGCTCGGAGTCCGAGGTGGCAAGGATCTGTCCGTCACGGCCCAGCAATTCCGAGCGATGCACGTTGTGCACGCCCTGGCCGTTGGCGTCCCAGCCGGTCGGATAGGCCCGCCCGAAGCGGTACAGTAACTCCAGGGCGGTGGCCAGGGGCAGATCGTCGGCGGCCACTTCCACGTTCAGCAAGGCCACGTCCATGTCGAGGAAGAGGTAGAGGTCCACGTGGGCCACCCGCAGGGCGATCGGGGGATCCCCCGGCTTGAGGGTCACCCGCAGGCCGGCCACATCGGTGCGCCGATACACCGACATGGACGCAGGCCGGGCCGCCTCCGCCCCCACGCCGGAGCGGCTGTCCCCATACAGGAAGCGCTGCACGTAGGGCAGAAAGGCGACGAACTCCTTGTAGTGGCGCTCCTGGAAGTCGGCGGGATCGGCGGTGAACTCGTCATCCACCGGAGCCCAGCGGCCATCACCCGTGATCAGCCCGTGCAGGCGGCCGATCTCGCCTCCGCTGAAACCCGGCCTTATCTGCACCGGCCAGACCAGGACATCACGGAAATGGCGGACCACGTGATCCGGCTGTGACAGCATGGCGTCTCCTCTGCGCATTCTTCTTGTTGTGCGGCTGGCCGGGTGGCGCCCGCGGGCGGATTGTCTGTCATTTGGGGCCGTCCGGACACGCCTGCGTATCGCTCCGCAGTGTGCTGCCACCAAGCGCGGCATGCCGGACCCGGCGCAAGCGCCCGGCCGCCTCGGCCATCTCGGCGAGCGTTCGACGGCGGACCAACGCGGCCAGGGATGTCTTGCATTTCGGCGAGCAGGTCAGAAAACGGCCATAGGCCAGACGGTCCAGCACGCTCGACACCTCGTGCCGGCGCCCGCATACCGGGCAAACATGGATCGGCATGGCTCAGGGCGCCCGGGAGGCGTAGCGTGCCAGCTCGGTGGCCTGGTCCGCCACCCGACGGGCCACGATGTATACATCGCGGTCCCCTCCGCCACCGAGGCTGAGCGCGCAGCCCATCGCCGCGTCACCGGAGATGGCCAGCCGGAGATGGCGCTCCTGGCCGGCCAGGAAGACCTTCAGAACTGCCTGCCCCAGCGCCGACGGGGGAAAACCGTAGCTTGCCGGCACGCCGCCTGCATCGAGGGTGGCCACCTCATAGCCGCCCTCCCGGACCGCGATACCGATACACAAATCAATGGGTTTCATCCTACTCATCTCCATGCTGCGAAATATCCAGGTAGTGCGCGCTGCGGGCGATGACCCCAGCCGCCGGGTCGGGCAACACCAGGCTGCCCTGGCTGTCCCGGGTCAGGATCTCGAGAAGCAGCACCTCAGGGCGCCTGGCGTCGACCACATGCACGGCCCCCACGCCGGCCCGTAGCGCCTCGGCCAGATGGCGGTGCTCTCCCGTTGGCGCCAGGGCCTCGAGTCCGCTCGCCGACAGGCGGTGCAGCACCCGCCCCCGCTCGCCCAGGATTCCCGGCCCGTCACCCATCACGATGAGCTTGGCGGCAGACAGCCGGATGGCGATGGCCGCAGCGGCGCGCCCGCCATCGACAGGGCATGCCTGGCCGTCCGGCCCGGTTGCCAGCGGACGGACGACCGGCAGCAGCCCACGTCCGAAGTACATCTGGAGCAGCTCCGGATCGACCCGCACACGCTCCCCGGCAAGGCCGCCGGCGGCCGCCAGGGGGGCGGCGTAGGCCTGCAGGAAGCCGCCATCCAGCCCGGACACGCCCACCGCCCGGCCGCCATGGCGATTGATGAGGCTGACCAGTTCGCCGTTGAGGGCGCCGCCGCGGTGGACCACCACCAGCCGCAGACCCACCAGGCTGAGCAGCGCCAGATCCCGCCCCAGGCTGTTCCAGGCAGCAGGATCGCCGGTACCGCGCACGCTGTAGTCCACAACGAAGATCTTGCTGTGATAGGCCCTCAGGTAAGGCAGGGTTTCGGCCAGGATGCGAGCCTGCAGCTTGCCGAAGGGGCGCACCGGGTCTGCCCCCATCGTATGGGTCGGAGCCATGCGCGTCATACTGTGGCCGGCAGCCAGGAACGGAACAGGGCCCGCACACCATGGGGATCATCGCAGGCGTGCAAGGCCTCGCGGAAACGCGGATCCGTGAACAGCGCGGAGACGCCGGCCAGGATGCTCAGATGCTCCTCGGTGGCGCGCTCGGGGACAAGCAGCACGATGAAGTCCGACACCGGCTTACCGTCCGGCGCTCCAAACGGCATCGGCCTGCGCGGCCTGACATAGGCTGCGTGGGTCTGGCGGAGGCCGGCCAGGCGGCCATGGGGAATCGCCACGCCCTGGCCCAGGGCCGTGGAGCCGAAGTGCTCCCGCTGGCCCAGGGCCGCCGCCACCTGGACGCGGGGCAGACCATGCCAGCGCTGCATGCTCTGGCCAACCTCGTCGAACAGCGCCGCGGCGCTACCGACCTCCAGGTCGAGGAGGATGTCCTCCGGCAGCAGGATGTCCGAAAGCGTGATCATGACTCTTTCCTTTCCGTGCCCACGCTCAGAAGCTCCGGCTCAGCGACAGCACCGCCGTGCCGCGACCGGCATCGCGGCTGCGCGCCCCATTGCCCGTGCCGTCGCTGGCCATACTGCTGCTGAAGCAGTAGAACTCGCCGTTGGCGCAGCGCCCCTGGGCTGTCGTTCCGACATAGGCCACGCCAAGGATCCAGCCCGACATGTCCCGGGTGATGCCGATACGCCAGTCGGTGTAGCGGCCGTCGTAGGTGGAACCGTCGGCATTCAGATAGGCAAACTCACGCATCAGCAGACGGCCCATGTGCAGCCCGAGGCTGTAGCCGTCTCCCAGGTCGCGGCTGGCCGACAGATCGAGGTAGCCGGTGCCGCGGGTGCCCGGCATCGCGAAGTAGTCCGTCACCGCATGGGAGTACTTGAGGGTGATGGCATTCCAGGTCGCGGACACATAGACCTCGCCGTTGTCCACGTTGCCGCTCGAAGCACCGCCGGGATGACGGCGGTTGGCGCCGGCGTAAGCATGCTCGAGACGACTCCCCGGATAGGCGTAGTAGAGCGCCCCGACGTCGAGCCCCACATCGCCCAGTTGATGGCGGTAACCAGCATAAAAGTCCATCTCGAGGCTGCCCTCGGGATAGCCCGCCCCGCTGCTCACATTGGAGTTCCAGTTGCCCGCATAGAAACCGGACGGGTGGGTGTAGTCAAAGCCGCCCTGTACGACGGGCCGGCCGAAACTCTGGTCCAGGCCCCGAAAGCGGTAGCTGCTGAACAGCCCCAGGTTGGCGACGAGGGGCGCCGGCGCCACGGCCTCAGGTACATCCAGCGCTTCGGAAGCAGCCTGCGCGGCCCCTCCGCTCAAGGTCGCGGCAAGGCCGCAGGCGACTACGACAAGGGTGTGCGTGTAGAACAAGATCGGTGCTCCTCAGGGTGATTCAGTCAGCGTTGCAGCGCATCCAGCGCCAGGTTCAGTGCCAGCACATTGACCCGGGCCTCGCCCAGAAAGCCCCACTGGCGGCCTTCCGTGTTGGCATCCACGAGAGCCCTGACTTGCGCCTCGCGCAGGCCGCGCGCGCGGGCCACCCGGCCCAGCTGCCAGAGGGCCGCGGCGGGGCTGATGTGGGGGTCCAGGCCGCTGCCGGACGCGGTGACGAGGTCGGCTGGAATGGGGGCGCCATTGCCCGGATCGGCAGCCCGCAGGGCGGCGATGCGCCCTTTCACCGCGTCTTCGAGGGCCGGGTTGAGGGGGCCCTGGTTGGAGCCGGACGAAGCGGCCGCGTTGTAGGGCTGGGGGGCGGTGGCGGAGGGACGGCCCCAGAAATGCCCGGGATCGCTGAACGGCTGGCCGATCAGTCGTGACCCGACCGGCTTGCCGTCCTTGAAGATCAGGCTGCCGGCGGCCTGCTCGGGAAAGACCGCCCCGGCGATGCCGGTGACGGCCAGGGGGTAGGCCAGCCCGGTGATGGCACTGAGCAGTACGAACACGCTGAGGGCGGAACGCAGAAGGCTTTTCATGGTGGGTTCTCCGGATTCAGGCCAGGCCGGTGACGGCCAGGAATACATCGATCAACTTGATGCCGACGAAGGGCACCAGGATGCCGCCGAGGCCATAGACGGCCAGGTTGCGGCGCAGCAGGGTGGCCGCGCCGAGGGGGCGGTAGCGCACGCCCCTGAAGGCCAGGGGAATCAGGAAGACGATGATCAGGGCGTTGAAGATCACCGCCGACAGGATCGCCGAGGCCGGGCTGGCGAGGCCCATCA
This sequence comes from uncultured Zoogloea sp., assembly GCA_937967645.1. Lineage (GTDB taxonomy): Bacteria > Pseudomonadota > Gammaproteobacteria > Burkholderiales > Rhodocyclaceae > Zoogloea. The sequence continues at coordinate 21,821 of CALBTT010000058.1, forward strand.
CGTTGAGGGCGGCCAGCTGCGGATAGGTGCCGACGAAGGCCGCCGGGATGATGGCGAAGTACTTGGCGATGTCGTTGGCGATGCTGAAGGTGGTGAGGGAGCCCCGCGTCATCAGCATCTGCTTGCCGGTCTCCACCACCTCGATCAGCTTGGTCGGGTTGGAGTCCAGGTCCACCATGTTGCCGGCCTCCTTGGCGGCCTGGGTGCCGGTGTTCATGGCCACCGCCACGTCGGCCTGGGCCAGCGCCGGGGCATCGTTGGTGCCGTCGCCGGTCATCGCCACCAGGCGGCCTTCGGCCTGATACTGGCGGATCAGGGCCAGCTTGGCCTCGGGGGTGGCCTCGGCCAGGAAGTCGTCCACCCCGGCTTCGGCAGCGATGGCGGCCGCGGTGACCCGGTTGTCGCCGGTCACCATCACCGTCTTGATGCCCATCCGGCGCAGTTCGGCGAAGCGTTCGCGGATGCCGCCCTTGACGATGTCCTTGAGTTCGATGACGCCGAGCACGCGCTTGCCTTCGGCCACCACCAGGGGCGTGCTGCCACGCCGGGCGACCTCGTCCACCCGGTGGCTGACCGAGGCCGGAAAGCTGCCCCCCAGGCTCTCCACCTGGCGCCGGATGGCGTCGGCGGAGCCCTTGCGGATCTGCTTGTCACCCAGGTCGACACCGCTCATCCGGGTCTGGGCCGAGAAATGGATGAAATGGGCGTTCAGCGCGTGAATGTCCCGTTCCCGCAGCTTGAACTTCTGCTTGGCCAGCACGACGATGCTGCGCCCTTCGGGGGTCTCGTCGGCCAGGGAGGCGAGCTGGGCCAGGTCGGCCAGCTCGGCCTCCTCCACCCCCTCGGCGGGCAGGAAGGCCGAGGCCTGGCGGTTGCCCAGGGTGATGGTGCCGGTCTTGTCCATCAGCAGCACATCCACGTCGCCCGCTGCCTCCACGGCACGGCCCGAGGTGGCGATCACGTTGGCCTGCAGCATGCGGCTCATGCCGGCCACGCCGATGGCGGAGAGCAGGCCCGCAATGGTGGTGGGGATCAGGCACACCAGTAGGGCCACCAGCACGGTGATGCTCACCGGCCGGCCGGCACCGGACACCTCGACGCTGAACAGCGAGAAGGGCAGCAGGGTCACGGTGACGCCCAGGAAGACGATGGTCAGGGCCACCAGCAGGATGGTCAGGGCGATCTCGTTGGGTGTCTTCTGGCGCTTGGCGTTCTCCACCATGGCGATCATGCGGTCCACGAAGGTCTCGCCCGGGTTGGCGGTGACGCGCAGCACGATCCAGTCGGAAAGCACCCGGGTGCCACCGGTCACAGCGGAGAAGTCGCCGCCCGACTCGCGGATCACGGGGGCCGACTCGCCGGTGATGGCCGACTCGTCCACCGAAGCGACGCCCTCGATCACCTCGCCGTCGGCAGGGATCACCGACTGGCCGATGTCGCCGGCCTCCACCACCACCACGTCGCCCTTGCGCAGGTCGTTGCCCTGCACGAGCAGCCACTCGCCGCCGTAATGGGGCTCGAGCAGCTTCTTGGCCCAGATCTCGCGCTTGAGCCCGCGCAAGGAGGCGGCCTGGGCCTTGCTGCGGCCTTCCGCGAGGGCCTCGGCAAAGTTGGCGAAGAGCACGGTGAACCACAGCCATACGGCAATGGCGAGGATGAAGCCGGCCGGTGCATCGCCCTCCCCGCCCAGCGCCTGCAGCGCCAGCAGGGTGGTCAGGATGCTTCCGGCGTACACCACGAACATCACCGGGTTGCGCCACTGCACTACCGGGTTGAGCTTGCGGAAGGCCTCGCCGATGGCCGGCACGGCCAGGGCGGGGTCGAACAGCTTGAAGGTCTTCTTGGTCATGGTTTTTCCTCAGGCCCCCAGCCACAGCACCAGGTGCTCGACGATCGGCCCGAGGGCCAGGGCCGGTACGTAGTTGAGCAGGCCCACCAGCAGCACGGTGCCGATCAGCAGGGTGACGAACAGCGGGCCATGGGTCGGCAGGGTGCCGGCGCCAGCAGGCAGGCGCTTCTTGGCGGCCAGGGCACCGGCCATGGCGAGCACCGGGACGATCACACCGAAGCGGCCAAACCACATGGCCAGCGCCAGCAGCAGGTTGTAGAAAGGAGTGTTGGCGGACAGGCCGGCAAAGGCGCTGCCGTTGTTGTTGGCGGCGGAGGTGAGCGCGTAGAGGATCTCCGAGAAGCCGTGGGCGCCCGGGTTGGCGATGCCCGCCCTGCCCGCCTCGCTCATCACCGCGATGGCGGTACCCAGCAGCACCAGCAGCGGCGTGACCAGGATGGCGATGGCGCTCATCTTCATCTCGTGGGCTTCGATCTTCTTGCCCAGATACTCCGGCGTGCGCCCGATCATCAGGCCGGAGATGAATACCGCCAGGATGGCGAACACCAGCATGCCGTAGAGCCCGGTGCCAACCCCGCCGAAGATCACCTCGCCGAGCTGCATGTTCACCAGGGGCACCAGGCCGCCCAGGGGGGTGAAGGAGTCGTGCATGGCATTCACCGCGCCGCAGGAGGCGGCCGTGGTCACTGTCGCGAAGAGGGCCGAATCGGCACTGCCGAAGCGCGCTTCCTTGCCTTCCAGGTTGCCGCCGGACTGCAGCGGGCCACCCAGCTGATCCACCCCCAACGCGGTCAGGCGCGGATTGCCTTGCTGTTCGAAGCTCATCGCCGCAGCGGCTGCCACCACGAACATCAGGGTCATCGCGGTGAGCACCGCCCAGCCCTGCCGGCCATCCCCGACCATGCGGCCGAAAGTCACGCAGAGGGCCGCAGGGATCAGGAAGATCGCCAGCATCTGGATGAAGTTGCTCAGGGGCGTGGGGTTCTCATAGGGGTGGGCCGAGTTGGCGTTGAAGAAGCCGCCCCCGTTGGTACCGAGCATCTTGATCGCCTCCTGGGAGGCCACCGGCCCCATGGCCAGGGTCTGCACGGCCGTCTCTGCCGGCTCGGTCAGCACCGCGCCCTTGTCGTCGGACAGGGGCTGGCCGGCGGCATCGAGCCGAGGGGCGTCAAAGCGGGTGACTTCGAGGGTCGCCACCTCCCGGTAGGGATCGAGGTTCTGGATCACCCCCTGCCCTGCCAGCACGATGGCGATCAGGAAGGAAAGGGGCAACAGCAGGTAGAGAGTGGCGCGGGTGAGATCCACCCAGGCGTTGCCGACGGTCGCCGCGCTGTGGCGGGCCAGGCCGCGGATCAGAGCGACGACGACGACGATGCCGGTGGCCGCGGACAAGAAGTTCTGGACCGTCAGGCCAAGCATCTGTACCAGGTAACCCAGGGTGGATTCGCCCCCATAGCCCTGCCAGTTGGTGTTGGTGACGAAGCTCACCGCGGTATTGAAGGCTGAGTCCGGCGTGACAGCCGGCATCTGCTGTGGGTTGAACGGCAGTGCCAGCTGCAGCCGCTGCAGCGCATACACCGACAGCACGCCAAGGCCGTTGAACAGCAGGATGGCGAGGGCATAGCGCAGCCACCCCATCTCCTCGTCGGGGCGCACGCCGACGAGACGGTACACGAGGTTTTCGAGGGGGCGGCCGATGCGCAGACGCCCTTCCATCAGGCAGGCGATGTACAGGCCAAGGGGTTTGGCCGAAAGCAGCAGGACGGCCAGGAAGGCCCCCAGCAGGAGCCACGCGTGGGGGCTCATGAGAAGTTCTCCGGTTTGAGGAGGGCCGCCACCAGATAGACCAGCAGCGCCGCGGCGATACAGGCGCCAAGGATGTAGAGCCCGTTCATCGCCCGCCTCCCAGGCGGTCGCAGCCGACCGCAAGGCCGATCACCAGCGCCACCATGGCGGCGGTGATCGCGAGGTATGTGAAGTCCATGAATGTCCCTTTCGAAGCACGGAAGTGAGTACCGTCATGCTAGGCAGGGCGGTATCAAAACGTTCGCAAAAGGGATCGCAGCCGTATAAAGGGCCTGTAAAAATGCAGGAAAAATGTGGAGAAGGTGTCCCTTCAGTCCCCTGGCGGGCCCAGCATCCTCAGGCGACGGGCAAGCGCGCCAGGGCCCGGGCCAGCCCGTCAAGGCCGGCTTCGATCTCGGCCGGCGCCAGGCTGGCATACCCCAAGCGCAGCCCCCCGGGCAGGTCGCCGGTGGCACAGAAGGGCCGGGACGACGGTATCTGCACCCCCTCCTCCCGCGCCAGCCGGATCAGGGCTTCGTCGTCCACACCCGGATCAAGGCACAACCACAGGGCCAGCCCACCCGGTGGCAAGGTGAAACCCACCTGCGGCGGCAGCTGCGCCGCCAGGCCAGCCATCAGGCTCCGCCGCGCCTCATACACCCGCAGGGCGCGGCGGATGTGGCGCTTCAGCTCGCCGCTGTCCATCAGGTCGCTCACCGCCCGCTCCGTCACCGGGTTGCCCTGCCGGTCGATCAGCAGGATCTCCGCCGCGCAGCGGTCGATGAGGGCAGGCGCGCCGACCACGTAACCGACCCGCAGCCCAGGCGCCAGCACCTTGGAGAGCGAGCCGACATAGATCACCCGGCCCGAACGGTCGACGCTGGCCATGGGGAACATCGGCCGATGGGAAAAGTGAAACTCGTGGTCGTAGTCATCCTCGACGATGGCAAAGTCGAACTGCTCGGCCAGCATCAGCAACTGCAGGCGCCGCTCGGTAGGCATCAGCCGGGTCGTCGGAAACTGGTGATGCGGGGTGAGATACACCGCCCGGATACGCACGCGGCGGCACAGTTTCTCAAGCGCGTCGGGTCGCATTCCGTCGGCGTCCATGACCAGGCCGTGCACTTCCGCCCCGGCCACCTGGAAAGCCTCCCGGGCCGGCGGATAGCTGAGCGCCTCCACAGCCACATGGTCGCCCGGCCTCAGCAACAGACGGGCGGCCAGATAGATCCCCATCTGGCTGCCCCGCACGATGCAGACATTGTCGGGCCCGGCCTGCAGCCCCCGCTCATCGGCCAGCATGCGCGCCACGGACTGACGCAGGGCCGGGTCGCCACGGGGATCGCCGTAGCCCAGTCCGTTGTGCCGGGCCGTATCGATCAGGGCCCGCCGATAGGCGCGCCCCAGCACGTCATAGGGGATCAGCCGGGCATCCGGCACGCCATCCGAAAACGTGACCGCGGCCTGCGCCCCGACGGCCGGGGGGCGCTCCAGCAGCCGCCCGTACAGCCGGTACGGCGGCTCACCGGAAGCCAGCGGGCTGGCCCTTGGTAGATCCGGCGGCGGACCGGGCAGTCGGGCCGCCACGAAGGTGCCGCGGCGTCCCTGGGCACTCACCCAACCCTGGGCCGCCAGCTCCTCGAAAGCCAGCACCACGGTCTTGCGATTGACGGCCAGGTCTGCGGCGACCTCCCGCGTGCCCGGCAAGGCCGAGCCCGGCATCAGGCGGCCGCGACGGATCTCGTCGGCCAGGTACTGGGCGATCTGCAGATGCACCGGCAAGCTGTGGTCGCGCTGGATGGCCAGCTTCATCTTCCAGGGGCGGAGCATGGGGACACCTGCATGGACATTGATCTGGACCAGTCATTTTCCAAAAACTGGCGGTTTTTGGTGGGCCAGCAGAATCCTAGCATGAGGGCACTGATGAACACCCGAGATCGCCCTCATGCCCTGCCCCGCTCCGACACCCGATCAGGCCCCCATTCTGCCCTTCCGGCTGGAAGCGCTCACCCCGCTCAACCATGAAGTCCTGCGCCTTGAACTGAGCCAGGTCGCCGGCTCGCCCCTCACCTACCGGGAGGGACAGTTCGTCACCGTCCGCCTGCCGGACGGCACCACGCGCAGCTATTCCCCCGCCGACGCCTGCCGGGGCGACCGCCGCCTGGAACTGCATATCCGGACCCTGCCCGGCGGTCGCTTCTCCACCTGGCTGCGCAGCGCAGCGGACTGCTCCGGTGCCATCCTGGAGATCGGCGGGCCTTACGGCGAGTGTGTTTGGGCGCCCCCGGCCACCGATGGGGCCCCGCTTCTGCTGCTGGCCACCGGCACCGGCATTGCGCCGATCCGCGCCATGCTGGCCCGTCACCTGCCCCATGCGGACCTTCACCCGGTGCATCTTTACTGGGGCGGCCTGGACCAACCGGACCTCTACCTGCGGGACGAGTTCGCGGCCCTCGCCCTGCGCCATGGGCATTTCCGCTTCATCCCGGTGCTCGCCGCACCGGCCGGCCCCTGGGCGGGCCGCCGCGGCTACGTGCAGGCAGCCGCAGCGGACGACCTGCCCAGCCTGGAAGGCGCCCGGGTCATCGCCTGCGGCTCGCCGGCCATGGTCGAGGCAGCGCGGACCTTGCTGGTGGCTGCCTGCGGGCTCGCCCCGGACGCCTTCCACGCCGACGCCTTCGTGGCACAGGCCGCTTCTCCGGCCCCTTCCGGCGACGCAAGCCTGTGCCTCGAGGTGGCGCGTCCACAAGCACCCGCCCGCAGGCTCGCAGCCCCACCGGGCAGCACGGTCCTCAACACCCTGACCACTGCCGGCCTGCTGCAGGGCGTATGCGGCGGCCAGGCCGCCTGCGGTACCTGCCGGATCGGCATTGATCCAGGTTGGCGGGCCGCCCTGCCGCCTGCCGGACGCAAGGAGGCCCGTCTCCTCGCCGCCCTCGAGAGCGGCCCCGACCAGCGCCTGGCCTGCCAGATCTGCCTCGAAGCGCCCCTCGACGGCCTGCGCATCGAACTCCCCTGAAACGATTTCTCCACCACCCTGTGAAAGGACCCACCCCATGACCACCCAAGCCATCAGCAGCCCGGACCAGGCCCGCCTCGAGGGTGTCGGCACCGCCTTCGATCCGGAACGCCTCCTCCACGTCCGGAGCCTGACCCGTCAGGCGATCGAGCGCATCGCCGCCGCCATCCAGCCCGGCATGTTCGAGGAGGACGCCGTGGAGATGGCCCGCGACCTCCTCGCCGAAGCCGGCATGCTGCGCGGCTGGCACGATGTCTATGTGCGCTTCGGCAGCAACACCACCAAGACCTTCGGCGCACCCTCCGACCCCGGCGTGGTGCTCGGCCAGGACGATCTCTTCTTCATCGACATCGGCCCGGTCTGGCAGGACTGGGAGGGCGACGGCGGCGACAGCTTCGTGACCGGCAGCGATCCCGACAAGGCCCGCTGCGCCGCCGATGCCCGCGCGATCTTCCATGAGGTGCGGCGCAAGTGGCTGGCCGAGGGCGCGACCGGACGCGCCCTCTACGACTATGCGGTGTCCTGCGCCGCCGCCCGCGGCTGGGTCCTCAACATGGACCTGTCCGGCCATCGCATTGCCGACTTTCCCCACGCGGCGATCCACGAAGGCCCCCTGGCCGAGGCCGACTTCTCACCCTCCCGGCTGCTGTGGGTCCTGGAGATCCACATCCGCCACCCGAGCGCAGCCTACGGCGCGTTCTTCGAGGATCTGCTGCTGGAGGACGATCACTTCTGACACCCGCCTCAGGGAGGGCACCGTGCGGCCGGGCCCTGGCTTCGGCCCGCAGGATCGACTCAGGGCACGAGAAGTACGTTGCACCCCGCCCCATACAGCACGTTGTGGGTGACACTGCCCAAGAGTCTTTCGTCCAGCACCGTGCCCCCATGCTTGCCGATCACGATCAAGTCGACACCGGTGCGCTCGGCCTCCTGGATGAGGACGGCCGCCGGGTAACCGTGGAGCAGCAGGGGGCTGACCGGCGAAGTGGCACGCAGGGCGCGAACCTGCTGCAGGATCCTTTGCTCGGCGCGGGCGAGCTCATCCTTCCGGTAACGCTCGATGTCCTCACCTGATGCGCCGGCCAGGCGCATGCGCCCCTCGAAGGCCACCGAGTAGGCATGCACGAGCTGGCGGCGGGCTTCCGGAAACCACGCCCCCGACAGTTCGGCGGCGCGCATCGAGGTTTCCGAGAAATCGGTCGCCACCAGGATGCTGAACACCTCGGGGCTGGCGGGGCGGCGCACCAGCAGCACGGGCCGCTCGGCACGCTTCAGCACCTTAAGGGCGGTGCCGCCGACCAGGGTGTCTCCAATCCAGTCCTCGCCATGCTCGCCGACGACCAGCAGCTGGGCGTCCTCTTCCCGGCAGAAGGCGGCGATCTCGGTGGCGGCCCGCCCTGTCCGGGTCTCTCCCCTCACCTTCAGGTCGTGGCGCTCCGCGAGCTCCCGCACCTGCCGCGACAGGCGCTCGCGGGCGACCAGCACCGGCTCCATGCCGATCCACTGCTCAGCCTGGTAGAGGGCCTTGAGCGTGGCCCAGAAGCCATCGTTGAAGACATGCAGCAGGAGTAGCGCGGCCCCCCACCGCTTTGCCAGCAATGCCGCCTGCTCGACGGCCAGCTCCGAGGCCGGCGACAGGTCGGTTGCGGCAACCACCCTATCGATGGGTCGTAGTAATGGCGTATTCATGATGCCCTCCCGTTCAGATCAGTCGATATCCATACTTACTGACCGGGCACCCGCGCACTTCGTTCATCCCCTCGAGCTGGATGGCGCGCCAGGCTTGGACAGCGGCACCACTTTTGCGTATGATGCGGCGCGTCATTGGGGAGTAGCCGACCTTCACCTGAAGGGGCCTGCGTCAACATACTTGGCCAACCAGCCATGGCGCAGGCAGTTCCCGAACCTGGCAAGACCTTTGACCACCCTCGCCCCCGGACTGGCCGGACGGGCGTGGTGGTCATTCGTCTCCGTCCGGCCAGGGAATCACATCATGGAAGCCTTCCTCGTCTCCACGGGCATCGTCGCCCTCGCCGAAATCGGCGACAAAACGCAACTTCTCGCCTTCATACTCGCGGCCAAGTTCCGCAAGCCCGTGCCCATCATCATCGGCATCCTGGTGGCCACCCTGGTCAATCACGGCTGCGCGGGTGCGGTGGGTGAATGGCTCACCCACCTGGTCAGTCCGCAAACCCTGCGCTGGGTGCTCGGTGTGTCCTTCATCGCCATGGCAATCTGGACCCTGATCCCCGACAAGTTCGAGGAGGACGATGCCAAGCTGGCGCGCATGGGCGTTTTCGGTACCACGCTGGTGGCCTTCTTCCTGGCCGAGATGGGTGACAAGACGCAGATCGCCACCGTGGCGCTGGCCGCCCAGTACCAGAACCTGGCCTGGGTGGTGGCGGGCACGACGATTGGCATGATGATTGCGAACGTACCGGCAGTCCTCCTGGGCGACCGCATCGCCCAGCGCATGCCGGTACGCCTGGTGCACGGCATCGCCGCGGCGATCTTCGCGGTGCTGGGCGTGGCCACCCTGCTCGGTGCCGGTGAAAGCCTGGGCCTGTGAGCATTTTTTGACCCCTGCCCGCGCGGCAGGCTGACGGAAGCGATCCGATGAACGACACACACTCTCTCGAACCCGACCTGGAAGAAGACACGCCAGAAAGGGCAGCAGCGACCCGGCGCAGCACCTGGGTGAGCGTGGCAGTCAACGTGGTGCTCACCACCCTGCAGGTGGTCATCGGCGTGCTGGCGGCGTCCCAGGCCCTGATCGCCGACGGCCTGCATTCCCTGTCGGATCTGGTGGCGGACTTCGTCGTGCTGCTGGCGGTGCATCACAGCCGCAAGGCGCCCGACGATGACCACCACTACGGCCACCAGCGCTACGAGAACGCCGCCTCCCTGGTGCTCGGCGGCCTGCTGCTGGCCGTGGGCGTGGGGATGGTCATATCGGCGGTGCACAAGCTGCAGGCGCCGGATGCGATCCCCACGGTGCACCAGACCGCCCTGTGGGTGGCGCTGGGTGCCCTGGTGGCCAAGGAGGCCTTGTTCCGTTACATGCTGGCGGTGGCCGAGCGGGTGCGCTCCAGTCTGCTGGTGGCCAACGCCTGGCACGCCCGTTCGGACGCGGCCTCATCGCTGGTAGTGGCCGTGGGCATCGGTGGCAACCTGCTCGGCTACCCCTTGCTCGACCCGATCGCTGCGCTGATCGTCGGCCTGATGGTCGGCCGGATGGGCTGGGGCTTCACCTGGAACGCTCTGCACGACCTGACCGACCGGGCCGCCAACGAGGAGCAGATCGCTGCCATCGCTGCCGACATCACCGCCACCCCGGGGGTGCTGGGGATGCATGCCCTGAAGACGCGCAAGACCGGCGACATGATCCTGGCCGATGTCCACCTGGAGATCGACGGCAGTCTGAGTGTGGCCGAGGGCCACGAGATCGCCGAGGAGACCCGCCGCAAGGTGATGGCCCGTCACCCGGTGCTGGACCTGCTGGTGCACGTGGACCCGGTTTCCCTGCCCCGCCCACCGGCTGTAGCGCCGGCCCCGGAAGCCGGCCTTCAGTAACCCGGACGCCCGGAGAGGCGGTCCAGATCGCTCTCCTTCCAGCGCAGCTGGTCCCGCTCCCGGCGCAGGTCCCGGTCCAGGTCGCGCAGTTCATGACGCAGCCGGGCGCGCCGCTCGTCGGTGAGCTTGTCACTGCGCAGCTCGCGCTCGATCGAGTCGGACTGCCCGTTGAGGGTCGAAATGCGGGCCCTGGACTGATGGACTTCATAAGCCGCCCGGTGAAGGGCGACAAAGGCCGCCTCCTTCCCGGGTGGGCATACCCCCATCTGATAGGAGCGCCCAGCCAGCCCCTCCTGCATGGCGTTACGTGGCTGGCAGTAACTCTCCAAGCCATCCAGACGCCCCCGCGCATAGGCGCCCGGATCCGGACGGATGCCGAATTCACCACACGCCTCCTGGTGCTCGGCCAGCCGGCTGGCCGGATAACCCATGCGGCCGTCCCGGAGCCCCAGCTCACGCCAGTTGACTGAACGGCACTCCTTTTCATCGAGGGTTGCACAGGCGCTCAGGGACAGCAGTACAAGAATCAGGGCAGACGCAGCAAAGGGGCGCATGGCGCAGCAGGCTCCGGGGAGGCAGAAGGAGAGAGCGGAGAATCAGGAGAGGTCACGTTCGGTGGAACAGTAGCAGAATTTGACGACCCGGACTGCCGTGGTCCGGCCCCCTTCAGCACTTGCGGCGGGACGGTGAGAAGTTCGGCGCAGCGGCGTTGATCGAACGGACGATCCCGGCCATCAAGGGATCATCGGCGACCTCCGCAGTCAGCACCGTACCGTGCAACTGCGCCCGCAGATCGCTCCAGCGCTCGCGCAGCACCTGCCAGTTATGCTCGTCATAGGTGCCGCTGAACACGACCGGCCTGATCTCGATGCGCGGAAGCCCGTCCCCCACTTCCCCTCGCGCCAGGGCCGCATCGAGCATGCGTTCCCACTGGCTGCCCACCCGGTCCACCCGCCCGATCTGCTGCTCGACGACGCCGGGGTTCCATTCGGGATGGAGCAGGACGACCGTACGACAGGCCTGGTGCAGGTTGAGGCCCTCCCTGCCCACCCGGGACTGGGCGACCAGCACCCGTGTGCTGCTGTGCGGCCGGTTGAAGGCAAGCTGCATCATGCGCCGGCTGTGGGGGCTGGTTCCACCATACATGAGACGTGCCAGACCGCCACGGAGACTCGAGTAATCGTCCTCCAGGCGCTGACGCAGGATCGGCCACAAGGCGGCCGCCTCGTCGGGGTCGAGCTGACCGTCGTTGTCCCTGTCCCCTTCATCACGCTCGGACAGCGCCTGCAGAAGCGCCTCGAACGCATCCGCATGGCTGGCCGGATCCGCGACGTCGCGCAGCCTGGGGCTGAGCAACTCTTCCAGCGCCCGGCTTACCGACGACAGGGCACGCGACTCATGTCCCGCCGCCTGCTCTGCCAGTACCTCGTTCCGGAAGGCCTCGAACAGCATTCTTGCCCGCTTGCGGGACGACCCTCGTTGAGGATCGGACTTATCGAAACCCACCGCGAGGGCCCCCAGCAACCCACGCCGGAACCGCTCGCGCGCGGCCTGCACGGCAGCGTACTGCTCCCGCAAGCGCCCCTCGACGGCGTCGATGGGCAGCGGGCACTTCAGCTGGGCATGGGCGGCCCGCAACGCGGGCCAGTCACTTTCGTCGGCAGAGCCGTCCCAGCCGCCATGCACCTTCTCCTGAGGCCATGGGTCCCCATGCTGCAGCGCCCGCAACAGGGCCCTGGCGTTGAGCAGCTCGGTCAGGCGGCGGAGCGGCCGGGTGAAGCAGCCAAATACCAGGACCTTCTCCCCTTTCGACAAGACCTGCTCGATCTCCCTGACGGTCTCCAGGATGGCCGGGTGGTTGAAGATTGCTTCGTCACCGTTCTGCCCTGCGAGAGGTGCCTGCATCACCCCCGACCACCAGCGCGCCCTGGCCCGACGCTTCGCTCCGGCCTCATCGCTGCGCGACGGCGCATCCTCCGCGAGGATCTCTCCTGTCACCGCGGCGGCATTCTCATCCTCGCGCCCGGCGAAGGGCGCATCGATCAAGGCGGCCAGCCCGTGGCCGTTGCCCATCGTGAGACGGAGCCGCTTGAGCCGCTCCTGGTGCCCTCCCTGCCCACCCCGGGACACCTGGGACAAGGCCTCCGCTGCGCATACGACCTGCTGCCAGGCCGGGCTCAGGCGTTCGATATCGATGCGGATGTCGCGCAACACCCGGTAGTCGTCCAGGGCATCTCCCGCCGCCTCTGTGAAGCGCCGCACGGCATCGTCCTCCCGCTTGTCGCGGCGGATCACGTAGGGCGACAGCGCCTGCTCGAAGCGGTCGGCCCGCTCACGGAACTGCGCCTGCAGGGACGCGTCCGTCGGCGCATGGCGAAGCCCGGCGACAATACGCGCGTAAGCATTGACGTGCTCCGAGATCTGGCGGAGCCGTGCCTCATCCAGCCCCACCCGGGCCAGGATGCTGTTCCACTGCGACACATCCAGCTCCACCGGCGTCGCGGTCATGCCGAAACGTCGGGCCTCGGGCGTGGTCAGGATGATCCGGTCGAGGAGCGTGCTGAGCCTCGAATCTTCACCGCGGCTCTTGTGCGCCTCGTCAACCACCACCAGATCGAACAGCCCCAGGCCCAAACCCACCGCCTGCTCCAGGCAGGGGCGGAGCGCCTCGTCCTTCGAATACGCGGCGGCGTCCAGGGCGCCCGGCCAGGGGGTAAGCCCCGCCAGCGCCTTGATGGCCTGCCACGCGGGTTCATCCTCGTCGGCGGGGATGGCCGTGACCACCGCCCGCGCGGCCCGCTGAGCCTGCTGCTCGGGCGCGTAGCGGCGGTCCATCCCATGGTAGCCCCGGGGCAGACGACCACTCGCCGAGACCCGCCGCCGCCACTGGCAATACACCTCGGGCAACATCGCCCAGCGCCAGGGCTGGCTGGCAGCCCCCAGACGCCAATCGGCGAAGGCATGAGAGAGCAGGACGACGGACGCCTCGAACCAGGGCCGGTTAAGGCTCGCGTCCTCGTCACTCCAGGCCTGGAGATACTGCCACAGGCTCCGCAGGATCTGCGGCGCCGCCGCCCCCCCCTCACGCAACTCATCCTGCCACTGGTAGCCGAGCACAGGCGGGACCAGCACGGCCACGCGACCACCGGCGCCCACCACGGCGGAGATCAGCGCCACGGCGATCCGGGTCTTTCCCATACCGACCTCGTCGGCGATGATGAGACCATGGTCGACAACGCGCTCCGCGATGGCCTCGAGACTGGCGCATTGCCCGTCATTGAGCCACGCGGCCTTCCCCGTGGCCGCGCGCTCCCGTTCAATGCCGGCCCATTGCCGCAGCCGGCGAGCCACCTCCGCCCAACCTTGAAATCCGTTCTTCATCACTCGCCTCCCAGCATCCGTCCGTCACCCACGCCCCACGCATCGGCGACCCTCCCGAGCAGGTCTTCGTAGGCGCGTCCCGCCCGCGCTGCGCCATCCTCCGCGTAAGCGGGGCGGAAGGCGGCCTGCCGCAACGGCGACAGGGGATTGAGCCCCAGCGCCCGGAATGCCGCCACGCAGGGCGCCTCGGAAAGCTGACAGAGGGTCTGTTCCAGGCGGGCACACCACGCTGGCCAATCCGCCTGGGGCAGTTCGACCTGAAGGCTGGCGATCTGCTCGAGCAACACCATCATCTTGCGGATCGGCTGGCCCGCCTCGCCGCTGGCCCACCGCCCTGAGCCCTTGCCGCCCGAACCATGCTCCTTGTCATCGTCGCCCTCCTCTCCCGGGTCGGGATAGGCGGGAAAGCTGGTCAGCTGCCAGAGGGCCTCGTCCACGCCCAGCGGTTTCAACTCACGGGCAGCGAGGCGCCCCAACGCATCGAGCACAGGGATGTCGGCCCGGTGCTCGGGCGTGTGGGCCGGCCAGGTGATGCGCACCTGGCGGGGACGTTCCCCCACCCATTCGAAGGCGCCTTCGGCATCCGCCGTCAGCGCTCGCCCCTGGAGGTCCAGCACCGCCCCGTCGAACGCTTCCCCATCGGGCGGGCTGAGGACCCCGTCTTTCCAGACGAGCCAGGCCACCGGGGCCGACAGATAGGTGGCCTCCCGCGGGGGCATGGCGCTCCCCGCCTGCAGGTGCAAGTCGGCGCCCAGCGGGGGCGACTCCGGATCAAAGGGGAGATGCCTGCCGATGAAACGCTCGCTCTTGCCCCCGTCGCGCCGGCACTCCAGGGAGCCGGGGTCGAAGACCACACCGCACTCCAGATTGCCCCCCTGGGGTGACATGGATCGTGCAAAGCCGGGCCCCGTGAGATTGCCGGACCCCAGATACAGCCAGGGCTGTCGATAGGCCGCCTGATCGCCCCGCAGGTTGGCACTGAAGATGAACTTGGCATGCAGGCTGCGACGCACCACGCTGCCGAAAATCTCCTCGGGCTGGACCGCCCGCCTCAGGGTAAAGCCGGCCGCTTCCATGGCCGCCCGGGCGTCGGCGATGGACTGGCAGGCTTCGGGGTTGATCACCACATCCACGCCCGCCCGTCCGGTCAGTAAGTCCGCCTGTTCGAGCGTACCCCTGAGGGCCTGGAGCACCCCCGGCAGCTCTCCGGCGCGCACGCCCCCCTCGTAGAACCCGGACCCCATCGCCAGGTAGTTCCGGGCCTTGTCCCCATATCGCGCAACCAGCCCGGGAAGCTGGGCCAGCAGGGACGTCCGGCGGTTGTCCACGACCCGTGGGGCCGCACCTGCGCCTCGGCGGGACACCGCCTCCATGTGCAGACTCAACGCCGCCAGGGCGAGCCCGGACAGGGACACGTCATCCGCGCTGCGGGTGGCGCTGAGCAGGCGCGTGTCGTAATGCCCCTGCAACCAGTGCAATAGCTTCCACCCAGCGGCCACGTCCGCGCAAAGCTGCGCTACGCCGGGATCGCGGGTGCTGGTCAGATCCGTCGAATCCAGGTCCACGCGAAACACCAGATCCAGACTCTCCTCCACCGTCTGCTGGGTCCAGTTGCCGGTGGAGACGAGCAGACGCACACACCACCGCTCCGGATCGGCCTCGTGGCGGAAGCTCAGCAGTGCCAGCTTGGCGTGCTGCAGGCGAAACGGCCTGCGCTGCCCGGCGCGCCACGGAAGATGCGCCACGCCCGGCGCATCCAGCATCGAGATGGGCGTGTGGTCCGGATCGGTCATCAGGGCGACGCGCGGGTACCCTTCTTCGGCGCGCCGGTCCGCCACGCAACGCGTGAAGCGCTCCGCCGCCCTGTCCATGAAGCGCGCGTCCGCAGAAAATCCGCAAACCCAGGCGAAGCCGCCGCGATAGTCGTCGGGCGCATCGAAATGCTGCAAGAGGGACAAGGGCGTCGTCATGCCTGCACCTCCCGTACCGGCGCCAGACCCAGGCAGCGGGGCAGGTCGCCCTGGAGGTCGGCATTGAGGAGGAACAGATTCGGGATCCGCTCCGAGATGCCCTCGGGCCACTCGATCCGGGGTGGCCTGCTGTCATCCTGTGGATCGCCCTCCTCCACTTCCGGGTGGGCTTCTCCGTCGTCCAGCCACGGCAGGATCCCCAGGTAGGCGCTGCCGGGGTAGATCTCGGCCCCGCCGGTCCACCGGAGTATGCGGCCGTCCCGGCTCACCAGATCGACCAGCACCTGGCGCAGGCTGTCCTGCACACACATCTGGGCAAAGCGATTCGCCTCCTCCACGTTGGATTCCAGCCTCAGGAAGTGGGCCGCCTGTTCCTGCAGCGCCTCCGCCTGAACATCAAGGGCATAGGTGTCCAGGCGGGTCAGGTCGGCGTGCCTGGCATCGGACCGTCCCATCTGATGCTCGAGCTGCTCCAGCAGGGCATTGGCCGCATCCCGCAGCGCAAACAGGGCCGCGCCGCATCGCAGATCGTGCCAGTGATCGGCGCTGAGCCCGGACGGAGGGCGCTCCCAGTCCAGCTGCGCGTCCAGCGTAGGACGCAAGGTCTCGACCCATTCCAGGGCTGCCCGCCGGCGTATCTTGTCCTCGGTGCTTTCATGCGCCCCTCCTTGCAACAGCGCATCCCGCAGGATCGTTACCCCCTCCGGGGCCACCGGACAGAGTGGCGAGAGGGCCTGGGCCAGGCCGCTGTTGTCGGCAAGGGCGCCCTCCCCGCCCTGCGCCCACTGGGTCAGCAGATCCAGCGCGGTGCTGCTGTAATGGCAGCGCATGCCTGCGCATTGGTCCAGCAGAGCCTGCCCCCGCGCCGATAACACGTACCCGTTGAATCGACTGCTTGCCGCCTCGACCAGACCGAGGGCAGGCAGCGCCTGCACCGTGGCCATGCGCATGGGCTGGGAGACATAGAAGCCCGCCCGGGAAACTTTGGCGAAGGAAAAATCGGTCTTGTCCGCCAGCTTCAGGGCGCCGAGCAGACGTGGGTCCGACGACCAGCCGGTGCTCCTCAATCCGATGAAACAGGCCAGCGCCTCGATGGCGTTGGCCGCCTGGATGTTGCTCACCGGCTTGCCTGCGCGGGTGGCGCGCTCAGCCACCGCCACGCCGAGCAAGGACAGGACAAGCTGCTTGGCAAACCAGACCCCACCCATGCCCGGCACGGCCCGTTCATTGAACGCCCTGACCGCCGCCCCCAGCCCGAGAGTCCGGGTTCGCCGCTCTCCGCCTCCCCCATCCGGCCCCAGCATGCCCCACATCAGTGCTCCCATTCACGCCCCTCTTTCGAAACCATCGTCCAGAACCTCGATGCGCGGATGCGCCGTGCTGCAAGAAGCACCGCCCACACTAACGGAGATCCCGGGACGGCCTTGATACGGCGAGATCTCGCGCTCCCGTCAGCGTGACGCATCGACGGCGTGTATTGGACGCGATGATCACGACACGGTCCGTCGCGCTGCGGGGACGGACAAGGCCTGCCCCTCCAGAGGAGAGGCTGAACGGTAGTCATCGGCGGGCCCGGGCACCGGGGGATGGACTGCAGGCCGTCCGGCAGACCTCGGTATTTCCCAAAAAAATCAAGGCACTGGGCCACTCGGATAAAGATATTCCTTGATTTTCAATACTAAAAACACTACTAAATGTAGTAGAAAAAAAAGTTTATCCGCACTATTGCATTTTTTAAGTATTTGTTTTTAAACAATTAAAAAATTTGGTCGATTTTCTCCTTCGGGGTAAGCTATGCGCCGAATTAAGTCCTTGCCAATCACTCACCCAAGAGGCCCAGTCCGCGTCATGACCGCCACGACAAAATCAGCAAAAGTCCAGCCCGCCACCGCCGCCAACCTCGAACCGCAGGAGATCTCCGGCGAGGTTCTGCTTGAGAAGTACGCCAAGGGTAACGAGCAGACCATTGCCGATGTGCGTCTGCGCGTGGCCCGGGCGCTGGCCGCCATCGAGTCGGAAGACAAGCGCCTGTTCTGGGAAACCAAGTTCCTCGAGGCGCAGGAGCGCGGCTTCGTGCCGGCCGGCCGCATCAACTCCGCCGCAGGCACCAACCTGGCGGCCACGCTGATCAACTGTTTCGTGCAGCCGGTGGGCGACTCCATCACCGAATCCGTCGACGGTCGCTGCGGCATCTACACCGCGCTGGCCCAGTCCGCCGAAACCATGCGTCGTGGCGGTGGCGTGGGCTACGACTTCTCCTCCATCCGTCCCAAGGGCGCGATGGTGCGTGGCACCCAGTCCAATGCGTCCGGCCCGGTGTCCTACATGCGCGTCTTCGACCGCTCCTGCGAGACCGTCGAGTCCGCCGGCTCCCGCCGCGGCGCCCAGATGGGCGTGCTGCGCTGCGATCACCCGGACATCGAGGAGTTCATCCACGCCAAGGACCACGGTGACCTGACCAATTTCAACGTCTCCATTGCGGTGACCGATCTGTTCATGCAGGCGGTCGAGACCGACGGTGATGTGGAGCTCGCCCACAAGGCCGAACCCTCTGCCGACATCAAGGCTGCCGGCGGCTACCAGCGCGACGACGGCCTGTGGGTGTACCGCAAGGTGCGCGCCCGTGAGCTGTGGGACCAGGTCATGCGTTCCACCTACGATCACGCCGAGCCGGGCATCCTGTTCCTTGATCGCATGAACAAGGACAACAACCTCTACTATTGCGAGACCATCGAGGCCACCAACCCGTGCGCCGAGCAGCCCCTGCCCTCCTACGGCTGCTGCTGCCTGGGCTCGATCAACCTGACCCTCTACGTCAAGGACGCCTTCAGCGACAAGGCCTCCTTCGACTTCACCTCCTTCGGCAAGACGGTCGAGACCTCCATCCGCATGCTCGACAACGTGCTCGAGGCCACCCACTGGCCCCTGGAGCAGCAGCACGCGGAAGCCCAGTCCAAGCGTCGCGTCGGCCTCGGCTTCACCGGCCTGGGCAACGCCCTGGCCATGCTGTGCCTGCGCTACGACACCGATGCCGCGCGGGCCATGGCCACCAAGATCTCCGAGTACATGCGCGACCAGGCCTACCTGGCCTCCGTCGAGCTGGCCAAGGAGCGTGGCGCCTTCCCGCTGTTCAACGCCGACCTCTACCTGTCCGGCGGCAACTTCGCCTCGCGCCTGCCGGCCGAGGTCAAGGACAAGATCCGCAAGCACGGCCTGCGCAACTCCCACCTGCTGTCCATCGCGCCCACCGGCACGATCAGCCTGGCCTTCGCGGACAACGCCTCCAACGGCATCGAGCCGCCGTTCTCCTACACCTACACCCGCAAGAAGCGGATGGCCGACGGCACCTTCAAGGAGCACGCGGTCGAGGACTACGCATGGCGCCTCTACAAGCACCTGGGCGGTGACGTCGCCCGGCTGCCCGAGTACTTCGTGACCGCCCTGGAGATCTCCGCCAAGGCCCACAAGGACATGGTCGCGGCCGTGGCCCCCTACGTGGACACTTCCATCTCCAAGACGGTGAACGTCCCCGAGGACTACCCCTACGCGGAGTTCGAGAACCTCTACCTGGAAGCCTGGAAGTCCGGCCTGAAGGGCCTGGCCACCTACCGCCCCAACAGCGTGCTGGGTTCCGTGCTGTCGGTGACGCCCAGCTCCGAGCAGAAGCAGCCCCAGGATGTGGAGATGTCCGACGACACCAACCGTCGCCTCTCCATCAAGAGCCTGCCGGCCCCCGTGCTGTCCTCCCTGCGCTGGCCCGGCCGCCCGGACCTGCCGGATGGCAACGCCGCCTGGACCTACATGCTCAACACCCCGCAGGGCAACTTCGCCCTCTTCGTGGGCCACATGGACCCGGTCGAGGACAGCCCCGCCCGCGGCGCCTTCCCCTTCGAAGTGTGGGTCAACGGCGCCGACCAGCCCCGTGGCCTGGGCGCCGTGGCCAAGACCCTGTCGATGGACATGCGTGCCAACGACCGCGGCTGGCTCAAGCTCAAGCTCGAGACCCTGGCCAAGACGGTTGGCGAGAAGTCCTTCGAGCTGCGCTTCCCGCCCCATGGCGAACAGAAGCTGATGCCCGGCGTGGTGTCGGCCTTCGCCCAGGTCGTGCGCTACCGCTGCGAAAAGCTGGAAGCCCTGGAGGGTGACCTGCCGACCCCGGTGCTCGACAGCGTGTTCAGCCTGCAGGAGCCCAAGACCGGCACCGACGGCACCCTGTCCTGGACGGTGGACATCCAGAACCCGGCCACCGGCGAAGACTTCGTGCTCGGCCTCAAGGAGATCACCCTGCCGGACGGCGTGACCCGCCCCTACTCCATGTGGCTGTCGGGCAACTACCCGCGCGCCCTGGACGGCCTGTCGCGCATCCTGTCCCTCGACATGCGCGTCATGGATCCGGCCTGGATCGGCATGAAGCTGCGCAAGCTGATCGACTACCCGGAACCCCTCGGCGACTTCATGGCCTTCGTGCCGGGCACCCGCCGCCAGCAGAACTGGCCGTCCACCGTGGCCTACCTGGCTGCGCTGATCATCCACCGCTACGCCATGCTGGGCGTGCTCGATGAGGCCGGCTACCCGACCCGCGAGATGGGCATCCTCGAGTCGCCCCGCGACACCAATGAGCCCAAGCTGATGCAGGGCGCCCTGTGCAACGAGTGCGGCAACTACTCGGTGATCCGCAAGGACGGCTGCGACTTCTGCACCGCCTGCGG
>CALBTT010000059.1 GCA_937967645.1 uncultured Zoogloea sp.
CCGACCAGCTTCGCCGTCGGCTGGGTCAGCCCCGCCCCCTTCAGCAGGCCCGCCGCCATGTCGGCCTGCTGGGCAAAGGGCAAAGACAGGGTGATCTCAGTGGCCCCCCGCCGGGCTTGCGGTCCCTTGGCAAACAGGGTCGCGGCCAGAGACTGCGCCGAGGCCAGCCCGAAACTTTCGACATAGCCAAAGGCCGACGCCCCGGTGCGTTTCAGACCCTCGACGGCGCGGCTCAGGGCGGATTTTGACGAGGCCTTGCCGGGGACGGCCTCGCAAACCAGCGCGCCGGGCCGCAGCAGCGGCGGGCAGGCCGGCTGACGGCGACCGTCGGTCAGTTCCACCGCTATCGGCAGCCCGAAAAAGCCCGCAAAGCCCAGGGTTTCAATGCTCGGCCCGGCCTGTTCCAGCGCATGACGGTAGAGTTCCGAACGCACGTCGATACAGAAGACGGCCTGCGCCACCGGAGCCGGTGCGGGCGCGGCGGGGCGGCGCAGACCGCCGGCGGGGGCCAGCCCGACTTCGATGGTGGGCAGGCCGCCAAAGAACTCCTCGCCCAGCTCCTCGATGCGCCGCAGGTAGCGGTCACGCAGCCACTGGCGGTGGAAGTTGGAGGGCGCCACGAGACGCAGGCCAACGCCTTCGTCGCCGGGGAGCTCTTCGGCGCGCAGGGGGAGGATCCAGGTCTTGAACTGCTGGGCGGGCAATTCCTGTTCCAGGCAGTTCAGGCAATGCGACCAGAATGCAGCGCATTGGGGCGACGATGAGGCTTCGGGCACGATTCAGGACGGGTGTGGTTCGACGGCGGAGCGCGCGCCGCGTTGCAGGGCTTTGCCCCGCTCAAGAGGGGCTGCCGGGCGCGCGCTGGGAATCCGGCAAGACCGCCATTGTACCTGCGTGGCAGGGACTTATCCACAGGTCCGGTGCGTGCGCGGCGGGGGGCTGTTGATTGTTCGCAATTAAAAGGTACTTGACAAACAGAGGGTTAACGTATCAAATTGCGCGTTTGACTCAACTTTTCGGGCACGAAAAATGAAACGTACTTACCAACCGTCCGTCGTCCGTCGCAAGCGCACCCACGGCTTCCTGGTTCGCATGGCCACCCGTGGCGGTCGCAAGGTCATCGCCGCTCGCCGCGCCAAGGGCCGTCATCGTCTCGCCGTCTGAGGCCCGTAGCGAGGCCGGCCCCGTTGCCGCTTCCGCAGACGGTGGCATTGATTGCCCCGCCCCGGATGCCGGCGTAAAGACGGGCTTGGCGGGCTTCGGCTTCGACTCGTCTCTTAGACTGCACAAAACGGATGAATTTTCATCCGTTTTTGCTTTTCGGCGTGTCGTTCGCGGGCGTTACTTCGCACTTCACTACTGCCCCAACGAGGCGGGCACGCCCCGGCTCGGCCTGGTGGTGGCGAAGAAGCTGGCCAAGCGCGCCGTTCAGCGCAATCTGGTCAAGCGCATCGGCCGGGATGTGTTTCGTCATGCCTGTGCAAGCCTGCCGGCCTATGATCTGGTGTTACGATTGTCGGCCAAGGTTGGTGACGTCACGAAACTGACCATGCGCGAGGACATGCACAGCCTGTTCGAGCGCCTGCCCAGGCAGGTCGCTGGCACACAGGTCGGTAGCACCAAGGCCTAGCCGTGAAAGCCCTGGTCATGGCCCTGCTGCGTGTCTATCGTTACGCCATCAGCCCGATGCTGGGACGCAATTGCCGCTTTGTACCGTCGTGTTCGGAATATGCCCTCGAGGCCGTTGAACGGCATGGGGCCCTGAAGGGGTCCTGGCTGGCGGTCCGCAGGGTGTGTCGATGTCACCCCTTCAGTGGTGGTGGCCATGATCCGGTGCCCTGATCGGCCCGTTTCCGAGCGCACAGTCCAACCCTTCCGCCTCAACCCTTCCTGACACTGACTCCGATGGACAACCGTCGCCTGATCCTCCTTCTCGTCTTTTCGTTCTCGCTGGTCATGCTGTGGGACGGCTGGCAGAAGCACAAACAGCCCCCGGCGCAGGTCGCCTCCCAGGCCGCCGGAGCCAATGCCGGGGTTCCCACGCCCAGCGCAGGGGCGTCCGCACCGGGCGCAGCGCCCCAGGTCGAGGCCGCCGCAGCGGCTGCGGCCAAGCTGCCCAAGGCCGTGATCCGGACCGATGTGCTGGTCGCGGAAGTCTCGGCCCAGGGCGGTGACATCGTCCGGCTCGAGCTGACCCATCACAAGGCCACCGAAGACCGCAGCCGCAACTATGTGCTCTTCGACAACGGTGAAAAGCACAACTACGCGGCCCAGACCGGCCTGATCGGCAATGGTCTGCCGACCCACAAGACCCAGTTTGCGCTGGCAGCCGAGAGCGTCGAGCTCAAGGACGGTCAGGATTCCGTGACCCTGCGCATGGATGCCCCGCCGACCGCCGATGGCGTGAAGGTGAGCAAGCTGATCACCTTCCATCGCAACAGCTACCAGGCCGAGGTGAGCTACGAGATCACCAACGGCAGCGCCGCGCCGCTGGCTCCGCACGCTTACTTCCAGTTCACCCGTGACGGCAAGCCGGCCGAGCAGCCTGGCGGCTTCGGCGTGCAGACCTTCACCGGCCCGGCCTTCTACACCGAGGCGGACAAGTACCAGAAGGTCAGCTTCGAGGACGTGGCCGCCAAGAAGGCCAAGTTCGTCACCAAGGCGGCTGATGGCTGGGCGGCGATGGTGCAGCATTACTTCGTGGCGGGCTGGGCGCCGGCTACGGGTGAGCGCGAGTACTTCGCCAACCAGGTCAGCTCCGATCTGTATTCCGCAGGCGTGATCGTGCCGGTGGCGGCGATCGCCCCGGGTCAGAGTGGCAAGCTGTCGGTACCGCTGTATGCCGGCCCGCAGGAGCAGAGCCGTCTGGAGACCTTCGCCAAGGGCTTCGACCTGGTGGTGGACTATGGCTGGCTGACCATCATCGCGGCGCCCCTGTTCTGGGTGCTGGAGTGGTTCCACAAGCTGACGGGTAACTGGGGCTGGGCCATCATCCTGGTGACCATCGCCCTGAAGGCGCTGTTCTTCCCGCTGTCGGCGGCCAGCTACAAGTCCATGGCCAAGATGAAGACCCTGGCCCCCCGCCTGCAGCGCCTCAAGGAGCAGTACGGCGACGACCGCATGAAGATGCAGCAGGCGATGATGGACCTCTACAAGCGTGAGAAGGTCAATCCGCTGGGCGGCTGCCTGCCCATCCTGATCCAGATTCCGGTGTTCATCGCCCTCTACTGGGTGCTGCTGGGTGTGGTTGAGATGCGCGGCGCGCCCTGGCTGGGCTGGATCCAGGATCTGTCCGTGAAGGATCCGTTCTACATCTTGCCGCTGATCATGGGCGCCACCAGCTTCATCCAGACCCGCCTGAACCCGGCTCCGCCCGATCCGATCCAGGCCAAGGTGATGATGATGATGCCCATCCTGTTCACCTTCATGTTCCTGTGGTTCCCGGCCGGCCTGGTGCTCTACTGGGTGGTCAACAACACCCTGTCGATTGCCCAGCAGTGGCAGATCAACCGGATGATCGAGGCCGGTGGCAAGCCTGCCGAGTGACGTCATAGCGGCGATCGCCACTGCGCCCGGGCGCGGTGGCATCGGCGTGGTCCGGCTCTCCGGGCCGAATCTCTCCCTGCTCGCGGCCGAGTTCTCCGGCCGCGAGCCCCAGGCCCGTCTGGCCCAGTTTGCCCGCTTCCGCGACGCGACCGGCGCCCTCATCGACGAAGGCCTGCTCCTCTGGTTTCCCGCTCCGCATTCCTTCACCGGCGAAGACGTCATCGAGCTGCAGGGTCACGGTGGCCCGGTGGTCATGCAGATGCTGCTGGCCCGCTGCCTGGAGCTCGGCGCCCGTCTGGCCGAGCCCGGGGAATTCACCCGTCGCGCCTTCCTGAACGGCAAGCTCGATCTGGCCCAGGCCGAGAGCGTCGCCGACCTCATCGAGGCGTCCACGGCCGCCGCCGCCCGCTCTGCGGTGCGCTCCCTCACCGGCAGCTTCTCCAAGGAAGTACAGGGTCTGTGCGACCGCCTGATCGACCTGCGCATGCTGGTCGAGGCGACGCTGGATTTCCCGGACGAGGATGTGGACTTCCTGATCGAGGCGAAGGCCTTCGAGCGGATCGAGGTGGTGGCCACCGAATTGCGGGCCATCCTGGATCGGGCGCGCCAGGGCAGCCTGCTGCGCAACGGCCTGCACGTGGTGCTGGTCGGGCAACCGAACGTCGGCAAGTCCAGCCTGCTCAACCGCCTGGCCGGCGAGGAGCGGGCCATCGTCACCGACATCGCTGGCACCACCCGCGATGCCCTGCGTGAGACGATCCAGATTGAAGGCATTCCGCTGCACATCACCGACACTGCCGGTCTGCGCGAAACTACCGACGAGGTCGAGAAGATCGGCATCGCCCGCACCTGGGCGGAGATCGAGCGGGCCGACGTGGTGGTGCGCCTGGTGGATGTGCGTGCGGGCCTGACCGCCGCCGATGCGGCCATCGACGCCCGTCTGCCGGAGGGGGTGGAGCGGATCACCGTGTTCAACAAGGTGGACCTGGTGGCCCGTGAGCCCGGTCGGGAGGATGGCGCGGAAGGAGTGCGCCTCTACCTGTCGGCCAAGGCCGGCATCGGTGTTGAATTGCTGCGCGCCGAGCTCCTGCGGGTGGCAGGCTGGCATCGACATGGGGAGGATGTGATCCTCGCCCGCGAGCGTCACCTGATTGCCCTGCGTACGGCGCTCGGTCACGTCGAGGACGCCCTCGAGGCGCGTCATGCCCTCGAGCTGATGGCCGAGGAGCTGCGCCTGGCCCAGGAGGCGGTGAACGAGATCACCGGGGAGTTCACTCCCGACGATCTGCTTGGTGTGATCTTCTCTCGGTTCTGTATTGGAAAATAGCCCGCCCTTCCCTGTCGCCCGGCATGATCCCGAAGCCCGCCTTGTGCGGGCTTTTTCGTGTGCGGCCCGGGCCTGCCTTGCGGGCAGTAGGCTGGGCGCAGCAAAAAGGAGCTTGGCGCGCGCCGGGCTTCGGATAGAATCCCCGGAGGCCGCACCTCCTTGTGGCCGCGTCGCTCGGACGGTTCCGGGCGCTTACGTGAAAGAAATACCATGTCCTCTTCTGCAGGCAAGCGCCGCTTTGCGCGCATCGATCGCCTTCCCCCCTACGTCTTCAACATCACGGCCGAGCTGAAGCTGGCCGCCCGCCGCCGCGGGGAAGACATCATCGACATGAGCATGGGCAACCCTGACGGTGCCACGCCGGAGCATATCGTTGCCAAGCTCACCGAAGTCGCACGACGTCCCGATACCCATGGCTACTCGGCGTCCAAGGGGATTCCCCGGCTGCGTCGGGCCATCTCCCATTGGTACAAGACCCGCTACGACGTCGAGGTGGATCCTGACAAGGAGGCCATCGTCACCATCGGCTCCAAGGAAGGTCTGGCCCATCTGATGCTGGCCACCCTCGATCGGGGCGATACGGTCCTGGTGCCCGATCCGAGCTATCCGATCCATATCTATGGCGCGGTGATTGCCGGCGCCGACATCCGCTCGGTGCCGTTGGTGCCCGGGGTGGATTTCTTCGCTGAGCTGGAGCGGGCGATCCGCGGCAGCTATCCCAAGCCCAAGATGATGATTCTGGGCTTTCCCTCGAATCCGACCGCACAGTGCGTGGAGTTTGATTTCTTCGAGCGGGTGATCGCCCTGGCGAAGAAGCACGACATTTTCGTGGTGCATGACCTGGCCTACGCGGATATCGTCTTCGATGGCTGGAAGGCGCCCTCGATCATGCAGGTGCCCGGTGCCAAGGACATCGCGGTGGAGTTCTTCACCCTCAGCAAGAGCTACAACATGGCCGGCTGGCGCATCGGTTTCATGGTCGGGAATCCCGAGTTGGTGGCGGCCCTTGCGCGCATCAAGAGCTATCACGACTACGGTACCTTCACGCCCCTGCAGGTAGCCGCCATCGCGGCACTGGAGGGCGACCAGCAGTGCGTGAAGGACATCGCGGCCAAGTACCAGAGTCGTCGCGATGTGCTGGTCAAGGGGCTGCACGAGGCGGGATGGATGGTCGAATGCCCGAAGGCGTCGATGTACATCTGGGCGAAGATTCCCGAGCAGTACCAGGCGCTGGGCTCGCTCGAGTTCGCCCGCCTGATGCTGGAGAAGGCCAAGGTCTGCGTGTCGCCGGGTATCGGCTTCGGGGATCACGGCGACGATCACGTCCGCTTTGCGCTGATCGAGAACGAGGCCCGCATTCGCCAGGCCGTGCGGGGGATCAAGGCCATGTTCAAGGCCGACGGGGTCACTCCGGCAGTCTGATTCGTTTGAGTAGTCCGCTCCCGCAACCCGGCTTCGGCCGGGTTTTTGTTTGCCCTTTTAGGGCGGCCTTCGGCGACAATCCGTTCATCAACACGGAGGAAGCCATGACCTGGGAGCCTGATCGTTATTTGCGCTATGCCGATGATCGTCTGCGTCCGGCGGTGGATTTGCTGGGGCGCATTCCCCTGACCCATCCTCGCCGCATCGTCGATCTCGGGTGCGGGGCTGGCAATGTGACGCGCCTGTTGGCGGAGCGCTGGCCGGATACCGACATCACCGGTTTGGACAGCTCACCGGAGATGCTCGAGCGGGCGCGGACTGTGCTGCCGGGGGCGCACTTCGAGCAGGCTGGCGTGGAGCATTGGGAGGCAGAAGAGGCGCTTGATCTGCTCTTCTCCAACGCCGCCCTGCACTGGGTGGGGGATCACGAGAGCCTGCTGCCCCGACTGGTCAATGCGCTGTTTCCCGGCGGGGTGTTGGCCGTGCAGATGCCCGGTAACTTCGAGGCGCCGTCCCATCGCTTGATCCGCGAGATGGCTGAGTCTCCGGAGTGGGCAGGACGCCTCGGGTCGGGGCGCATGGGTGCGATCCTGGGTATGGCCGACTACCACCGTATTCTCGCGCCGCTGTGTACCCGTCTGAGCCTGTGGGAGACCACCTACTGGCAAACCCTGCGGGGGCCTTCGCCGGTGTTGGAGTGGTTGCGGGGGACCACCCTGGTCCCGTATCTGGCACCCTTGGACGAGTCGGTCCGGGAGGCCTTCCTGGCTCAGTTGGGTGAGCGTCTGGATGCGGCGTATCCAGCGGATGGGGAGGGTGTGACCCTGTTCCCGTTCCGGCGGGTGTTCCTGCTCGCGCAGCGTTGAGTGGGTTGTTTCACGTGAAACATGTTCCGGTGGGTGCGAGCTTGGTGATGGTCCGGCCCCCGGTATGCGGACGGGAGTGTTCCACGTGAAACAAGGTGCTTGCCTGACGCTCCCCTTGGGGGACGGCGTTGAACTCAGCACCAGGATCCAGGGTGTCACCCGGCATGCACCCAGCGCTTATCAGCGTATCGTTGTCGCAAGCACGTCCGCGTTTGGCACCCTGTACACCCTGGATGGTGCGGCGATGGCCTGTGACAGGGAGGAGTTCGTGATTCACGAAAGCCTCGTGCACATGGCCGCCCTGACTCACCCTTTGCCGACCCGGGCCCTGGTGCTCGGGGGCGGCGACGGCGCCAGCGCCCGGGAGTTGCTCAAGCATCCGGGGATCCGGCAGATCGTCGTGGCCGAGCTCGACGCCGCGGTGGTGGGCGCTGTGCGGGCGCATATCCCCGCCCTCCCCTGCGGCGCCTTCGATGACCCGCGCGTCGAGTTACGGATCGGCGATGCGGCTTTGAGCCTGCGTGCTGCGCATGAGGCTGGCGACCGTTTCGACCTGATCCTCTTTGATCTCACCGAGCCGGATGATCCGGCCTGTGCTCATCTGCACAGCGACGATTTCCTGCAACTCTGCGCGGCAAGCCTGGCGCCCCATGGGATAATCCAGGTCCAGCTCGGCTCTCCGGCCTTTCAGGCCGACAAGGTTCGAACGCTGCACGGCCGGCTGGCAAGACTGTTTTCCGGACTCCGGCTCGCCCTGCTCCACGCGCCACTTTATGGCGGCCCCTGGCTCATTGCATCAATCGGCGGCGGGGACGACCCTGCCGAGGCCTGCCTGAGCGCCCGCATGGTAGAGCGCGGGATCCATGATCTGCGCTATTACAATCCGGCCGTGCACGCAGCCAGCCGGGCACTGCCCACCTATATCCACGATCTGCTCGCCTGAGATTCATGCCCCGCCAATCTGCTCCCGCACCTCGCCTCCCCGAGGACAGTCTTGCCTATGCCTTGCTCACTTCGGCGCGTCTGATCGCGGATGTGACTGCCGGCCAAACCCTGACCGAGGCGCTTGCCGTTCTCTGGAAGAGCCGTCCTGATACCCCTGCCGGGACGCGCGGTGCGATCCTCGACCTGACCTACGGCTGCCTGCGGGATTACGGTCGCCAGGATTTCATCCTCGCCAAACTGCTGCAAAAGCCCCTGCCGGAGCCTTTGCAGTCCCTGCTGAGGGTGGCACTCCACCGGCTCGGGGTGCGTGCCGACACCGCCCATACCGTCGTCGATCAGGCCGTTGAAGCCGCTGCCACCCTGCTCGCCGGCAAGTTCAAGGGCGTGGTGAATGGTGTCCTGCGCAATGCCCTGCGGCAGTCGGCTGATCTGGCGCGGGCTGCCGATGCCGACATGGTGGCGGAGTTTCGTCATCCCCCTTGGTGGATCCGCCGCCTGCGCAATCAATACCCCGACTCCTGGCGCGCGATTCTGGGCGCCGGCAATACCCATCCACCGATGGCGCTCCGCATCAACCGGCGGCGCACCAACCTGCGCGCCACGCTCGAGGCCTTTGCGGCGGACGACCTGCCGGTCAGGGAGTTGGCCAATGGCGCCCTGCTCCTTGAGCGCCCTGTGCCGGTGACCCGGATTCCCGGCTTCGCCGAGGGCTTGCTGAGTGTCCAGGACGCCGGTGCCCAGCATGCCGCACGCCTGCTTGATCTGGCCGATGGGCAGCGGGTGCTGGATGCCTGCGCCGCACCCGGCGGCAAGACCGCCCATATCCTGGAGCGCGCGGAGGTCTCCCTGCTGGCGCTCGACAGTGACCCTCTGCGGGCGATGCGGGTGACGGACAACCTGACCCGCCTCGGTCTCGCTGCAGAGGTGCGGACTGCCGACTGCCGTGACCTCGGGCGCTGGTGGGACGGCCGGCCCTTCGACCGGATCCTGGCCGATGTGCCCTGCTCCGCCTCGGGCGTGGTACGGCGCAACCCGGACATCAAGTGGCTGCGCCGCTCCGACGACATCGCCCGCTTTGCCGCCCAGCAGGCGGAGATCCTCGAGGCGCTGTGGCAGGTCCTCGCGCCGGGTGGCAGAATGCTGTATGCCACATGCTCGGTGTTTGCCGAGGAAAACCAGGAGCAGATTGCCGGATTCGCGGGCCGTCATGCCGACTGCCGCCAACTGCCCATCGGGGGGCAACCCGACTGCCAGTACCTGCCTTGCGCCGAACATGACGGATTCTTCTACGCCCTGCTCGAGAAAGCTGCCTGAGCGCCGCCGTTTCCTGGGCCGGATTCCGGCCCTCCTCGTGCTCGGGGCCAGCATGGTCGGGGTTCCAGCACGGGGACTGGCGGCCGAGGCGGAGATCCGCTCCGCGACCCTCCTCCCGGCTGACGATCAATATGTGCTCAACGCCGATATCGTCGCGGAGCTGACCCCGCTGCTCTCCGACGTGGTGGCGCGCGGTGTGTCCTTGTACTTCATCACGGAGTTTGAGCTCAGCGCCCCCCGCTGGTACTGGCTGGACGAGGAGGTCGTCAGCAAGACGCTGACCCATCGCCTGTCCTACCAGTCACTGACCCGCCAGTACCGCTTGACCACGGGGGTCCTCCACCAGAACTTTGCCAGCGCCGAGGAGGCCCTGCGTACGATGCTGCGCATCCGCAACTGGGGCATCGCTGATCGTGGAGCCCTCAAGATCGGGCGATCCTATAACGCCGCCCTGCGCTTCCGTCTCGACGTGGGCGAGCTGCCCAAGCCGCTCCAGGTCAGTGCCTTCGGGCGCAAGGATTGGAATCTCGGGTCCGACTGGTATCGCTGGACCTATGTCGCAGGGCGGGACAGTAAATGAGACCCACCGCCCTGGTCGTTGCCGCCGCCATCGCGGGCATCCTACTCTTCCTGCTGGCTACCGCGAGCGCCAACACACCCCTGTTCGCCCGCAACTACACCCTCCTGCTGGCCCTCAACGGCGCCATTGCACTCGGGCTCGCCAGCCTGGTCTTCGTGCAACTGCGCAGCCTGTGGCGGGAATACCGGGCCCGGCGCTTCGGTTCCCGCCTGAAGCTCCGCCTGATGGCCATCTTCGCGGCAATGGCGGTGGTGCCCGGGGTACTGGTGTATGCCGTGTCCCTGCAGTTCGCGGTCAAAAGCATCGAGTCCTGGTTCAATGTGCGGGTCGATGCGGCCCTGGAAAGCGGTCTGCAACTTGGTCGCAGCTCGCTGGAGATGCTCCTCGACCAACTCGCCGACAAGGCCGACCGCATCGTGCTGGAGCTGGAACTGGCGCCCCAGGTCCGCTCCACCCTGCTCAATCACCTGCGTGAGCGGGCCAACGTCGAGACGGCGACCGTCTTCTCACCCAGCGGGCGGGTCATCGTCACGGCGGACGCCGAGCTCGATCGCCTGATGCCCGAGCGCCCCACCGCCGCCCAGCTGCGCCAGGCACGCCAGAGCAAGGGCTTCCGGGCGGTCGAGGGGCATGCCCAGGAGGGGCTGATCTTGCGGGTGATCGTGCCGATTCCGTCGCGCAACCTCGCCGAGCCCCTGCTCCTGCAGCTGACCCAGAGCGTGCCGCGGGCTTTCGCCATGCACGCCGAGAGCGTCGAGACGGTGCATCGGGATTACCAGGAGCTGTCCCTGGCGCGTAACGGCCTCAAGCGCATCTACACCCTTACCCTTACCCTCACGCTGCTGCTGGCCTTGTTTGCGGCGGTGGCGGTGGCCTTTGTGCTCACCCGCAGGCTCGCCGCACCGCTCTTCATCCTGGCCGAGGGCACCCAGGCGGTGGCCGCCGGGGACTTCAGCCCGCGCCAGGCCCTGCCGGCCCGGGACGAGCTGGGCGTACTGACCCAGTCCTTCAACCAGATGACCCGCCAGCTCGAGGACGCCCGTGCCCAGGCCGAGAAGAACCGGGCGGCCGTCGAGCGCAACCGGGCCTACCTGGAGGGGGTGCTCGCCAACCTGTCGGCGGGGGTGCTGGCCTTCTCGCCGGATGGCCACCTGCGGGCCGCCAACCATGGTGCGATGACCATCCTGAACGACCCGCTGAGCGGCTACGAGCGGGTCCGCCTGGAGGACTGGAACGCCCACCAGGATTTCCGCGATGCCCTGCGTGACGGCTTCCTGGGCAGCGATGCGGACTGGAACCGGCAGATCGAGTTCTCCAACCCGGACGGCAGCACCCAGACCCTGCTGCTCCACGGCACCCGCCTGCCCGACGACACCGGCGGCGGTTGGGTGGTGGTCTTCGACGACATCACCCACCTCATCGCCGCCCAGCGCACCGCCGCCTGGGCCGAGGTGGCGCGCCGTCTGGCCCATGAGATCAAGAACCCGCTGACGCCGATCCAGCTGTCGGCCGAGCGCCTGCAGTTCAAGCTGGCCGACCGCCTCGACCAGGAAGGCCGGGAGATGCTCGAGCGGTCCACCACCACCATCGTCAATCAGGTGGAGGCCATGAAGAATCTCGTCAACGCCTTCCGCGACTACGCACGGCTACCCAGCCCCGTGATGGCAGCCCTCGATCTCAACTCCCTGGTCCGGGAGGTCCTGGTGCTCTACGAGGGCTCCAGGGTCCGGATTCAGGCCGAGCTGGGCAGCGATCTGCCCCGCGTGCTGGGGGACGCCACCCAGGTGCGCCAGGTCATCCACAACCTTTTGCAGAATTCTGAAGATGCGCTGGCCGAGGTGGAGGATGCGGAGATCCACCTGTTGACCCGAGCGGACGCCCGCCGGGTAGACTTGGTCCTGCGTGACAACGGGCCGGGCTTCCCTCCGGAAATCCTGTCGCGCGCCTTCGAGCCCTACGTGACGACCAAGGCCCGCGGCACCGGCCTGGGGCTGGCCATCGTCAAGAAGATCATCGACGAACACGAGGGCGAGATCCGTCTTGCCAACCG
>CALBTT010000060.1 GCA_937967645.1 uncultured Zoogloea sp.
CGACCACCGAGATCTACACTCTTTCCCTACACGACGCTCTTCCGATCTGGGCGACGGTCAGGTGGGGCAGCACATGGAAGGCCTGGAACACGAAGCCCAGGTGGTCACGGCGCAGCGCAGTCAGGGCATCCTCGTCGAGGGCCCCGTAGTCGGTGCCATCCAGGCACAGGCGGCCGCCATCGGGCCGGTCGAGCCCGGCGATCAGGTTGAGCAGGGTGGACTTGCCGACGCCGGACTCCCCGACGATGGCCACGTATTCACCGGGTGAAAGGCTCAGGGACAGGCCATCCAGCACCGGACGACCGTTGAAATGGCGGGACAGGTTTTGTATTTCGAGCATGGGCAGTCAGAGCAGGCTTTACAGCGTCGGTTCCGTAGCGTGCGCAGGGTATACTCCGCGCGCCCATGCCCGTCGACCATTACGAGAACTTCCCGGTGGCCTCCTTCCTGCTGCCCGCGCACCTGCGCGAGCCGGTGGAGGCCATCTATGCCTTTGCGCGCAGCGCCGACGACATCGCCGACGAGGGCGATGCCGTGCCGGTGATGCGCCTGGCCCGCCTCAACGATTACCGGCGGGCGCTGATCGCCATCGAACAGGGCCGCCCCTTCGACGACCCGAGCCTGGTGCCGATTTTCGAGCGGCTGGGCCGCAACATCCACGCCCACAAGCTGCCCCTGGGACTGTTCCGCGACCTGCTCGACGCCTTCAGCCAGGATGTGGGCAAGACCCGCTATGCGGATTTCGACGAGCTGCTCGACTACTGCCGGCGCTCCGCCAACCCGGTGGGCCGCCTGATGCTGCATCTGTACAAGGCCGACACGCCGGACAACCTGGCCATGTCCGACCAGATCTGCACCAGCCTGCAGCTGATCAACTTCTGGCAGGACGTGGCGGTGGACTGGCAGAAGCAACGCATCTACCTGCCCTTGGCCGACATGACCCGCTTCGGTGTCGACGAAGCCTGCATCGCGCGGGGCCAGGTCACCCACGAGTTCACGGCCCTGATGG
Source organism: uncultured Zoogloea sp. (assembly GCA_937967645.1). Classification (GTDB taxonomy): domain Bacteria; phylum Pseudomonadota; class Gammaproteobacteria; order Burkholderiales; family Rhodocyclaceae; genus Zoogloea. The sequence continues at coordinate 1,010 of CALBTT010000060.1, forward strand.
ACTTCCAGATCCAGCGGGCCCGCTGCATGATGCTGCACGGCGCCCCCCTGGCCCGTCGCCTGCCCGGCCGCATTGGCTGGGAACTGCGCCTGGTGGTGCAGGGCGGGCTGGCCGTGCTCGACAAGATCGAGGCCAACGGCTACGACGTATTCCAGCGCCGTCCGAGCCTCGGCAAGACAGACTGGCTGCGCCTCGCCTGGCGCGCCGCGACCCGGTAGCCCCCATGACCGACCCCCACGCCTACTGCCAGGAAAAGGCCGCCAGCAGCGGCTCCAGCTTCTACTACAGCTTCATGTTCCTGCCGCCGGAGCGGCGCCAGGCCATCACCGCGCTGTACGCCTTCTGCCGCGAGGTGGATGACGTGGTGGACGAATGCCACGACATGCAGATTGCCCAGACCAAGCTCGACTGGTGGCGCAACGAAGTGCGGCAGATCCACGACGGCAGCCCGACCCACCCAGTCGGCCAGGCCCTGAAGGACGTGTCGACGCGCTTCAACCTGCCCCGCGAGCAGCTGCTGGAGATCATCGACGGCATGCAGATGGACCTGCAGCAGACCCGCTACCTGGACTGGAAGGCCCTGCACCTGTATTGCTATCGGGTGGCCAGCGTGGTCGGCCTGCTGTCGGCCGAGATCTTCGGCTACACCAACCGCCAGACCCTCAAGTACGCCCACGACCTGGGGCTGGCCTTCCAGCTCACCAACATCATCCGCGATGTGGGCGAGGATGCCCGCCGCGGCCGCATCTATCTGCCCATCAAGGAGCTGCAGAAGTTCAACGTGCCGGCCCGCCAGATCCTCGACGGCCAGCATGACGACAACTTCCGCCAGCTGATGGCCTTCCAGGCCTCCCGTGCGCGCCAGATGTACGACCAGGCCTTCGCCCAGCTGCCGGCCGAGGACCGCAAGGCCCAGCGCCCGGGCCTGATCATGGCCGCCATCTACCGGACCCTGCTCGACGAGATCGAGGCGGATGGCTTCCAGGTGCTCGACCGCCGCACCTCGCTGACGCCGCTGCGCAAGATCTGGATCGCCGGCCGCACCTGGTTCCTGGGATGAGCGCCGTCATGCAGCGCAGCAGCGCCTGGCGCCTGGGGAGGACATCGCGGTGAGCCTGCCTGTCCAGGTCGGCATCATCGGTGGCGGCTACGCCGGCTTTGCCGCCGCCGTGACCCTCGCCCGCGGGGGCGCCCGGGTGTTCCTGTACGAAAGCTCGCGCACCCTCGGCGGCCGGGCGCGGGTGGTGGAGAAGGACGAGCAGCGCATCGACAACGGGCAGCACATCCTGCTCGGCGCCTATGAGGAAACCCTGCGCCTGCTGCGCCTGGTGGGGGTGAAGCCCAGCGTTCTGGAAACCCGCCGGCTGGCGCTGGTATACCCGGGCCTGTGCAGCCTCAAGGCCGCTGCGCTACCCGCTCCGCTGCATCTGGCGATCGGACTGCTCACCGCCAAAGGCCTGGACTGGTCCGACAAGCGGGCCATGATGCGGCTGATGAGCCAGCTCAAGAAGCAGCGCTTCCGGGTCGAGCCCGACCGCAGCGTGGCCGACCTGCTGGCCGAAAGCGGCCAGACCGACAGGCTGTCCAGGCTGATTTGGGAGCCGCTGTGCGTCGCCGCCCTCAACACCCCGGTGGCCAGCGCCTCGGCCCAGGTCTTTGCCCATGTGCTGCGCGACAGCCTGGCGGCTTCCGCCTCGGCCTCCGACCTGCTGATCCCCAAGGTGGACCTGTCCGAGCTGTTCCCGGTGCCGGCCTCCCGCTGGCTGGCCATGCGCGGGCATCAGGTGCGCACCACCGAGGCCATCGCGTCGATCCGCTGGGACGAGGACGGCAAGGCCTACCGCCTGGACGGCGACCCCTGGCAGAACCTGCATGATCACGTGGTGATCGCCACCGCGCCCTATCACGCCGTCCCGCTGCTCCAGTCGGTGCCCACCCTCGCCCCGCTGGCCGAGCAGGTCGCCGCGCTGAAGCACGAGCCCATCGTCACCGCCTGGCTGGCCTTCGAGGGCCCGGTGCATTTCCCCGAGCCGATGATCGGCCTCAGCGGCGGCTACGGGCAGTGGGCCTTCGACCGCGCAGCGCTGGGCGGACCGGAGGGACTGGTCAGCGTGGTCATCAGCGCCCGCGGCGCCCACCAGGAGATCAGCCGCGAGGCCCTCGAGATCGCCCTGCTGGAGGAACTGCAGGACGCCCTCGGCCGCCTGCCGACCCTCAAGTGGTCGCAGATCATCACCGAGAAACGGGCCACCTTCGCCTGCACGCCAGGCCTCGCCCGCCCCGCCACCGCCACCGCCGAGCCGGGCGTGTGGCTGGCGGGCGACTACGTCGCCTCGGACTACCCCGCCACCCTGGAGTCGGCGGTACGCAGCGGTGTGGCTGCCGGGCGCGCCATCCTCAAGCGCTGCGGCCTGAAGGAAGGCAGCTTCCTGGATCTGTGACCGTAGGGGCGGCTTCAGCCGCCCTCAGGTGCCGGATCCGGAGTGCGCGGGCGGCTGAAGCCGCCCCTACACGCCCCTAAACCAGCCGTCCGGCGGCAAGCCGCAGGCTGCGCCCGCAGCGGGCGGCCAGGGCGTTGTCGTGGGTCACCAGCACCAGGGTGGTACCGGACTCCACGTTCAGGGAGAACATCAGCTCGATGACCGCCTCGCCGGTGGCCACGTCCAGGTTGCCGGTCGGCTCGTCGGCCAGCACCAGGGCCGGACGCGGCGCAAAGGCTCGGGCCACCGCCACCCGCTGCTGTTCGCCGCCAGACAGCTGGCGCGGGTAATGGCCGAGGCGCCCGGCCAGCCCGACCCGGCCGAGCCAGGCCTCGGCCTCCTTGCGGGCATCGGCCCGGCCGGCCAGTTCGAGGGGCAGCATCACGTTCTCCAGCGCGGTCAGCGCCGGCAACAACTGGAAGGACTGGAACACGAAGCCGACACAAGCCCCACGCAGGGCCGCCCGGCCATCTTCGTCCAGGGCGAACAGATCCTGACCGCGGATGCGCACCGTGCCGCTGCTGGGCGCATCCAGCCCGGCCAGCAAGCCGAGCAGCGTGGACTTGCCGGAGCCGGAGGCGCCGACAATGGCCACCGCCTCGCCGGCCAGAATATGGAAGGAGACGTCATCGAGGATGCGCAGCTCGGTGCCACCATCGACGGACACGGCACGGGACAGGCCCTGCACCTCCACCACCGGATCGAGAGCGGCGGCGGCGGAGCTGGAATCGGTATGGGTTCGGGTCAGCATGGGAGAGTGGAGTCGATTTGCCGGGATAGGTTCAGCGGACGGCCGTCCTCGGAAAGGATTTTCATCGCCGGACATGAAACCTGGACGATGCAGGAGGCACAACCTGGCGCCCGACAACGCGGCGCGTAAACGAACAAGGGCAGCCTTGCGGGCTGCCCTTGCACACTACCGGAACGATGGATCAGTCCACGTGGTAGTTCGGTGCTTCCTTGGTGATCTGCACGTCGTGGACGTGGGATTCACGGATGCCGGCCGAGGTGATCTCGACGAACTCTGCGCGGGAGCGCATGTCGTCGATGGTGGCGCAGCCCACGTAGCCCATGGAGGCACGCAGGCCGCCCATCAGCTGGTGGATCACCGCGGTCACCGCGCCCTTGTAAGGCACCCGGCCTTCGATGCCTTCCGGCACCAGCTTGTCCACGTTGCCTTCGTTGTCCTGGAAGTAACGGTCCGCGGCACCCTGCTGCATGGCGCCGAGGGAACCCATGCCCCGGTAGGACTTGTAGGAGCGGCCCTGGAACAGCACGGTCTCGCCCGGCGCTTCCTCGGTGCCGGCGAACAGGCCGCCGAGCATCACGACGTTGGCACCGGCTGCGATGGCCTTGGAGATGTCACCGGAGTAGCGGATGCCGCCGTCGGCGATGAGGGGCACACCGGAACCAGCCAGCGCCGTGGCAACGTTATCCACTGCGGTGATCTGCGGCACGCCCACGCCGGCCACGATGCGGGTGGTGCAGATGGAGCCCGGGCCGATGCCGACCTTGACGCCGTCTGCGCCGGCTTCGACCAGCGCCTTCGCCGCCGCAGCGGTGGCGATGTTGCCGCCGATGACTTCGACCTGCGGGAAGGTCTTCTTGACCCAATTGACCCGGTCCAGCACACCCTGGGAGTGCCCGTGGGCGGTATCGACCACGATCACGTCCACACCGGCTTCGGCCAGCAACTCGGCACGCTCTTCAGTGCCGGCACCGACGCCGATGGCCGCACCGACGCGCAGGCGGCCGAGGCCATCCTTGGCAGCAAGCGGGTGCTCGGTGGACTTCATCATGTCCTTGACGGTGATCAGACCGGCCAGGCCGCCCGCATCGTTGAGGACCAGCACGCGCTCGAGGCGGTGCTTGTGCATCAGGGTGCGTGCCTCGTCGAGGCTGGCGCCTTCACGCACCGTCACCAGGCGGGCCTGGGGGGTCATGATGGCGGAGACGGGCTGATCGAGATTGGTCTCGAAGCGGGTATCCCGGTTGGTGACGATACCGATCACCTTGCCGCCGTCCACCACCGGCAACCCGGAGAACTTGTGGGTACGGGTGAGGGTCAGCACCTCGCGGACCGTCATGGTCGGCGGGATGGTGATGGGATCCTTGAGGATGCCCGATTCGAAACGCTTTACCTTGGCTACTTCGGCCGCCTGCTGCTTGGGGGTCAGGTTCTTGTGAACGATCCCGATCCCGCCTTCCTGCGCAAGCGCAATGGCGAGGCGTGCTTCGGTGACGGTGTCCATTGCGGCGGACACCAATGGAATATTCAGGGTAATGTTGCGCGTGAGCTTCGTCTGAAGGCTGACGTCGCGCGGGAGAACGCTCGAATGGGCGGGGATGAGAAGGACGTCATCGAACGTCAGCGCCTTCTGGATCACTCGCATGGCTTTAATCCCTAGAACCAAATCCGTATTATACGCAGCTTGCCGCCTCCCGGCAAAAGCTTTGTCCCAGTGGAGTCCCCTGATGCAACCCAGACTGCTTGCCCTGCTCCTGATCTGCGCCGTACCGATGGCCTCGGCCCAGAGTATCTACAGCTGGAAGGACGCCAGCGGCCGGGTTCATTACTCGGACAACCCGCCTCCCGACGCCCAGACCCGCAAGCTGCGCGACGCGCCGATCGCACCGGCGAGCCCCGCCGCGCGTGGCCAGGCACCGGCCCAGGAAACCTACGTGGAGAAGGAACAGGCCTTCCGCAAGCGCCGGGCGGAAGCCGCCGAGGCCGAGGAAAAGGCCCGCCGCGACGAGGTGCAGGCCCAGAACCGCCAACAGATGTGCAACAGTCTGCGCCAGCAGCTGGCCGGCCTCGAGAGCGGTCAGCGCATCGCCCGCTTTGCCGACAACGGGGAGCGCGTCTTCATGGAAGACGACGAGCGTGCTGCCGAGATCGAGAAGACCCGCGCCGCCATCGACAAGACCTGCAAGTGAGCGCCAGCGGCCTCAGCCGGCGGCATCCTCCGCCGGGCCGCCGCCCTTCTTCATGACCTTGCCCTCCTCGGCCCGCTTGCGGCGGACCTCCTTGGGGTCGGCGATCAGCGGCCGGTAGATCTCCACCCGGTCCTTGTCGCGCAGCACGGTATCGGCCTTCACCAGCTTGGCGAAGACGCCCAGCTTGTTGGTCCTGGCGAGGTCGATCTCGGGATGCTTCTGGAGCAGCCCGGATGCCTCCACCGCCCGCTGCACGGTGCTGCCCACCGGCAGGCGCAGCTGCACGACATCCTGGCGATCGCGCAGCGCGTAGCACACCTCGACGTGGATGGCGTCGGACATCTCAGGCCTTTCCGTAGACCTGCCCGGCACGCTTCACGAAAGAATCCACGAAGGTGTTGGCGATATGGCTGAACACCGGCCCGACGGCTTTCTCGATGATGCGGCTGGAGAACTCGTAATGCAGGTTGAACTCCACCTTGCAGGCGGCATCTCCAAGGGCGATGAAATCCCAGCTGCCGTCCAGGTGGGTGAAGGGCCCGTCGGTCAGGCGGATGTGCATGTGCCGGGGGTATTCCTTGTCGTTCTCGGTGCTGAAGTGCGACTTGATGCCGTGGTAGTTGATGTGCAGCGTGGCCTGGGTAACCTTTTCGTCGCGGCCATGCACCTCGCTGCCGCCACACCAGGGCAGGAACTTGGGGTAATCCTCACAGCGGTCCACCAGATCGAACATCTGGGCCGGCGTGAACTCGATCAGGACAATTTTCTTGACGGTTGCCATCGGGGCGCGGGCGGACTACCTAGCTGTTAAAATGAGCGATTTTACGCGCCGTATCAAACCTACGCCAATGAGCATCATCGACAACCGCAAGGCCTTCCACGATTACTTCATCGAGGACAAGTACGAAGCCGGCCTGGTGCTGCAGGGATGGGAGGTCAAGGCCATCCGCGAAGGGCGCGCCAACATCAAGGAAAGCTACGTGGTGATCCGCGGCGCCGAGATCTTCATCGTCGGCATGCACATCACCCCGCTGGAGTCCGCGTCCACCCACATCACCACGGACCCGACCCGCACGCGCAAGCTGCTGCTGCACTCGGAAGAGATCGACAAACTGATCGGCAAGGTGGAGCGGGCGGGCTATGCCCTGATCACGCTGGACCTGCATTACACCAAGGGTCGGGTGAAGGCCACGATCGGCCTGGCCAAGGGCAAGAAGCAGTACGACAAGCGGGAGACCGAGAAGGAACGGGATTGGGAGCGCGAGAAGGCGCGTCTGGTCCGCGTCAAGAACTGACGGCCGCCGGGGCCCGGCCCCGCGGCTACTCGGTCTCGCCCAGGGCCCACTCCACATCGAGCCGCTCCAGCGCATCAGCCGGCTGGCAGGCGGCGGCCTCGTCGAAGATGCGGTGGGCCTTGCTCAATTCGGACACTCCGAAGGCCAGCAGGGTGGACCGGGCATATTCGGCCAGCACCACCGGCGACTGGGGATGCAGCGCCCGGGCAGCCTCGAAATGCTCGATGACGGCATCCCGGCGCGCCCCATAGGTCAGCGCCGCCATCATCAACCCTACCTTGTCGATCACCTCGGCGTGATACACACCCAGGCCGACATGGGCGTCCGCATGAGCGGGCTCGAGCTCGATGGCGCGCTGCAGGGCTTCCCGCACACGCCCGCCGAGGCCCCGCGCCAGCGCATGGACGACCGAGATGTTTTGACTGAAGCGCCCCAGGGCCAGCCCGTACACATACCAGGCGTTGGCCCAGTTCGGAGCCAGTTTGACCAGAGACGAGCAGGACTCCACCACGTCCCGCAGGATCTCCACGCGCCTTGACTCATCCTCCTCGAGATGAGCCGCATACACCGCCGCCGCCCGGGCCGACACCACCAGCCCCACCGGCCCGGCCGCCAGACCACGATCAACCGCGTCAGCGAAATCTCCGGCGTGGTAAGCCCGCCAGGCATCCTCCAGCAAGGGGACGACAACCGAGGCCGGCGGCAAGCTGGGGCCGAGGGCCGGGTTGGCATCGATCAAAGCACCCAGGCCTTCCGCGCTGGGATAGGCCTCCCGGTCACCCCGGTGCAGGCGTGCCCAGTTGCTCTTGAGCGCAGTACCGCCATAGCGGTAGATCCGGTCACCGTAGGGGAAACGCTTCCAGCTACGCCTCCGGCTGGCCTGGTCGCTCTCCGCAGGCCCTCCGGACTGGCGTGAGCGACGAAAAGCGGCTCCCCAGTCAAACGTCAGATGCATAGGCTGTGTTCTCCCTGTGGCAATCCATCCGCCTGTTGTACTGTCCCCGCCCGACGGGGGCCGGCAGAGGCTGCGTCACCGGCCCTGGAAGATTAGCACCCTCGCTGCGGACAAGCATTCCGCAATGCGGCAAAGCACGGCGCTAGCCGCCTGCGGCGAGGTCCATGAAGCGGGCAAGCCTGAGGTCCAGTTCGGTCAGGCCGCCGGCGTCGTGGGTGCTCAGGGTCACCTCGACACGGTTGTAAACATTGAACCACTCCGGGTGGTGATCGAGTTTCTCGGCCATCAGCGCGACGCGGGTCATCCAGGCAAAGGCGGCGTTGAAGTCCGGGAAGCGGAAGGTCTTGACGATGGCCTCCCGACCGGTGGCCTCCTGCCAGCCCTCGAGGCCGGCCAGCGCCTCGCGACGCGCAGTTTCATCGAGCTTTTCAGGGCGCATGACGAGTTCCTTTCGAATCAGCGGAGGGAGAAATCCACCCGGCTCGGCCGGGCCTTGGCATGCGCGCTGCCTGCCTCATCCTTGGGCGCAACGATGAAGATGCGCTCGGCCGGCACCTGCCCCTTGTCCCGCAGCCAGCGCCTGACCGCCTGCGCGCGCTGCTGGGCCAGCAGGCGCACCTCGTCGGCCCCTACCGTGGTGTTGGCGAGGATCAGCTTTTCCATCTCGGCCACCGGCAGGTCCTTGACCAGACCGACCAGGTTGCGTGGCTTGGGGAAGCTCTCATTCTTGTAAACACGGGCCAGCAGCGCCGGATATTCGGCCGGCGTGACCTGCACCTCACCGTCCTCAGCCACTGACTCGCCCTTGCGGGCCATGTCCTTGACCTTGAGTGCCTCCACCTTGCCCTCCAGCACGGCCCGCTTGACCCCCTCCGGATCATGGGCGGGATCAACCCGACCAATGATCTCGAGCTTGAGCGCCGGCTTGTCCCGCAGCGCCTTGGCGATAGCCGCCAGCTTGGTCTCGGCGCCATCGGGCAGGCGGGCGAAGCCCGGCTCGAAGTCGAGCCAGGACAACTCCTCGGCATTGCCGCCGAAGAGCGAGCCCACCAGGGCAAAGGGTGACGTGATGGCCTTGGTCAGCAAATTGACGATGACCTTGAAGACCAGCCCGCCCACGCTGAACTCCGGATCATCCAGGGAGCCGCCGATGGGCAGGCTCAGGTCGATCTCCCCACGGCTGTTCTTGAGCAGGGCGACAGCCAGGGTCACCGGCAGTTTGAGCGCATCGGGGCTGTCGACGGCCTCGCCGAAGGTCAGCTGATCCAGGAACACCTGATTGCTCGCGGTGAGCCGCCGGTCAGCCACCTTGTAGTTCAGCTCGGCCGACAGCTTGCCCTTCTCGATGCCGTAGCCCACGTACTTGGCCGAGTAGGTGGACACCCCGGACAGCTCGAAATCCTTCACCGCGGCGCGGATGTCGAGGGCCTTGTCCTGGCGGAAGGGGTTGAAGCTGCCCGCCACCGTGACCGGGGCAGAATCATCCACCTTGCCCCGCAGGTCCAGGCTGGCGATGGTCGAGGGGTCGGAAGACAGGCCGGTGAGGCTGCCCCCCATGCCGGTCAGGTTGACGTCGTAGTTCGGCCGCACGAAACGGTCGCTGAAGGCGATGTTGCCGCCCTGCACGGTGACCCGCTTGACCAGAATGGGCGGAAGCGGCGCCGCTGGGGCGGCCGGGGCGGCGCCGGCGGCCGGCGGCAAAGGCGCCTTGCCCCCCTGGCTGCGGCTCTCCGCGAGTTGCTGGTCCTTGGCCTCCCTGGCCTGCTGGGCGGTGATCTCCCGCAGGTTCAGCCCACCCTGGGCGTTGAGGATCAGCCGGGTGTAAAAGTCCGCCAGGGCAATCTCGTCGATGCTGATCGACAGCGGCGACAGGCGCAGGTCCATGCCGGCGAAATTGAGGGATTTCCACTTGAGGAAATCCGCCGCATTGAGCTTGTCCACCGAGGCGAAGTCGGCGATCGTGAAGCTCCCCCGATACGCCGCCTTGGGCCCACCCGAGGGTGGCTGTTCGAACACCAGCCGACCACGGGCACTCGCATTGCCGCGGGTGATGGCGATGTTCACCTGCTCCGTGACATAGGGCTGCAACATACCCAGATCGACCGTCTTCAGGTCAAGATCGAGGGCCGCCGCCAGCGGCGTGAGACCGACAGTGCCCGCCACGCCGACGCGGCCACGCTTGTTGACGGCCGCCTGCAGCTTGAGCGTGGCCTTGCTGCCACGGGCGGTGGACAGGCCATCGACGGTCAGGCCGAGGGGCTCCACATTGAGCACGACCGCAGGCGCCAGGGTGCGATCCTCCAGGCGCAGCCCCCATTCATCCAGCGCGAGACGCTTCACCTCCACCTGCCAGTCCGGGCCAGGCGATACTGGGCGGGACGCACCGGCCGGCCGAGGCGCAGGCTTCACGGCGACGGGCCTGGCCGGCGTGTCGGGCGCGGCGGCCAGTCTCGCGGCATTGAGCTTGCCATCCTTGTCGCGCACCAGCGCGAAGCGGGTCGCCTTGCCGGCCACGCTGCCCACCACCACCCGGCGGGCCGCCAGATCGAGCCCGGCATCCTTGACCTCGAGCAGCCCGACACGCGCCAGCGGAGTCTTGTCCCCCTTGAGCTGCACGCCCAGATCACGCAGGGTCAGGGCAGCACCCTCGACACGCAGCAGGGGCTCCCCGGCTGCTCCCTGCTCGAAGGCATAGCCCAGGCCCACGTCCGCCCGCCCCGACTGGATCTCCCCCTGGGGCAGGAAGGGGGCGTAATAGGGCCTGGGGCTGACCAGATCCAGCCCTTCCAGGTGCACAGTCCCCGCCAGCTTGAGCGGGGCCAGGGCCAGCGTCCCCTTGTGACTCAGCTTCTCGCCTGCATCGGTGACCAGCCCGGCCTCCAGTTCGGCCGGCGCCTTGCCCGCCAGGCTGAACTTGCGCAGGGTCAGATGGATGTCCTGCAGGCGGCGGTGGAAGGGTCCGCCGGCCAGTGCATCGGTGAAGTCCACCTGGCCACCGGTCAGGCGCAGCTCGCCCAGGCTCAGGGCCAGGGGCTTGGACGCTGTGTCGGCCGGCTTCTCGGCAACCGCGGCGCTCCCCTGCCCGGCCGGCACCAGGTCGAGCAGGCTCAGGCGACCATTGCGGTCCCGCGCCACGACGACTTCGGGCTTGTCGATGGCCAGCGTGCCGAGGGCTATCTCCCGGGCCAACGGCGCGATCCGCTCGACGCCCAGCTTGAGACTGCCCAGGCGCAGGGCCGGGCGGTCATCGGCATGGCGCAGATCCACCTCATCCAGGCCAAGCGCGCCCTTCACCACCACATCGGGCGTGCCGCCCGGCGGTTGGGCGAAGGACAGCTGCAAATCGGAGGACAGGCGGGCCGACGCCAGCCGGAAGGGCTTGTCCCCAGGCAGGTAGTCCGCGTAACGGCTCAGATCAAAACCGGTGAACTTGAGGTCCACCACCGACTCCCGGTCCGGCGCAAAGGGCTTCGACTTGCCACGGATCTCGAAGGGCGCATCGTTCACCTTCATCGACAGCAGGGGCTCGACGAAAGTCTCCACCTGAGCCGGCAGATTCGATACGAAGGGGACCCCCAGCTCCAGGTCGGCAATGACGTGCTGCTGGCCGGCGGGCTTGTCGTCAAAATCGATCCGACCCCGCTCGATGCGGATGTTATGCACCGCGAAGTAGCTCTGGCCGCCGTCATCGGGTTTGGCCAGCATATCGTCGATCACGTCGGACCAGTTGAAACGCAGCCCTTCCTCGCGCACCACCCGGACCACCGGCTCCACCAGGCGCACTTCCGATACCACCGCGCCCCCCCGGAACAGGGACTCCAGCTGGACGTTGGCGTACAACGAACTGAAGCCGAGCGCCGTCTGCCCGCCTTCCCGCTCCTGCATGCGGAAGCCCCGCACCTCGGCGGACAGGGCATAGGGGTTGATCGAGATGCCGTCGATGCTGACCGGGCGGTGAAACATCTCGCCGAGCTGGCGCTCCGCCAGCGACTTGACGAGGGGAGGCGCCACCAGGAAACCCACCACCCCAAGCACCCCGAAGGCCACTGCGCCTCCGATGGCCCACTTGGCGGCACGACCGGTGACGCGCGTTTTCTGACCCATGTTGTTCGTGTCCCTTTTTCTCCGCGCAGGCTGCGCGGGCGAGCATTCCCTGTATCCCGGAAGCCTAGCAGGGCAGACGTGACCTGGAAATGACGGGTTGCAACAGGATGTGCCAGGTTTGCCCTTGCCCGCACATCGGTCTATCCTCCGGCCCCTCGCTCCGCCCTTCCCCGCCCCCATGAATCAAGCACCCCGCTCCACCCGCTACGACGTCATCGTGATCGGTGCCGGCGCCGCCGGCATGATGTGCGCCGCCCAGGCCGGCCAGCGGGGTCGCCGGGTGCTGATCCTCGACCACGCCGACAAGCTGGCCGAGAAGATCCGCATCTCCGGCGGCGGGCGCTGCAACTTCACCAACCTGGATGTGGGCATGGGCAACTACCTGTCCCGCAACCCCCAGTTCTGCCGCTCGGCCCTGGCACGCTACACCCCGGGGCACTTCCTGGAACTGATCAGCCGCCACGGCATCGCCTGGCACGAGCGGGAGCATGGCCAGCTGTTCTGCGACGACTCGGCCCAGGACATCATCGACATGCTGCGCGCCGAATGCGAGGACGGCCGGGTGGACTGGGCGATGCCGGCCACCCTGCTGGCGGTGACGGCAGGTGATGAGCCGGCGGCGCGCTTCGTGCTCGACACCAGCCGGGGCCGCTTCGAATGCGCCAGCCTGGTGGTGGCCACCGGCGGCCTGTCGATCCCCAAGATCGGCGCCTCCCCCCTGGGTTACAAGATCGCCGAGCAGTTCGGCCTGGCCATGGTGGCCCCCAAGCCGGCCCTGGTGCCGCTGACCCTGCCACCCGAGGAGCTGTCGATCTACAAGGAGCTTGCCGGCATGGCCTTCGACGCGGTGGCCGAATGCGGCGCCGGGCGCTTCCGCGAGAACCTGCTGTTCACCCACCGGGGCTTGTCCGGCCCGGTGATTCTGCAGGTTTCGTCCTACTGGCAGGCCCGCGACTATGGTGGCGATGACGGCGGCAGCCAGGTCACGGTCAATCTCTTCCCGGCCGAAGACGTGCGCGCCTGGCTGGAGGAGCGGGCGCGCAGCAAGAGCCTGCTCGCCAACCTGCTCACCGAACGCCTGCCCAAGCGCTTCGCCCAGGCCTTCTGCGACCAGCGGGGCTGGAACAAGCCCACCCACCAGTTCAACGGCAAGGAGCTGGACGCCATCGCCGAGGCCTTGTCGGGCTGGGCCATCACGCCCAACGGCACGCTGGGCTATGCCAAGGCCGAGGTGACCCTGGGCGGGGTGGACACCCGCGAGCTGTCCTCCAAGACCATGGAAGCACGCAAACAGCCCGGGCTGTTCTTCGTCGGCGAGGTGATGGACGTGACCGGCCACCTGGGCGGCTTCAACTTCCAGTGGGCCTGGGCCTCCGGCCACGCCGCCGGCCAGGCGGTCTGACGCGGCCCGCCCGTCGCCATAAACACAAAGGCCCGCACGAGGCGGGCCTTTGACGTCCTGCGCGGCGGCGGATTACTTGCCGGCGGCAGCAGCCAGGCCGTTCAGGATTTCCTGCTTGGCATCTTCGACGGTGCCCCAGCCCAGAACCTTGACCCACTTGCCGGGCTCGAGATCCTTGTAGTGCTCGAAGAAGTGCACGGTCTGCTTCATCAGCAGCTCGGGCAGGTCGTCGGTGGTCTGCACCTTGTCGTACAGCGGGGTCAGCTTGGACACCGGCACGGCCACGACCTTGGCATCCACACCGCCGTCGTCTTCCATCTTCAGCACGCCCACCGGACGGCAGCGGATGACCACACCCGGCTGCAGCGGGAAGGGGGTCACGACCAGCACGTCCACCGGGTCACCGTCGCCGGCGATGGTGTGGGGCACGTAGCCGTAGTTCAGCGGGTAGCGCATGGAGGTGCCCATGAAGCGGTCAACGAAGACAGCGCCGCTGTCCTTGTCCACTTCGAACTTGATCGGATCGCCCTGAGCGGAGATCTCGATGATCACGTTGATGTCGTTCGGAACGTCCTTGCCGGCCTTGACCTGATCGAAACCCATATCACTACCTCCCGTTATTAGATATAAGACAGCTCGCCATTATAGTGGAGCTGCGTGACTACCGGATAAAACCCGCAAGCCCGGACGCACTCAGGCTGCACTCAAGCTGCATCAAAACCGGCTTCTTCGATCACTGCACGCAGTGCATTGGCCGAGACCCTGGCCGGATCGTAGCTGACCCGCGCCTCGCCCTGCTCCAGCGACACCTGCACCGTGCCCACGCCCGGAGTGGCGGACAGGGCGCCGGTGACGTTCTTCACGCAGCCCTGGCAGCTCATGCCGCCCACCTTGATGACAACCTCGTCCATCGTGCTTCCTTTCGTCTGAAAAACTCAATCGCCGCCGGCGCGCCAGCGCCTGAGCAGCAGGGAATTGCTGACCACCGACACCGAGCTCATGGCCATCGCCGCCCCGGCGATCACCGGATTGAGGAGGCCGAGGGCCGCCGCCGGAATGCCGAGGATGTTGTAGATGAAGGCAAAGAACAGATTCTGGCGGATCTTGCCGAGGGTCGCGCGGGACAGGGAGATGGCGTCCGCCACGCTGGCCAGATCGTTACGCACCAGGGTCAGGTCGGCCGCCTCGATGGCCACATCAGAGCCGGCGCCGATGGCAAAGGACACGTCGGCCGCAGCCAGGGCCGGGGCGTCGTTGATACCGTCCCCCACCATCGCCACCCGCCCCTCGCGGCGCAGCGCCTCCACCGCGGCCGCCTTGCCCTCCGGCATCACGCGCGCCCTGAACTCGTCGATGCCGGCCTCGGCGGCAATGCGCGCCGCCGCCGCCGGGTGATCGCCGGTCAGCATCACTACCCGCACCCCGAGCGCCTTCAGGCGCGCCACCGCAGCCTTCGAGGTGGCGCGCAGGGGATCGGCGATGCCGAGCACGCCCAGCACCGCACCATCGGCCGCCACCGCCACCGGCGTCAGCCCGCTGTCCAGCAGGGGCGTCAGCAAGGCGGGTGGCACGGCCATGCCCTCCTCCGCCAGAAACTCCGGCGAACCGACGAGCACCGCCTGCCCCTCGACACGCCCAGCCACCCCGCGCCCGGCCACCGCCCGCACGGCCTCGGCGGCGGGCAGGCCATGACCGCCTTCGCTCGCACACTCCACCACGGCGCGGGCCAGGGGATGATGGCTGGTCTGCTCCAGGCTGGCGGCAAGGCGCAGCAGGGTGCCGCGCTCGACGCCGTCCGCCATCCGCAACGCCAGCACCGCCGGGCGGCCCTCGGTCAGGGTGCCGGTCTTGTCCACCACCAGCACGGCGATCTTCTCGGCCAGCTCCAGGGCCTCCGCATTGCGCACCAGGATGCCGGCCCGCGCCCCCTGCCCGGTGCCGACCATCACCGCCGTCGGCGTGGCCAGGCCAAGGGCGCACGGACAGGCGATGACCAGCACCGCCACGCCATTCACCAGGGCTGGCGCCAGTTCGCCGCCCAGCCACCACCAGACTCCGAAGGTCAGCAGCGCAATGCCCACCACCACCGGCACGAACACCGCGGAGATGCGGTCGGCCAACCGCTGCACCGCCGGCTTGCCGCCCTGGGCCTGCTCGACCAGGCGCACGATGCCGGCCAGCAGCGTCTCGGCGCCCACTCCGGTGGCCCGGCAACGCAACACGCCGTCACCATTCACGGTGGCCGCAAAGACCTTGTCGCCGGGGTGCTTGGCCACCGGCACGCTCTCGCCGGTCAGCATGGCCTCGTCGGCGGAGGATTCACCCTCCAGCACCTCCCCATCCACCGGCACGGCATCCCCCGGGCGCAGCATGAAGACCATGCCGGCCACCACCTGCGCCACCGGCACCTCGACCCACTGGCCGTCCCGCTCGATGCGGGCGGTGGCCGGCTGCAGGCGCAGCAGGGCCTCGATGGCCGCCGACGTGCCGGCCTTGGCCCGGGCCTCGAGCAGCTTGCCGAGCAGGACCAGGGTGATGATGCTGGCCGAGGCCTCGAAATACACGTGCAGGTCGTGGCGGCCCAGCAGCACCACCGCCAGGCTGAAGAAGTAGGCCACGCTGGTGCCCAGAGCCACCAGCACGTCCATGTTGGCCCCCCCGCCGCGCAGGGACGACCACGCCCCGGCATAAAAGCGGCGGCCGATCCAGAACTGCACCGGGGTCGCCAGCAGGCACTGCAGCCAGCGGGGCAGCAGCTCGTCGTGGTGAGCCGCCGCGTCACCGGCGAACATCCAGATCATCTGGGCCAGGAAAGGCAGCGTGAGCAGCGCGGCGACCAGGAAGCCCCTGGCCTCCGCCTTGAGGGCTTCAGCCTTGCGCGCCTTGTCGGCCTCACGGTCGCGCCCGGCAATGGGCGTGGCGCTGAAGCCGGCACGCGCCACGGCGGCGACGATGGTGGCCGGATCGGCCAGCCCCGGGGTGTAGCCCACGCGGGCCGTCTCGGCCGCAAAATTGACGCTCGCCTCGACCCCCGGCAAACGGTTCAGGACTTTCTCGATGCGCGCGGCGCAGGCGGCGCAGCTCATGCCGCCGAGGTCCAGGTCGAGTACCGACGGGGCCACGTCGAAGCCGGCCTTGCGGATCGCCGCCAGGATGTCGCTCGGCGGCGCCGACTCGGCTGCCGCCCGGAGCCTCGCCTTGCCGGTGGCGAAATTGACTTCGGCCTGCACACCCGGCAGGCGGTTGAGGACCTTCTCGAGCCGTACCGCGCAGGCGGCGCAGCTCATGCCCGTTACCGGAAGATCGTAGCGCCCCTCGCCCTCCGCCCCTGACATCCCGCCCATTCCCGCACCATCCTCAAAAATGGCACACCACGCCATTCCAGAGATTGCTGCCCAGAGTCGGCGCGGTGACCAGGCCATAAACGCCGAACCCCAGCACCACCAGACCAGACCCGGTACGCACCGCTTGGTTCCGCACCACGTCGCGCAGGCGCTTGAGGAGCAGGCCGGCCAGCATCAGGTTGGGCAGGGTGCCGAGGCCGAAGGCCAGCATCAGGCCGGCGCCCCGCTCGGCCGCGCCGGTGACCAGAGCGGTGGCCAGCACGCTGTAAACCAGGCCGCAGGGCAGGAAGCCCCACAGCATGCCCAGCGGCAGGGCCTGGGACACGCTGCGGGCCGGCAGGAAGCGCCGCGTCAGGGGCTGGATGCGCGACCACAGGCGCTGACCGAGGCGCTCCACCGGGGCCAGAGCGCGGGTGAAGCCGGTGAGGTACAGCCCCAGGGCTACCAGCATCAGGTTGGCGGCCACGTAGAGTCCGAGCTGGATCGGCAGCAGGTCGTTGAACAGCATGCCGACCGTGCCGATCGCCCCCATCGCCGCGCCGGCCGCCGTGTAGCTGGTGATGCGCCCGATGTTGTAGGCCAGGTGGAGCGGCCACTCCCGGCGCTTCTGGCCGGGCATCTGCACCGTGAGCGCGCTGACGATGCCGCCGCACATCCCCACACAGTGGGTGCCACCGAGGAGACCGATGAGGAAGACTGCGAGGTAGCCGGTTTCAGGCATGGGCTCAGGACCTGCAAAAAACAAAGCGCCCCACGGAATCGCGGGGCGCGGGGAAGACCGTTTCGGCCGCCATTCTAGCCCGCCGCGACGCAGACGGGCCGATGGCGCTCAGATCACCTTGGAGTAGCGGGTGCGCTCCCGGTCGGAGCGCAGGTAGCGGTCGAAGACCATGGCGATCGCCCGGACCAGCATGCGCCCGGCGGGCAGCACGGAGATCCACTGGTCGTCGATGCGCAGCAGGCCACCCTTCTCCATCTCGCGCAGGTCCGCCAGCTCGGCCGCGAAATACTTCTTGAAGTCGATCAGGTGGGCGATCTCGATGGACTCGATGGACAGCTCGAAGTGGCACATCAGGGCCTGGATGATGGCCCGCCGCAGCAGGTCGTCCGGGGTCAGTTCGATGCCGCGCAGCACCGGCAGGCGGCCCGTGTCGAGGATGTCGTAGTACTCGTCCAGGGTCTTGACGTTCTGGGCATAGGTGGGGCCGACCTTGCCGATGGCGGACACGCCGAAGGCCATCAGGTCGCACTCCGCGTAGGTGGAGTAGCCCTGGAAGTTGCGGTGCAGCCGCCCCTGGCGCTGGGCCGTGGTGAGCTCGTCGGTCGGCTTGGCGAAGTGGTCCATGCCGATGTACACATAGCCGGCCTCGGTCAGGCGACGGATCGCCAGCTGCAGGATCTGCAGCTTGGTCTCGCCGGAGGGCAGCTGGGCATCGATGATGCGCCGCTGCGGCTTGAACAGGCTCGGCAGGTGCGCATAGTTGTAGATCGAGAGGCGATCCGGCGACAGGCTGAGGATCTGCTCGAGGGTCCGGTTGAAACTGATCACGTTCTGCTTGGGCAGCCCGTAGATCAGGTCCACGCTGATCGACTTGAAGCCGTGGGCCCGCGCGGCATCGATCACCAGGCGGGTTTCTTCCTCGCTCTGCACCCGGTTGACGGCCTTCTGCACATCCGGGTTGAAGTCCTGGATGCCGACGCTCATGCGGTTGAAGCCGAGCTCAGCGAGCAGCGCCACGGTGGGCTCATCCACCTTGCGGGGGTCCACCTCGATCGAATACTCGCCGTCCGGCACGAGGGTGAAGTGCTTGCGCACGATCCCCATGAGCTGCCGCAGTTCGTCGTGGGACAGGAAGGTGGGTGTGCCGCCCCCCAGGTGCAGCTGCAGCACTTCCCGCGGCCCCTCCAGGCTGGCCACCTGCAGATCCACTTCCTTCTCGAGGTAATTCAGGTACTTGGCTGAACGCCCGTGATCCTTGGTGATGATCTTGTTGCAGGCGCAGTAGTAGCAGATCGTATTGCAGAAGGGGATGTGGAAGTATAATGAGAGCGGTTTGCCGATTCCGCCAATGGTCCGCTTGCCGAGCCAGTCGCTCAACGCTTCGGAGTTGAACGCCTCGACAAAGCGGTCCGCCGTCGGATAGGACGTATACCGGGGTCCATTCACATCGAACTTGCGAATGAGTTCCGGATCGAAAATCAGGTCTTTTTGAGTTGTATTCATGGATGTGCTTCTGTCGGTTGCGTCGAACAATCGCAGAATCGTCCAAAAATCGTATTGACGTGGATCAAAGGGGTCCAAACGTTGATACACAGCCCCTGTTCAGGTGATGCGCGTGCAGATGAAATCGGCAGTTCCGGCAACGACGATGGAGATCAAGACGGCCTGTTCCCAGTGCAACCTGCGGGAACTGTGCCTTCCTTTCGGCCTCGATCCGCGTGAGGTGGACCAGCTCGACGAACTGGTCGGCAGCCGCCGCAAGATCAAGCGCCAGCAGCATCTCTACCGCTCTGGCGACCCCTTCGAGGCGATCTACGCGATCCGTGCAGGATCGTTCAAGACCGACGTGATCCTCGAGGACGGGCGCGACCAGGTGACAGGTTTCCAGATGACCGGCGAGGTGCTGGGTCTGGACGGCATCAGCAGCGAGCATCACTCCTGCAACGCCATCGCCCTCGAGGACAGCGAGGTCTGCGTCATCCCCTTCGGCCGCCTGGAGGAGCTGTCCCGCCAGGTGGAGAGCCTGCAGCACCAGTTTCACAAGATCATGAGCCGCGAGATCGTGCGCGACCACGGCGTGATGATGCTGCTCGGCTCGATGCGCGCCGAGGAACGTCTGGCCGCCTTCCTGCTCAACCTGTCGCAGCGCTTCACGGCACGGGGTTTCTCCCCGTCCGAGTTCCACCTGCGCATGACCCGCGACGAGATCGGCTCCTACCTGGGGCTCAAGCTCGAGACCGTGTCCCGGGCCTTCTCACGCTTTCAGGAAGAAGGCCTGGTGGCCGTGCAGCAGAAGCACATCCGCATCCTCGACACGCCGGGCCTCAAGCGCATCCTCAACCACCACGCCAGCAACTGAGCCCTCAGGCCGCCACCCCAAGGGCGGCCAGCCAGCCCAGCGGGTTCTTGGTCAGCGCCACCGACACGATGTAGCCAAAGGCGCCCAGCGCGGCCACGAACGCCATCATCCGCACGCCGCGAGGGCGGCTCGGCTTGAGCGCCACCATGCCCAGGCCGATGTAGGCCAGCAGGCCCATCACCTTGGCCGTCAGCCAGCCATTCACGAAGGGCGCCTGCCCGGCCATCCATGCCAGGGCGATGGCACTGGCCAACAGGCAGGAGTCGATGAGGTGGGGAAGCACGCGGGTCAACCGGGCCCGCAGCAGCGCTGAACCGCTGAGCGACCAGATCCCGCGAAGAAGGAAGCCCGCGCCGCTGAGCGCGACGCAGGTCACGTGAAGATGCTTGAGAATCAGGTACATGTCGCCTCGAGTCCGCGTAAGCCGGCAACCGCAGGACGGGCGACCGGGCCCCGCCAGGGCGGGACCCTGGACTTTAGCTGCGCAGGACGCCGACTTCCAGTGCCGAGAACCAGTTGATGAAGCGCTGGACATCCGCGCCACGGTAGATGGCGCCGTGCTGGGGCACCATCATGTCGATCTCCAGGCGCGAGACCCGCTCGCACCAGTCGCGCTTGGCCTTGTCGGAGCCCATCCAGCGCTTGTGGAAGGCTTCGGCGTGACGGATGTGGCGACCGAAGTCCTCCACGTACAGACCATTGTGGTCGGCCGGCAGCAGCGCCGCGCCCACATCCCCCGAGAAGAGGATCTTCGCCTTCGGGTCATACAGATGGAAGTTACCCGAGGAGTGCAGGTAATGGGCCGGAATGGCCTGAAGCTCGACGCCGCCCAGCTGGATCGTCATGCCCGGGTCGGGGATGGGCACGAAGGTGCTCTCCTCGCCACCGAAGTGGGGCAGGAAGGATTGCCACAACCAGCTGATGTAGCACTTGAGCTCAGGCTTGAACTCCAGCCACAGGGCCAGCGAGGAGATGATGTCCGGATCCTGGTGGGACGAAAAGATCCCCGCGAGGCGGGTCGGATCGCACTCCGCCGAAAGCGCCGAGAACACCGACGGGAAGATCTCGATGCCGCCCGGATCGCAGAGCAGGGCTTCCTTGCCCTTGACCACCACGTACTCGTTGGTGTCGATGATATGGCCGGGCTTGCTCGGGTCGCGGGCGATCGCCAGCCAGCGGTGGTCGTCTTCTTCGAAAATGCAGTGGGCCTGCTTCATGGTCTGTCCTAGTCCTTAACGAGGCGTTCCTTGCCGAGAATTTCCAGTGAGCGCTTGATCTGGGCGATCACTTCCGCAAAATCGGTCGATACCTGCATCAGCGCCGGACTGAACGTACCGCCATAGGCCGCCTCGATCTTGGCCGATCGGGCCAGCACCCCGCCCAGCTCGACGAGCTGCTGGGTCTCCTCCACGGCGGAGCGCAGGCGGATGTCCAGCGCGCGCAGCTTGGCCTGCTGGGCCGACAGGCGGGCCACACCGCGGCGGCAGGCCTCCCGTGCGCCGGGCACGCCCTCGCCGCTGAGGCGGATGGCCTCGGCCAGGATCGCCGAATTACGCTGGTACTGGACCACGCCCGTGACATTTCCGACAGAACCGGAGGTCATGTCCCGCAGGGACGCCATGTTGCGGGTCAGATCCTGGGCGAAACGGCGCAGCTCATTGGACAGGACACCGAAGCCGAGGGCCGCATTACCTGCCCGCTTGGCCAGGAAGATGGCGTTGAGGGCCATCAGGTTGATGCGGAAGGCGGTGGCGACGATGGCCTTGATCTCCTCGTTCACGCGAACGATGCGAGCCAGTTCGCTGGAACCGCGGGCCTTGACGTGTAGATTGGGTTGGGGCGCGTTCATGGGGACTCTCGGGCGACATCGGCCGCAGTGGGAATCATAGACGGCAAGCTCTTGCAGGCATCAGGCATCGTCCCGCAGAGGCAGGGCCGATGCCGATGGCTGCGAAGCTTAACGGCGGAGCGCCGCCAAGCTTGAGGCCCCGTCCCGTCGCCCCGGCACCGGGGGCGCCGCCAGGAGGCTCAGTGGGCCTCGTGCGCCGGCGCCGGACGGCGCGGCGGCATCAGGAAATCACGCGGCCGCGTGCGCATCCGCTGCCACAGGCGACGACGCAGCTCCTTCAGGTCATCGCCGGACAGGTCGTAGGCGCGCACCGCGGTCAGCAGGGACAAGGCAAAGCTGACGCCCAGGTTCAGCACGAACATCACCGCCACGCCCAGCACCGCCAGGGTCAGCAGCCCCGTGCCGATCCACTCCACATCGAGGGAGGACGTGGCGAGGCTGAGGATCCCCGAATTGAGGGTCACGTGGCGCACATCCAGGGGCAGGCCGAAGAACTTGCCCAGCACCGGCGTCATGCCGAGCATCAAGCCCAGGGAGATGTTGGTGGCCCAGCCCGACATGTTGCGGGACACCACGCCCGCCAGACGGATCATGCGCAGCTGGCCGAAACGCTGGCCGAGGCGATGCTCGGCGATCGCCTGGGGCAGGCGGTGATAGACCGCCCAGTTGTCCACCCACCCCCCGACCAGGGCTGCAAGGTAGAGGATGCAGCCTGTCAGCGCGGCGTAGAAGACGGTGCCGCTATCGACCGGACTCAGCGCATGGAAGACGTAGGTCGCTTCCGCCGTGCTCAGGTAGGAGTGGCCGGTAATCCACTGCCACACCGCATCGAAGGCATAGGCCCCGCTGGCCACCACCACCACGTTGGCGATGGTCGCCGCCAGCTGTGAATGGCAGATCGCCGCGGCGGCATCGACGATCACATCGAGGCGCTCACTGCCCTTGCGGTCGCGGATGATCGCCGCGAAGGCGGCCGCCGTCATGGCCGGCTGCTTGGTGGCGAGGATCAGCCCAAGGGCCTGCAGGATCAGGAAGCTCACCGCGTAGTTGAGGCCCGAGGCCAGCCCTTCCAGGAACAGCGCCAGCCCCGCCCCGGCGATCGCCATCTTCATGGCCGCCGTGCCGACCGTGAGCAGGCCGCCGCCCGCCGCGGCCGCCCAGATATGGCGGTAGTCGGCGGGGGTCTCGGCGATGTAGTGCTCACCGGTCTTGCCCGCCCGGTCGACGATGCGGCGCTGCAGGCGCTGCAGGTTGCTGCGCACCAGGTGGCGCAGACTGGTGCTGTCGTGCGCCGCATAGGCCAGCTGCTGCAGCAGGGTCAGCACCGGCCCCGGCGACTCGCGCCCGGCGGCCATCACGGCGACGATGGCCTCCATGCGGCCCAGGCAGCGATCCAGCACGTCCAGCCCATAGACGATGTCCACGCTGATGCCTTCAGATTCCAGCCGGGTCGAGATCAGGTGCATCTCCTCCCGGCAGGACTCCACATCGGCCTTCCAGCTGTCCAGCAGCTGCCCGGACAGCCGTCCCTGCTCCCAGGCACACAACAGGTTCTCGCCACTGGCGGCGAGCCGCCGGAAGGGCGAGCGGGCCACCGGGCCAGGCTGGCTACGGGCCCGCAGCTTGAGGGACAGGCCCTGCCCTTGCAGCCGCGCCAGCAGCAGCCGGAAGCCATCGGCCATGGCACGCCCGAGGGCGGCCGTCATCTCCGGCTCATCCACCGGGAACAGCAGGTCCACCGCCCGCTGCAGCGTGGAGGGCTGCAGGCCGCGGATCAGGGTCAGGTCGCGCCGGCGCCCATAGCTGCGCCCCATCAGGTGGCCCAGATCGTGATCATCGCGGGGCAAGGGGATCAGCTTGGACGTGAGGCGGTCGCCGAACTCCGACAGAAAGCCCCGATCGCTGGGGATACCGACCTCACCGAAGAGGTTGCCGCCCTCGGTCTCATCGAGAATCCGCCGCAGGGCGCCACGCACCGCGGCAGCCAGATCGGGATGGGCAGCCAGCACATCCATCAGCACCGCGAAGCGCTGGGTGGCAGAACCATGCACGTCTGCAGAATCGATGTAGACATCGTTCCACAGCGCCCCACCGGCCAGCCATGCATTGAGCGCCCGCCAGGCGTCCAGACGGTCGGGCAGCTGGTCGGCGGCGATCAGGCCATGCAGGCGCCGGGCCAGTCGCGGCAGGTCGCGCTGAGCCTGCCGCTGGGCAGGCAGAACCGCGCGGATGCAGTCGAGTAGCGCCTCTGAAGAGAAAGTCGTTTCTTTTTGCATAGGCGAAGTATGACCTCCGGTCAGAAAAAATGGTTCAGGGGGGCAGATCACACACAAAAGGCTTCAAGAAACCCACCCTCCCGCCGATAGATTCGCGCGAGCACATTAAATGTAAAATTTAATGTCAGTAATAAAACGTCTGCCCAGCCGCTTACGACACGCCCGATCGCAACGCTCCCACTATCCCAGCCACCTGCCCTTGATGACGCCATGACCAGGACCCCCCGGGCCTCTGCCCTCCCCCTCGCCCTCACGCTACTGGCTGCGACCCTGGTCGGCAGTGGCTGTGCCATCACCCCCAAGCCCCTCGGCAGCGAAGAGATCCGCCAGGCCGCCGACGCCGACGCAACGCGCAGCAAAGCGGAAACACCCGCGCTGACCGGCCCGCTGACCCTGTCGGAAGCCATCGCCCGCGGCCTCAAGTACAACCTTGACCACCGCATGCGCCTGATGGAGCAAAGCTACTCCCTCGGCCAGCTGGATGTGGCCCGCTTCGACCTGCTGCCACGCCTCACCGCAGGTGCCGACTACAGCAGCCGCGACAGGTACAACGTGGCCCGCGCAGTCGACTCGGTGACCGGTCTGCCCTCCCTGGCAAATCCGTACATCTCCTCCGACAAGTCCCACACCATGACCGAGTTCGGGCTGGCCTGGAACGTGCTGGACTTCGGTCTCTCGTACTACAACGCCACCCAGCAGGCCGACCGGGTCCTGATCGCCACGGAGAGACGCCGCAAGGCCACCCACCAGCTGATCCAGACCATCCGCGGCACCTACTGGCGCGCCCTCAGCGCCCAGAAGCTGCGCGATGAGGTCCGCGAAACCCTGGCCGAGGCGGAAGACGCCCTCAAGAAGGCCGAGACCCTCGAAGAGGAGCGGGTCAAATCCCCCTCTGAAGCCCTGCGCTACCAACGTGCCATGCTCGAAAACCTGCGCACCCTGGAAGGCATCGAACAGGAGCTGTCCCTCGCCCGGGTGGAGCTGGCGGGCCTGCTCAACCTGCCGCCAGGCGAGAACTACACCCTGGTGGAGCCGAGCGGCGATCTGTCCATGGAACCCATCAAGATCCCCGCGGAACGCCTGGAAGAAGTCGCCATCGGCAACAACGCAGACCTGCGTGAGCAACATTACAACGTGCGCATCGCCGCCACCGAAACCCGCAAGAGCCTGCTCAAGCTGCTGCCTGGGGTGAGCTTCAACTATGGCTACCGTGGCGACACGAACAGCTACCTGATCAACAACGACTGGCGCGAAGGTGGCGTGCGGATCAGCTGGAACCTGCTCAACCTGCTCTCTGCCCCGGCGGTCAAGGACCTGGCCGAGAAAGGCGAGCAGCTCTCCGAGTTCCGGCGCATGGCGGTGCAGATGGCGGTCGTGACCCAGGTGCATCTGGCCCTCCACCAATACGAAGGGGCCCGTCTGCAATACCTGCGGGCGGACCGGATCTGGGGCGTGGACAGCCGCATGTACAAACTGGCCAACGTCACCGCTGCCGCCGAGAAGGATGGGCGCCTGTACCAGATCTCCAGCCGTACCGCGGCCATCCTGTCCCTGCTGCGGCGCAATCAGGCCCTGTCGAACATGCACGCCGCATCCGGACGGCTGCAGACCACGCTCGGCCTGGAACCCCAGGTCGGCAGTCTCAACGACATCTCCCTCGAGGCGCTCACCCGTGTGATCGACCAGTCCCTCGGCGACTGGCAGGCTTTCAAGCTTCCTGCGGCCACGGTGGAGAACGCGGCCCAATGAAGCCCCTGTTCCTCGTCGCCACCCTTCTTGCGGGTGGCTCGGCCCTGGCCCAGGCGCCGGCGGCCCGGCCTGCACCACCCAAGCCTGCGGCACTGTCCCTCGAGCAGCAGGATATCCGGGCCCAGCTCGCGCCGCGCAATTACACCACCCTGGCCGCCGAGATCGGGGCCAAGGTGAGCCGCATCACCGTCAAGCCCGGCCAGGCCTTCAAGGCCGGGCAGATGCTGGTGAGCTTCGACTGCTCCCTGCAGAGCGCCCAGCGGGCCCGTGCCGAGGCGGAGCTGGAGGGCGCCCGCAAGACCCACGCAGTCAATCAGCGCCTGCACGAGCTGGATGCAGTCGGCAAGCTGGAATACGCCACCTCCGAGCAGGCCACCCTCAAGGCCCGCGCCGAACTCGACTACGCCAACGCCACCCTCGCCAAGTGCCGGATCGTGGCCCCGTTCTCGGGCCGCGTCGCCGAGCAGAAGGCCCGCGAACAGCAGTTCGTGCAGGCCGGCCAACCCCTGCTCGAGATCCTCGACGACAGCAGCCTGGAACTGGACTTCATCGTTCCCTCCAAATGGCTCGCCTGGCTCAAGGTCGGCCAGGGCTTCAAGGTGGCCATCGACGAGAACGGCCAGAGCTACCCCGCCAAGGTCACCCGGCTGGGCGCCCGTATCGACCCCGTCAGCCAGTCGGTCACCGTCGCTGCGGTGATCGACGGCCACTTCTCCGAACTGATCGCCGGCATGAGCGGCCGCGTACTGCTCACCCCTCCCGCCCGCTGACCGGCGGGCCTGCCAGAACACTCCGCCTGGAGCGCCTTTTCATGTCCCGTGCCACCCCCTCCCGTTCCCGCCGCCCCCTCAAGCGCGCCCCGCTGCGCCCGATGGCCCTCGAACCGCGCCTGATGTTCGATGGTGCCGCGGTGGATACCGCCGTGCAGGCCGCAGCCGATGCGGCCGCAGCGGCGGCCGCCAGCGCCCGCAGCGCGGACAGCGCCGGCACCACGGAGAGCCACCCGGGAGACACGGCGAGCAGCGTACCTCCGGCCACCGAGATCGTCTTCATCACCACCTCGACGCCAGAGTGGCAAAAGCTCGCCAGCAACGTCCGGGCCGGTGTTGACGTGGTCCTGCTCGACCCGGAACAGGACGGACTGACACAGATCGACGCGGCCTTGGCGGGACGGACTGGCATCACCGCCCTGCACATCGTTTCCCACGGTGCGGACGGCATGATCGTGCTCGGCAACACCCCGCTGGACACCAACGGCTTGGTCGGACGCACCACCGAGGTGGCGGCCTGGCGCAGCCACCTGAGCGCCGATGCGGACATCCTGCTTTATGGTTGCGACGTGGCCGCCGATACCCAGGGCCGTGCCTTCGCCGACCTGCTCGCCCAGGTCACCGGCGCCGACGTGGCCGCCTCCAGCGACACCACCGGCGCAGCTGCCCATGGCGGCGACTGGAACCTGGAGTACGCCTCCGGCACCGTCGAGACCGCCGGCTTCCTGACGGCGGCAGGCATCGAGGCCTACGACGCCCGCCTCGCCACGATCAGCCTGTCCGGCGCCGGCGGCTGGACAGCGATCATGTTCGGCCCCACGCGCGACCCGGACGGCGACAGCCAGGCCGGCGCCGCCGACACGGACATTATTGGCGACAGCGCCCACGGCTCCCTGTACACCGCCTACAGTGACAACGGCACGGCCAGCTCAGCGGATGATTACCTGTATTTCCGCATGCGCATCGACAACCCCACGAGCGACACGGACTTCTCCGGGGTGGCCATCGTCGGCATGGACGCCAACGGCGACGGCCGGGTCGACCTCTTCATGTCGGTGGACGGCCGCAACAACACCCGCGCGGTGCGCCTGCTCGACCCGGGCACCGGCGCCAACCTGTCCCCCAACACCACCACGACAGCACCGCTGCCCACTGGCTGGCTGCCCAACAACGGGGTCTATGCTTTCAATCCATCCAACTATTCGGTGGATGCGGTCTCCAACCTGAACGACCCCCACTACGGCCCGTCCACGGTCAATCCGACGACCGGCACACCGATCGACCTGACCGGCGACGGCAAACGTGACGTCTTCATCAGCTGGCGCGTACCCCTGGCGGACATCACCGCGGTCCTCGCCAAACCGTCCCCCGTGGACCGCAACGGCGTCTATGGTCCGCGCGGGGCCACCGGCCTGCCCGGCTTCAACCAGAACACGCCGGTCCGCTATGTCTCCTTCACCCAGACCCAGCCCGGCCCGATCAACGGCGACCTCAACGGGGTAGGCGCGTCCTACGACAAGAACGCCACCTTCGCCGCCCTGGGTGCCTTCACCGCCGAAATGTCCGCCAGCAACCCGGTGGCAGCCTCGACCCGGCTGGACATCACCGACAACGTGGCCGGCATTGCCAACGGGCCGGTGACCTTCACCTTCCAGTTCTCGGAAGGTGTCACCGGTTTCGACGCCGGCGACATCACGGTGAGTGGCGGCACCAAGGGCAGCTTCAACGCCGTCGACGCGGATACCTACACCCTCGTCGTCAACCCCACCCCCGGCACCGCCAGCGGCACCATCCAGGTAGACGTCGCCACCGACGCGGCCCGCAGCATCGTCGGCAACCTGCCCACGGCGGCCGGCACTGCGACCCAGGCCTTCGACACCCTGGCTCCTCAGATCACCATTGCCACGCCGGCCAGCGCCCTGTCGGGCACGCCGACCCTGCAGGGCACCACCGACCTGCCCGATGGCAGCCTGATCACCATCACCATCGACCCGGACAACAACCCGGCCACGGCCAACGACGTGATCTACAAGGTCATGGCGGCCGGCGGACTGTGGACGCTCAACACCGCCACCGCCTCACCACTCAGCGGCAGCCTGCCGGCCGGCGGCCTGGTCAGCTACAGCAAGGTCACGGCCAGCGGGACCGACGCGGCCGGCAACACCGCGAGCGCAGTGGAGCTCAATCCGCCCATCGTCACCGCGCAGACCACCAGCAACGCCACCCCCACCGTCAGCGGAACCTGGACCAACATCCCCGGCGACACCCTGACGGTCACCGTCAATGGCACGGCCTACACCCCGGTCATCAGCGGCAACACGTGGTCGGTGCACGTCACCAGTGCCCTGAGCGCGAGCCCCACCCCCTATGAGGTCGTCGCAACCGTCACCCGCGGCAGCGCCGTCAGCGACACCACCACGGGCGAGCTGACCATCAGCAGCGCCCCCCCGGCAATCAGCGTGGACATCACCGGCGGCGCCACCGCCTCCGGCAGCGACACCACACCGGTAATCACCGGCAGCTCGGCGAATGCCGGCGGCTACGTAGTCGTCCGCCTCGATCCCGGCAACGACGGCAACCTGACCGACGCGGTCACCTACTCCGTGACACCGGACGGCAGCGGCAACTGGACCCTCGACACGGGCAGCGCCACCCCGATCTCCGGTACGGTCCCGACCGGCGGTTTCATCGGCGCCGTTGGCATCCGCGCCACCGACAGCACGGCCAGCGCCAGCGACACCCAGGTCCTGACCGTCACGTCACCGAGCGTCAGCATCACCACGGTCACCAGCACCGCCACCACCAACAGCGCCGCCCAGGTCAATAACGGCGACGCCTACATCAACATGACCGAGGACGATGCCGTAACCATCACCGGCAGCGCCACCGTTGGATTCACGGTGCATCTCGTCATCGCGGACGCCAACGGCAACTCGGTGGAATACAGCAACGTCGCGGTGAATGGCAGTGGCATCTGGACGGTGTCCACCGCCGACATCGGCACCCTCGACAGCACCACGCTGACCATGACGGCCAGCCTCACCGGCACCGGCATCAACACCACCAACACCAGCTACACCCACGACGCCATCGCCCCGCGGATCTTCATCACCAACCCCAGCGAAATCAAGAAGAACGGCGGCGTCCTCTATGGTGGCAGCGAGCTGGCCAACACCAGCCTGACCGTCACCATCCGCAACGACACCGATACCGCAACGATGTACACCGGTACGGCCACCACCAACGCCAACGGTGACTGGACCGTCACCACCAGCGGCAACCTGGTGAGCGGCTCATCCGGCAACGTGATCATCCGGGTCGCTCCCACCACGGCACCGGCGATGGATGCCGCCAAGAACATCGTCGGCACCGCCGAGATCACCCAGTACGTCGCCGCCAATGCGGTGACATCGTCCATTTCGATCGGCACCATCGCCACCGCCAACACGATCACCGTGGGGGATATCGGCTCCGGGCTGGCCATCACCGGCACCACCACCCTGTCGGGCACCGGCACCGTGACACTGAGCGTGGACGACGGCGACGTCGGCAACACCGCCAACTTCACGGCCACCGGGAGTTACAGCGGCGGAACATGGACGGTCAACCTGACCAAGGCCCAGATCCAGAGCCTGCTCAACGGCCAGCTCACGGTCACCGCCTCGGCCCAGGACACCTCGGCCTCCCCCTCCATCACCATCAGCGATGTGGCCCTGCCGACCCTGTCCCTGCTGACCCCCACCCTCACCATCAGCGACGACACCCCCGGCAGCGCCGGCGGCCCGGTGACCTTCACCTTCCAGTTTTCGGAAGGGGTGAGCAACTTCGACGCCGGCGACATCACGGTCAGCAACGGCACCAAGGGCACCTTCACCGCCATCGACGCAGATACCTACACACTGGTGGTCACGCCCACGCCGAACAGCAGCGGCGACATCCTGGTCCAGGTCGGCAACAACATCGCCACAGGTGTGAACACTGGTCGTGGCAACGGCGATGCCAGCAGCACCCAGCCCTTCAACACCACGGTCGCCGCCGCCGCGCCGAGCCTCACGATCAACGCCGACGCCCTGGCCAGCGACAGCACGCCGATCATCACCGGCACCTCCAGCCTCCCCCCGGGAGCCCCCATCGTGGTCACCATCGACCCCGACAACAATGCGGCCACCGTCAACTCGATCACCTACGCCGCCACCGTGGACGGCAGCGGCAACTGGTCCGTCGACACCGGCAGCGCCACGCCCACCAGCGGCAGCCTGCCGGCCGGCGGACTGAGCAGCTGGGCCAAGGTGAGCGCCACCGCCACCAACGCCTACGGCAACAGCACCAGCGTCACCGCCCTGGACATCCCGGCCGTCACACCGGCCCTGTCCAGCAGCGCCACCGCCGTCGTTCATGGCACCTGGACCAACCTGCCCGGCGACACCCTCAGTGTGCTCATCAACGGCACCACCTACTCGGTGGCCAACGGCAACCTGAGCATCTCGGGCAACACCTGGTCACTGACCACGGCCGCGCTGACCGACGGCACCTACAACGTCACCGCAACGGTCAGCCGCAGCGGCCCCGACAGCCGCAGTGACCTGAGCAGCGGCGAACTGGTCATCGACACCCTGGGCACCGTGGACATCACGGGCGGCGCCACCGTCCTGACCAACGACGCCACGCCGCTGATCACCGGCACCACCACCGGCATGCCAGCCGGCACCCTGCTCACCATCGGCATCGACACCGACAACAACGGCAGCTATGACCTGAGCTACCAGACCACCGTCGGCGCAGGCGGCAGCTGGTCAGTGGACACGGGCAGCAGCGCGCCGTCCAGCGGCACCCTCCCGGCCAACGGTCTCAACGGGAGCACACCGATCCGCGCCACCGCCACCGACCCGGCGGGCAATACCGGGGTCGACACCCAGATTCTCGACGTGGACCGTACGCCGCCGCAGGTCACCCTCACCTCCGGCAGCCGGAGCCCGAGCAGCCAGCCGGTCATCACCGGGACCACCGATCTGCCAGCGGGCAGCACCGTGACCCTGGTAATCGACCCGGACAACCTGCCTGGTGGCATCACCTACACCTACACGGCCATCGTCCAGCCCGATGGCACCTGGCGGGTGGACACCGGCACCCCCAACGCCGCCGGTGGCAGCGGCCCCAACCAGAGCTACCCTTCAGGCTCCACCCTCGGCCTCACCGCCACGGCCACTGACGCCGCGGGCAACAGCGCTGACGCGGAACGTGCCCTGGAAATCGACAGCACCGCACCGACCGTCACCATCCAGACGCCCCTGGACGCCAACGGCACACCGGATGGCAGCCTCGATGCCACCGAGGACGACAACGTGGTGATCCGCGGCACCACCACCGGCATTGCCGACGGCAAGACCGTCACCATCACGATCACCGACGGCACCACCAGCATCAGCGACACGGCCACGGTCACGGGCAACAGCTGGACCCTGGCGCCCCTTGACCTGTCCTTCCTGGCAGCCGGCCGGATCACGGTCACCGCGACCCATACGGACGAGGGCGGCAACCCCTACAGCGACACCGCATCGATCGCCCACGTCAAGAACAGCACGATCTCGATCGAGCGGATCAGCGAAGACACCGGCATCGTCGCCGACTTCATCACCCGCGACGACACCGTCAGCATTTACGGCACGGCCACCCCGGGTGCCACCGTCACGCTGCTGGTCAAGGATGGCAGCAACGCCACGGTCGCCAGCTTCAGCGTGGTCGCCGACGCCAGCACCGGCGCCTGGTCCACGGCGGCCACCGCATCACTTGCCGCGGGCACCTACACCATCGATGCGGCGGTCGGCGCCCAGCACGCCACCCGCAGCATGACCATCGTCGACACCACCCCGCCCCTGCTGACCAGCAGCAGCCCCGCAGACAACGCGACGGGTGTCAGCGTGGGGGCCGACCTGACCCTCAGTTTCAACCGCAACATCCTGCCCGGCTCGGGGACGGTCAGCCTGTACCGCAGCAGCGATGGCAGCCTGGTGGAAAGCTACAACGTCAGCACCGGGCTGGGCTCGATCACCGACGGCAACGGCACGGCCCTTGGCAGCATCCGCTTTACGGGCAACAGCCTGACCCTGAACCCGGGCACGGACCTGGACGCGAACACCCGCTATTACATCCGGGTAGACGGCGGCGCGGTCATCGACCAGGCGGGCAACGCCTACGCCGGCATCGCCGACGCCACCACCCTGGACTTCCGTACCGTCGGCGGCGCCAACCAACCCCCGGCGGTCACCACCAGCGGCGGCAGTGCCGCCTTCACCGAGGGCGCCGACACCGCCTCCACCCCGGTCGTGGTGG
>CALBTT010000061.1 GCA_937967645.1 uncultured Zoogloea sp.
GTGCCGATGTCCGGCGGCCAGACCGAGAAGCAGGTCCAGCAGATCATGGACTTCACGCCCGACGCGATCATGGTGACCCCGTCCTACTCCCTGGTGATCGCCGAGGAGTTCGAGCGCCTCGGCATCAAACCGGATGAGATCTCCCTCAAGGTCGGTATCTTCGGCGCCGAGCCGTGGGGGCAGGGCATGCGCGCCGAGATCGAGCGCAAGCTCGGCATCGACGCCATCGACATCTACGGGCTGACCGAAGTGATGGGCCCCGGCGTCGCCTGCGAGTGCATCGAGACCAAGGATGGCCCGGTGATCTGGGAAGACCACTTCTACCCCGAGATCATCGACCCGGAAACCGGCGAGGTGCTGCCGGACGGCGAAGAGGGTGAGCTGGTGTTCACCTCCCTGACCAAGGAGGCCTTCCCGGTCATCCGCTACCGCACCCGCGACCTGACCCGTCTGCTGCCCCCGACCTCCCGCGCCTTCCGGCGCATGGACAAGATCGTCGGTCGCTCCGACGACATGCTCATCGTGCGCGGCGTGAATGTCTTCCCGACCCAGATCGAGGAGCAGATCCTGCGCGAGCCGCGTCTGACCGGCAACTACCAGATCGTGCTGACCCGCGATGGCCACCTGGACAACGTCGAGGTGCGCTGCGAACTGCAGCGGGAGCTGTCCGGCACCTTGGGGCGTGGCGCCATCGAGGAGATCGCCCGCGGCGTGGCCGGCCACATCAAGACCATCATCGGCATCTCCACCAAGGTGAACGTGATGGACTTCGACAGCATCCCGCGTACCCAGACCGGCAAGGCCCGCCGTGTCATCGACCAGCGTCCCAAGCAGCTTTGAGCACGCGCATAAATCTACTGCGCGACTCGATCTCGCAACTCCGGTGCTCGCTGTACTCCAGTACAGCTCCGCTCCTCATTGCGACCTCGGGCCTGCTCGCGACGATTTCTGCACATGCTCAGTCGAACTCTTTTTCGAAGGAATGAAGAATGACCGAAGCATTCATCTGTGACGCGATCCGTACCCCCATCGGCCGCTACGGCGGCACCCTGGCCGCGGTGCGGCCCGACGATCTGGGCGCGGTGCCCCTCAAGGCCCTGATGGCCCGCAACCCCCAGGTGGACTGGACTGCCGTGGAGGACATCATCTACGGCTGCGCCAACCAGGCCGGCGAAGACAACCGCAACGTCGCCCGCATGTCGGGCCTGCTGGCCGGCCTGCCGATCGAGGTGCCGGGCACCACCGTCAATCGCCTGTGTGGCTCCGGCATGGACGCGGTCGGCCTGGCGGCCCGCTCCATCAAGTCCGGCGAGACCGAGCTGATGATCGCCGGCGGTGTGGAGAGCATGTCCCGCGCCCCCTTCGTGATGGGCAAGGCGGAGTCCGCCTTCTCCCGCCAGGCCGCCATCTACGACACCACCATCGGCTGGCGCTTCGTCAATCCGATGATGAAGAAGCTCTACGAAGTCCACTCCATGCCGCAGACCGCGGACAACGTGGCCGCTGACTTCAACATCTCCCGCGCCGATCAGGACGCCTTCGCCCTCCGTTCCCAGCAGC
The DNA here is from genome assembly GCA_937967645.1 of uncultured Zoogloea sp. Classification (GTDB taxonomy): domain Bacteria; phylum Pseudomonadota; class Gammaproteobacteria; order Burkholderiales; family Rhodocyclaceae; genus Zoogloea. The sequence goes on from CALBTT010000061.1 coordinate 1,561, forward strand.
GCTGGGCGGCGGCCAACGAGGCCGGCCGTTTTGCCGACGAGCTGGTGCCGGTGGAGATTCCGCGCAAGAAGGGTGACCCCATCCTGTTCACCACGGACGAGCATCCCCGCCCGGAAACCACCCTCGAGATGCTGGCCAAGCTGAAAGGTGTCAATGGCCCCGAGCTGAGCGTCACCGCCGGCAACGCGTCGGGCGTCAACGATGGCGCCTGTGCGCTGCTGCTGGCCTCCGGGGCCGCTGCCGGCAAGTACGGCCTTACCCCCAAGGCCCGCGTGGTGGCCATGGCCACCGCCGGCGTACCGCCGCGCATCATGGGCTTCGGTCCGGCGCCGGCCGTGCGCAAGGTGCTGGCCAAGGCCGGCTTGAGCCTGGCCCAGATGGATGTGATCGAACTCAATGAAGCCTTCGCCGCCCAGGCACTGGCGGTGCTGCGCGACCTGGGTCTGCCTGACGACGGGAGCCACGTGAACCCCAATGGTGGAGCCATCGCCATGGGGCACCCCCTGGGTATGAGCGGTGCCCGCCTGGTCACCGCCGCCACCTACGAACTGCATCGCCGTGGGGGGCGTTACGCCTTGTGCACCATGTGCATCGGGGTGGGGCAGGGCATCGCCATGATCATCGAACGAGTTTGAAGCAAAACCATAAAAAGGAGACGACCCATGAAAAGCCTCATGAAGAAATTCGCAATCGGCGCCATGCTGGCCCTCGGCAGCCTGGCGGCGGCGGCCAATGAACCGATCAAGATCGGTTCGGTGCTGTCCGTCACCGGCCCGGCCGCCTTCCTCGGCGACCCCGAGCTGAAGACCCTGCAGCTCTACGTTGAAGACCTCAACAAGAAGGGCGGTGTGCTCGGCCGCCAGCTGCAGCTGGTGCATTACGACGATGGCAGCGACGCCAACAAGGCCAACGGCTTCGCCAAGCGTCTCCTCGACGATGACAAGGTGGACATCCTGATCGGCGGCACCACCACCGGCGCCACCATGTCGATGGTGCCCCTGGCCGAAAAGTCGGGCACGCCCTTCATCTCCCTGGCCGGTGCCGTGGTGATCGTCGAGCCGGTGAAGAAGTGGGTCTTCAAGACGCCCCACACCGACCGCATGGCCGCCGAGAAGGTCTTCGAGGACATGAAGAAGCGTGGTCTGACCAAGGTAGCCCTGCTGTCCGAGACCAGCGGCTTCGGTCAGTCCGGCAAGAAGGAAACCGAAGCGGTGGCCGGCAAGTACGGCATCACCCTGGTGGCCAACGAGACCTATGGCCCGAAGGACACCGACATGAGCCCGCAGCTCACCAAGATCAAGACCACCCCGGGCGTCCAGGCGGTGTTCGTGTTTGGTCTGGGCCAGGGCCCGGCGATCGTGACCAAGAACTACAAGCAGCTCGGCATCACGCTGCCCCTGTACCAGTCCCACGGCGTGGCCTCGGATGAGTTCCTGAAGCTCGCCGGTCCGGCTGCCGAGGGCGTGCGTCTGCCGTCCCCGGCCCAGCTGATCCCCGAGAAGCTGCCCGCCGGCGACCCGCAGAAGCCCGTCGTGACCGCTTACGACAAGGCCTACAAGGAGCGCTACAAGCAGGACGTGTCCACCTTCGGCGGCTACGCCTACGACGGCCTGATGCTCGCCGTGGATGCGATGAAGCGTGCCGGCAGCACCGACAAGGCCAAGGTCCGCGACGCCATCGAAGCCACCAAGGGCTACATCGGCACCAGCGGCAAGGTGACCATGTCGGCGACCGACCACATGGGTCTCGACCTGTCTTCTTTCCGCATGCTGGAAGTGAAGAACGGCGACTGGACGATCTCCCAGTAAGCACCCATCACAAAGGCGCCCGCCTTCGGCGGGCGCCCGGAGAACAGCATGAGCCAACTGGTTATCAGCGAAGTCCACGATAAGGTCGGTCTGATCCGCATCAACCGCCCCGAGGCCCTCAACGCCCTCAACAACGAGGTCGTGGATGGCATCGGAGCCGCCATCGACGCCTTCGAGGCGGATGAGAACATCGGCTGCATCGTCCTGACGGGCAGCGAGAAGGCCTTCGCCGCGGGAGCCGACATCGGCTTCATGAAGGACTTCGACTACATGCACGCCTACAAAACGGACTTCATCACCCGCAACTGGGAGCGCATCAAGACCGCCCGCAAGCCGGTGATTGCCGCCGTATCGGGCTTCGCCCTCGGTGGCGGCTGCGAGATGGCGATGATGTGCGACATGATCTTCGCCTCCGATACCGCCCGCTTCGGACAACCGGAGATCCGCCTGGGCACCATGCCCGGCGCCGGTGGTACCCAGCGCCTGCCCCGCGCCGTGGGCAAGGCCAAGGCCATGGACCTGTGCCTGACCGCCCGCATGATGGACGCGACCGAAGCCGAGAAGGCCGGTCTGGTGGCCCGCGTGATCCCCGCCGAGCGTCTGCTCGAGGAGACCCTCGAAGCGGCCCGCATCATTGCTGGCTACTCGCTGCCGGTGGTCATGATGATCAAGGAATCGGTGAACCGCGCCTACGAGAGCAGCCTCAACGAAGGCCTGTTGTTCGAGCGTCGGGTCTTCCATTCGGCCTTCGCCCTCGAAGACCAGAAGGAAGGCATGGCGGCCTTCGTCGAGAAGCGCAAGCCGGCCTTCAAGAACCGTTGAGCACCGCCATGAGCACGACTTACGCAACCCTCGAGATCGAGCGCAAGGGCGCTGTGGCCACCCTCTGGATGAACCGTCCGGAGGTGCTCAACGCCTTCAATGAAGAACTGATCCGTGACCTGGCCGGCGCCTGCGCCGAGCTGGACGCCGATGCGTCAGTGCGGGTGGTGGTGCTGGCCGGCCGCGGCAAGCACTTCTCCGCCGGCGCCGACCTCAACTGGATGCAGCGCGCCTCCGGCTACAGCGAGGCCGAGAACCAGGCCGATGCCCGCATCTTTGCCGGCATGCTGCAGGCCTTGTCCGGCATGTCCAAGCCCACCATTGCCCGCATCCAGGGCGCGGCCCTGGGCGGTGGAACCGGCCTGGCAGCGGCCTGCGACATGGCGGTGGCCGCCGACAACGCGGTGTTCTCCACCTCGGAAGTGAAGTTCGGAATCATCCCGGCGGTGATCAGCCCCTACGTGCTGCGGGCCATCGGTCCGCGCCATGCGCTGCGCTACTTTCAGAGCGCCGAGCGGATCGACGCCGAGCAGGCCCGGGCGATCGGCCTGGTCAATGAGGTGGTTCCCCTCGATCAACTCGATGCCGGCGTCGCCAGCATCGTCGAGCCCCTGCTGGCCGGTGGTCCCAAAGCCCAGCAGGCCGCCAAGCAGCTCATCGCGGCCGTGACCGGCAAGCCCATCGACGCCGCGGTCGCCGAGGAAACCGCCACCCGCATCGCCCGCCAGCGGGCTACCGACGAAGCCAAGGACGGCATCGCCGCATTCCTGGAGAAACGCCCCCCGGCCTGGCTGGCCTGAGGTCGGACCCCCTACATAACCGAATCCCGGCTAAGCCTCCAGCTCGCCGGCTAAAGGAAGGAGAGAGCAGATGTATACCCAGGCAATGGATATTCCCGACGAATCCGGCAAGAAGCTGGCCAGCGTCGCCACCACCGTCAGCGACCAGGAAGCGGCCTTCGAGGCGCGCATCGACGCGGACGGCCGCATCGAGCCCCAGGACTGGATGCCCGAGGCCTACCGCAAGACCCTCGTGCGCCAGATCAGCCAGCACGCCCACAGCGAGATCGTCGGCATGCTGCCGGAAGGCAACTGGATCTCCCGCGCCCCCAGCCTCAAGCGCAAGGCCATCCTGATCGCCAAGGTGCAGGACGAGGGCGGCCACGGTCTCTACCTGTACTCGGCCGCCGAGACCCTCGGCACCAGCCGCGACCAGATGCTGGAAGGCCTGCACTCCGGCAAGGCCAAGTACAGCTCGATCTTCAACTACCCGACCCTCAACTGGGCCGACGTGGGTGTGATCGGCTGGCTGGTGGATGGCGCCGCGATCATGAACCAGATCCCCCTGTGCCGCTGCTCCTATGGCCCCTACGCCCGCGCCATGATCCGCGTCTGCAAGGAAGAATCCTTCCACCAGCGCCAGGGCTACGAAGCCCTGCTGGTGATGATGCAGGGTACCGAGGCCCAGAAGGCCATGGTCCAGGATGCGGTGAACCGCCTGTGGTGGAAGTGCCTGGCGATGTTCGGGCCTCCGGACGCCGACAGCCCGCACAGCGCCCAGGGCATGCGCTGGGGCATCAAGCGCATCAGCAACGACGAGCTGCGCCAGAAGTTCATCGACGCCACCGTGCCCCAGGCCAAGGTACTCGGCGTGACCCTGCCGGACCCGGACCTGAAGTGGAACGAGGAGCGCCAGCATTACGACTACGGCCAGATCGACTGGCAGGAATTCTGGAACACCGTGGAAGGCAACGGCCCCTGCAACAAGGAGCGCCTCGCCACCCGCGTGAAGGCCCACAACGACGGCCAATGGGTGCGCGACGCCGCCCTGGCCTACACCCGCAAACAACAACAACGCGCACAAAAGGAGGCAGCATGAACACCCCCGCCCTCAAGGAATGGCCCCTCTGGGAAGTCTTCGTCCGCAGCAAGCAAGGCCTCGAGCACAAGCACTGCGGCAGCCTCCACGCCGCCGATGCGGCCCAGGCCCTGCACATGGCCCGCGACGTCTACACCCGCCGCCAGGAAGGCGTGAGCATCTGGGTGGTGCCGTCCGCCGCCATCACGGCCAGCAACCCGGATGACAAGGGCGAGCTGTTCGATCCGGCTGCCGACAAGATCTACCGTCATCCGACCTTCTACACGATCCCGGAAGAAGTGGGGCACATGTAATGAACGCGCCTGTCGATTACCTCCTGCACCTGGCGGACAACGCGGTCGTGCTCGGCCAGCGCAATGCCGAGTGGTGCGGCCACGGCCCGATCCTCGAGGAAGACATCGCCATGGGCAACGTCAGCCTCGACTACATCGGCCAGGCCCGCCTGCTGTATCAGCTAGCCGCCACCCGCCTGGGCGGCGATGCCACCGAAGACAAGCTGGCCTACTTCCGCGACGAGACCCAGTTCCGCAACTACACCCTGCTGGAGCTGCCGCATAACGGCCCGCTGGTCGGCTATGCGGTGTCCGACCGGGACTACGCCACCACCATCGTGCGCAACTTCCTGTACGGCGCCCTGATGGTGCTGGTGTGGGAAGCCCTCGAGAAATCTCCGGATGCCGACCTGGCGGCCATCGCTGCCAAGTCTCTCAAGGAGGCCCGCTACCACCTGCACCATGCCGCCGACTGGGTGGTGCGCTTTGGTGACGGCACCGAGGAGTCCCACAAGCGCGCCCAGGCCGCGGTGGATCATCTGTTCCCCTACACCGAGGAGTTCTGGACCGCCAGCGCCGCCGAAGACGCGGCGGTGGCCGCCGGAGCCGGGGTGGACATGGGCAGCCTGCGCGCCGCCTGGGATGCCATCGTCAACGAGACCCTCAGCGAGGCCACCCTGGTGCGCCCGCAGGTCCGTGGCTACATCCCCGAAGGCAAGCACGGCCGGCATTCCGAGCACCTGGGTTACCTGCTCGGCGAGATGCAGGGCCTGGCCCGCGCTCACCCGGGCGCCACCTGGTAAGGCCGACGCCATGAGCACTGTCGTGGAGCAGGTCTGGGCGACCCTCGAACACCTGACTGACCCGGAGATCCCCGTGGTGACCCTGCGTGAGCTGGGCATCCTCCGGGATGTGACGGAGACGCCAGACGGCGTGGAGGTGGTCATCACACCCACCTACACGGGTTGTCCGGCCATGGGGCAGATCGAGGACGACGTGAAGGCCAGCCTGAGCCAGGCCGGTATCCCCGCGCGGGTCGTGACCCGCCTGGCCCCGGCCTGGACCACCGACTGGATGAGCGACGAGGCCAAGGAGAAGTTGCGCGCCTACGGCATCGCGCCGCCGCACACCACCCGGCCGGACGTCAGTGTCGTGAAGTTCATGCGGCACCGGCCCGCCCCCGATGCGGTGGCCTGCCCACGCTGCGGCTCGACCCACACCGTCGTCTCGTCCCAGTTCGGTTCCACGGCCTGCAAGGCGCTCTACAAGTGCCTGGACTGCCAGGAACCTTTTGATTACTTCAAGCCCTACTGACGCCCATGAATAAATCTACTGCGCGTCCCGATCCTGCGATTCCGGTGCTCGCTGTACATCGAGTACAGCTCCGCTCCTCGTCGCAGCCTCGGGCCTGCTCGCTACGATTTCTTCATGGGCTCGACTTGGTCAGGGCTTTCGGAGCTTAAAACATCATGACAGCACTCCGTTTTCAAGAACTTGCCGTCAAACGGGTCAGCCCCGAAGCGGCTGGCGCGGTGGCCATCACCCTCGCCATTCCCGAGGCCGAGCGGGAGCGCTTCGCTTTCGAGCCGGGTCAGTTCCTGACCCTGCGCGCCACCATCAATGGGCAGGACGTGCGCCGTAGCTATTCCATCAGCAGCCCGCGCAGCCGTCTGGCCAAGGCGGGCGAGCTGGAGGTGGGCATCCGTCCGGTGGAGGGCGGCCTGTTCTCCAACTGGGCAGCCACCTCCGTCAAGGCGGGCGACACCATCCAGGTGATGCCGCCGGATGGCCGCTTCACCGTGAAGAAGAAGCGGGCGATCCACCGGGTCGGATTCGCGGCGGGCTCAGGCATCACCCCGATCCTGTCGATTGCGGCCACCACCCTGGAGGAGCAGCCGGAATCCAAGTTCACCCTGGTCTACGGCAATCGCCGCATGTCCACGGTGATGTTCAACGAGGCGCTGCAGGACCTCAAGGACCGCTACCGCGACCGCCTGACCCTGATCCATGTGCTGTCCCGTCAGGCCCAGGAAGTCGACCTGCTGCAGGGCCGCATCGACGGTGACAAGGTGCGCGAGATCATCAAGTCTCTGCTGCCGGTGGGCAGCATGGACGAGGTCTTCATCTGTGGCCCGGACGCGATGATCACGGCGACCGAGACCGCCCTGATCGAGGCCGGTGTGCCGGCTGACCGGGTGCGCACCGAGCGTTTCACCGTCGGCCTGCCGGAAGGCGCCAAGCCGGTGGGCGCGGCGACCGCCGCCGCGGCCTCGGCCCAGGCGGCCAAGGACATCGCGCTGACCGTGGTGCTCGACGGGAAGGAGCATGAGATCGCCATCGGCCCCGACGAGCACGTGCTGGATGCGGCGCTCAACGCTGGCCTTGATCTGCCCTTCTCGTGCAAGGCCGGGGTGTGCTGCACCTGCCGCGCCAAGGTGCTGGAAGGCAGCGTCGTGATGGACAAGAACTACACCCTCGAGGCCCCGGAGGTGGAGCAGGGCTTCGTGCTCAGCTGCCAGGCACGGGCCACCACCAAGCGCTTGCTGGTCAGCTTCGACGAGCGCTGACGGCGACAGGGGAGGGCGCCATCCTCTCCGCACCCTGCAATGCAATACGGCCGACGGGATTTCCGTCGGCCGTATCGTTTGTGGTGCCTGTCGCGTCAAGGCGCTCAGTGTTTCTTGCGGGGCTCGCCCTGGGCAGCCTTGGTGCTGGACGTGGCGGTTGCTTTGGCCGGGGCCTTGCCGGCACCCGCCGAAGCCCCTGCAGAAGCCTTTTCCTTGGCGGGCTTGTCCTTCTCCGCTGCGGCCTTGCCTGCGCCCTTGGTGGCCGGCTTGTCTTCCTTGGCCTCCCGCACCGGCGCTGCACCGCCCTTGGTTTTCTTGTCCGCGGCCTTCTTGTCGTTCGCCGTGGCCCGCCGATCGTCGGCATCAGGCCCGCCCTTGCCCTTGGCAGAGGGGGAGGACTCGCTCACCGCCACCTTGCGCTCCACCACCACGGATTTGCCGTTCTTGCCGCGGACCACTGTGTGCTGGATGAGCGTCCGGACTGGCGGCGGTTCTACGGCACCGGCTTGGGGCTTGGTTGGCAGGAGGTTGGCCAGGGTGATGCGCTCGCCGTCCTTGTCGGAGGGCACGATCAGTGTGTAACCGCTGCCGATCCGCGCCCGAGGCGACAGGCCATTGACCTGGCGCAGCCGCGAAGCGGAGATACCCAGGCGGTCGGCCACGCCTTCCAGGCCCTCGCCATCCTGCAGTTCGTAAGTGCTCCAGCTGCCGCTGGAGGGGTCGTGGCGGGACAGGTTGAGCAGGAAGGTCTCCACCTGGCTCGCCGGGATCACCAGGGACTGGCTGCCGTTGGCCGGCAGCACGGGCCGCTTGTAGCCCGGATTGAGGGCCAGGATCTCGTCCACAGGTGTCTCGGCCAGACGCGCGGCGGTGGCCAGGTCAAGGGCGACCCGGCTCTCCACGGTCGCGAAATACGGCCGGTTGGGAATCGCCGGCAGGGTGATGCCGAACAGCTCCGGCTGGGCCACGATGTTCTTCAAGGCCTGCAGCTTGGGCACGTAGTAGCGGGTCTCCCCGGGCATGTTCAGGAACTGGTACTCGGCGGGCAGGCCGGCAGCCCGGTTCTTGGCCACGGCCCGGCCGACGGCGCCTTCCCCCCAGTTGTAGGAGGCCAGGGCCAGATGCCAGTCGCCGTGCATCTCGTAGATGGTCTGCAGGTAGTCGAGCGCCGCGCTGGTAGATGCGATCACGTCGCGCCGCTCGTCCACCCACCAGTTCTGCTCGAGCTTGTAGGTCTTGCCGGTGGAAGGAATGAACTGCCACAGGCCGGAGGCCTGCGCCGAGGACAGGGCCATCGGGTTGAAGGCGCTCTCCACCATGGGCAGCAGGGCCAGCTCGGTGGGCATGCCCCGGCGTTCGAGCTCTTCGACGATGTAGTAGAGGTAGCGCTGGCCGCGGGTGAAGATCTGGCGCAGCGCGCCCGGGCGGTTGATGTAATAGATCTGCCGGTCGGTCACCAGCTCGGTGTTCAGATCGGGCATCGAGAAGCCCCGGCGGATCCGTTCCCACAGGTCGTTGGTCTCGACCGTGAGATCCACCGTGGGGACGCGTACGTGCTGTTCGCGGATCTCCAGTGTCGGAGGGGCATGCAGGCCGCCCGGGTCCGACAGCGAATAGGCGGAATCAAGCCGGAGCGGGGCGTCGCCTTCCGCAAGCAGCGGGGCGGAGACGGGCAGGCACAGGAGCAGCGCGATAACTCTCGGAAACATCGGGCTTTGTCGCGCGAAAAGCAAAGGCGGGATTTTATCTGCCGGGGCCGCGGAGGGTCAAACCGGGATGGGCTGCAAAACAGCAACAAATCGTCTCGAAGCCGCGCCGGGCAACGATTCCAGCGACATGAGGGCCCACCGAAGTGGCATTTGGGGCACAATTCGGGCATCGCCCTAGCGGCCCCATCAATCTTTCATCCGCGTCGAGAGCCTATCCGTGAGAGCCCTGTTGATCGAGGACACCCTGACGAGTGCCACCCTGGTGTCCCATCAGCTCCGCAAGATCGGTATCGACCCCATCGTGGCCCGGGATGGCGAGAAGGGGATCGAGCTGTTCAAGCAGGAGCACCCGGACGTGGTCCTGCTCGACATCATCATGCCCGGCATGGACGGCTTCGAGGTGGCGCGGCGGATCCGCCAGCTCGAGACCGCCGGCGAGTGGACCCCGATCATCTTCCTGACGGCCCGCACCAGCGATGCGGACCTCGAGAAGGGGATCGCCGTAGGGGGGGACGACTACCTCATCAAGCCGGTTTCAGAGACGGTGCTGGCGGCCAAGGTCCGGGCCATGCAGCGTATCGCCCAGATGCGCTATTCCCTGCTGGTGCTGACCCGCAAGCTGGATGAGGCCAACCAGGAGTTGACCCGGCTGTCTTCGCTGGATGGCCTGACCGCCATCGCCAACCGCCGCCAGTTCGACGAGACCCTGCTGCGTGAGTGGCGGCGGGGCAGCCGCCAGGGGCGCCCGCTGGCGCTGCTGCTGGCCGATGTGGACTTGTTCAAGCAGTTCAATGATGGCTATGGCCACCAGGTGGGCGACGAGTGCCTGAAGGCCGTGGCGCGCACCCTCACCTCCGTGCTGCGCCGCCCTGCGGACCTGGTTGCCCGCTACGGGGGCGAGGAGTTCGCGGTGATCCTGCCCGACACCGACATCACCGGAGCCCTGCTGGTGGCGGAGGGCATGCGCTCGGCGGTGGAGAAGCTGGGCATCACCCACCGGTTCGCCTCCAGCACCGGCCATGTGACGATCAGCATCGGTGCGGCAGCGGTGATCCCGGGGCGCTGTGACAGCAAGTCGCCCGACCTGCTCAAGGCCGCCGACGATGCTCTCTATCAGGCGAAACAAGGCGGTCGCAACCGCATTGCGGCTTCGGCGGTCGGCGCCTCCGTGTAAGCATGGCGGTGCTGCAGACCGCCACCTTCAAAGCGCTCAGAAGCGGTTCTTCCACTCCCGCAATGCGGCAAACACCGCCACGGGGGTGCTCAGCGGGCCGCCGGTCTCGGCTTCGGCACGGGTGATAACTGCAGGCTCGGTGACCCGCAGGAAGGGGTTGGAGAGCCGCTCCGCACCCAGCGGGAAGGGCACCGTGGGACGCTCCTCGGCACGCAGGGCCTGGCAATGGGCGGTGCGCTCGGCCAGATCGCGGTTGTCCGGCTCGACGGCGGCGGCGAAGGCGAGGTTGGACAGGGTGTATTCGTGGGTGCAATACACCAGCGTGTCGGCCGGCAGTGCCGCGAGCTTCTCGAGGGAGGCATGGAGCTGCTCTGGCGTGCCCTCGAAGATCCGGCCGCAACCGGCGGCAAACAGCGTATCCCCGCAGAAGAGTGTCTCGCCGCCGAAGTAGGCCACGTGGCCGGCGGTATGGCCGGGTACGTCGAGCACCTGGAATTCCACGTCAATCCCGGGGATGCGCACGACGTCGCCTTCCCGTACGGCCTCGCTGCGACCGGGGATGGTTTCCCCGGCGGGCCCGAAGACCGGCACCGGTGATTCCGTGAGCAGCTCGGCGATCCCACCGGTGTGATCGGGATGGTGATGGGTGACCAGGATGGCGGCCAGGCTCAGGCCCTGTTCGGTCAGGTAGCGGCGCACCGGCGCGGCATCGCCCGGGTCCACAACCACGGCGAGGCGGTCCTGGCGGAGCAGCCAGATATAGTTATCGCGAAACGCGGGAAGAGGGATAATCTGCATCCGCGAATTGTAGCCTGTCTCTGCCTGCCCGCATCCCCATGTCACCCACCGAATCCTTCCCCGGACTCCATGCCTGGCTCGACACCCCGCTGGGGCGTTACGTCATGGCCTGGGAGGTGGCACGCATCGATGAGCTGGTGAGCGACATCTTTGGCTATAACGCCGTCCAGCTGGGCATGCCCGAGGCGGACTTCCTGCGCGCCAACCGGATGCCGCTGCGCTTCCGCGCCGGGGCCGGCGACGTGCAGGTCGAGACCGACCACGCGGCGCTGCCTTTTGCCGCGGCGAGCCTGGATCTCGTGGTGCTGCCCCATGTGCTGGAGTTCGCAGCCAATCCGCACCAGGTGCTGCGGGAGGTGGAGCGGGTGCTGGTGCCCGAGGGGCATGTGGTGATCGCCGGCTTCAACCCGTTCAGCTTGTTCGGGCTCAAGCGGCGGCTGGCGCGAGAGTGCGGTGACTACCCCTGGCACGGCCAGTACCTGTCGGTGCGGCGCATCCGCGACTGGCTGGCGCTGCTCAGTTTCGAGGCTGGCAGCCAGGCCTCGGGCTGCTTCGTACCGGCCGTCGAGCAGCAGAAGTGGATCGACCGCCTGGGCCTGATGGACCAGGCCGGGGCCCGCTGGTGGCCGATCGGCGGTGGGGTGTATGTGATCCATGCCATCAAGCGGGTGCAGGGCATGCGCCTGATCATGCCCAAATGGGATCGCAAGGCGCGGGCGCGGGCCCTGGCCCCGCTGATCCAGAAAGCGGGAGGTTCCTCACGGAGCTTTCCCCGGAAAACGACTGAAGAGAATGATTTTGGACGAGATTGATATTTTCACCGACGGGGCCTGCTCCGGTAATCCGGGCCCCGGCGGCTGGGGCGCGATCCTGCGCTCGGGCCCCCACGAGAAGGAGCTGTGGGGGGGAGAACCGGCCACCACCAACAACCGCATGGAGCTGCTGGCGGTGATCCGCGCCCTCGAGGCCCTCAAGCGTCCGGTGACGGCGCGGGTGCACACCGACTCGCAGTACGTGCAGAAGGGCATCTCGGAGTGGATCCACGGCTGGAAGGCGCGCGGCTGGAAGACCGCCTCCAAGGCGCCGGTCAAGAACGAGGACCTGTGGCGGGCCCTGGACGAGGAGGCCGGCCGCCACCAGATCAAGTGGTTGTGGGTGAAGGGCCACGCCGGCCATGTGGAGAACGAGCGGGCCGATGCGCTGGCGCGGCGCGGCGTGGAGGCCGTGCGCAAAACCGGACGGATTGTTGAGGCACAGGGAGAGCAGGCATGAGGCAGATCGTCCTCGATACGGAAACCACGGGTCTGGACTGGAAGACCGGTGACCGGGTCATCGAAATCGGCTGCGTCGAGCTGGTCGACCGCAAGCTGACTGGCCGGCACTACCATGTTTTCATCAACCCCCAGCGGGAGATCGACGCGGGCGCCATCGCGGTGCACGGCATCACCAACGAGTTCCTGGTGGACAAGCCTTTGTTCAAGGACATCGTCGAGGAGTTCGAGGCCTTCGTCGCCGATGGCGAACTGGTGATCCACAACGCCAGCTTCGACGTGGGCTTCCTGAACTACGAGCTGAGCCTGCTCAAGCGTCCCAGCCTGAACGCCCTGTGTCCCAGCGTGATCGATACGCTCAAGCTGGCCAAGGAGCAGAACCCGGGCAAGAAGGCCTCCCTCAACGCCCTGTGCTCGCTCTACGAGATCGACAACACCCACCGGACCCTCCACGGCGCGCTGCTGGACGCGGAGCTGCTGGCCGACGTGTACCTGGCCATGACCCGCGGCCAGGAGAGTCTGATCATGTCGGACGACGACGAGCCGGCCGGTCAGCTCGATGACGGTCTCGGAGGCCTGCCCGTGGAGCGGCCGCCGCTGCGTGTGCTGCGTGCGTCCGCCGAGGAGCTGGAAGGCCACGACAAGGTGCTCGGCGAGATCGCCAAGGCCAACAAGGGCCACTGTCTGTGGTTGCCGCCGGCGCCGCCCGCCACGGCGTAAGCATCAGGCCGGCGCTCAGGGGGCGCCGAGCAGGCCGGCCACGTGGTCGGCCAGCGCCAGACAGCAGGTGAGGCCCGGAGATTCGATGCCGAAAAGCTGCACCAGCCCGGCCTGCCCGTGGTCGGCCGGGCCCATCACCCGGAAATCCGCCGCGGGTTCGTCTGGCCCGTGGATCTTCGGGCGGACCCCGGCATAGGCCGGCACCAGCGCGTCGTCGGGCAGGTCCGGCCAGTAGCGCCGCACGGCGGGATAGAAGGCCTTGGCGCGGGCCGGATCGACGTCATAGGCCGGCTGGCTCACCCATTCCACGTCAGGGCCGAAGCGGGCCTGCCCGGCCAGGTCGAGGGTCAGATGCACGCCCAGCCCGGCAGCCTCGGGAATCGGGTAGATCAGGTGCCGGAAGGGGCTCCTGCCGTGCAGGGCAAAGTAGTTGCCGCGGGCGTAGTGCGGCTCGGGCAAGGCGTCATGGCGCAGGCCCGCGAGCTGCCGGGCCAGCGGCAGGGCCCCCAGGCCGGCCGCATTGACGAGCCTGCGCGCATGCAAGGTGAGCGGGTTGTGCCCGCCCACCTCGACCACAAAGCCGTCGTCACTGATTCGCCCGCCGACCACCGGCGCGTGGGTGGCCAGGCTGGCCCCCCGGGCTTGCGCATCGCCGAGCAGGGCAAGCATCAGCCCATGGCTGTCGATGATGCCGGTGTCGGGGGAGAGGAGGGCGCCGACGCAGCGCAGGGCGGGCTCGAGGGCGCGGGCTTCGTCGGGCGTGAGGTGTTGCAGGCCGGACACGCCGTTCTGCGAAGCCTGCCGGGCGATGGCGTCGAGGCGGGGCAGTTGGGCCGCGTCGGTGGCCACCAGCAGCTTGCCGACGCGCTGGTGGGCGACCTGCTTTTCCGCGCAGTAGGCATAGAGGGCATCCCGGCCGGGCACGCAGAGGCGCGCGCGCAGGGAGCCGGACGGGTAGTAGAGCCCGGCGTGGATCACTTCGCTGGAGCGGCTGGAGATGCCGCTTCCCCAGCTCGAAGCGGCTTCCAGGATCAGCACCTCATGCCCGGCCCGGGCCAGGGCGCGGGCACAGGCCAGGCCGATCACCCCCGCACCGACCACGACGCAATCGACCCGCTCCAGGCTCACAGGTGGAGCACGCCATCCGGCACGCGGCCGGCCTTCTTGATGAGCCGGCGCAGCGTGGGCAGCAGATCCAGGCCGGTGGCGCTCTTCAGTGCGCCGGCGCGGGCCTCCAGCTGTTCCAGTGGCACGGGCGCCTGGGCGGGGCTGGAGGCCGCCAGAGCCACCACGTTGCCACTGCCGCATTCCGGTAGATCGATCACCTGCCCGTCGAAGGCCTTGCGCAGGCGCTGCAGCTGGGTCTTGAAGCCACGCAGCTGGCCGAACAGATTGACGCTGAGCAGGCCCTCCGGGCTGAGCCGGGCACGGCAGGCTTCGTAGAAGGCCTGGCTGGCGAGTTCGCCGGCGCGGGCGTGACGGTCGAAGCCATCGACCACGATCAGATCCCATTGGCGCGGGTCCGACTGCACGAAGCGGACGCCATCGTCGATGATGATCTCGAGGCGCGCATCCTCGTCGGGTAACCGGAAGTACTGGCTGGCCACCGCCTGCACCTCGGCGGCGATCTCTACCACGGTCGTCCGGCTGTGCGGCAGATGGCGGTGGATGAAGCGCACCAGAGAGCCCGCCCCCAGGCCGATCAGCAGGATCCGGGCAGGCCAGGCCTCCGGCCGCAGCAGCAACCCGGCCAGCATCTCGCGGGTGTATTCGAGCTCGAGGGCGTCGGGTTTGCGCAGGCGCATCGCACCCTGGACCCACTCGGAGCCGAAATGCAGGTAACGGACGCCGCCTTCTTCACTGATGTCGATAGGGATGGGCATGGTGGAACGGGTGTATCCTTTGTTGCATTGCAAAACAGTCATGTCGACCCACAGGATCCAACATGTCCACTTTCGAAAATTTTACCCAGGAGCTCGAGTCCATCGACATGGAGATCGCGCGGCTGGCTCAGTTGTGCGGTGTGCATCTGCTCGAGCCCGGCGTGGCCGAGGCCGTGCTGCGTGGCGACACCCACGTCTGCAACCAGGACAATCCGATTGCCTGGGACAAGATGCGCGGGCTACTGGTGCTGCATTACCACGTGGTCAGGGAAGCGGCGGCCACCGATGGCGTCGACTCCGCAGCGGAGAGCGTCCGCAAAGCCCTCGAGAGCGTAAGGGAGCGGATGCAGCCCCGGCAGCAGTGAGCACTCAGCCCGCGGTCAGGCGCTTCAGGTTGTAAAGGGCCTCCAGCGCCTCGCGGGGCGTGAGGGCATCGGGGTCGATCTCCGCCAGGGCGCCGAGCACCGGGTGTGACGGCAACTCCGGCTCCTCGGCCGGCAGGCTGGCGAACAGGTCGGCCTGGGGCCCGGCATTGATCTCCCGGTTTTCAAGGCTGCGCAGGCGGCGCTTGGCGTCGCGCACCACCGCCGACGGAATGCCGGCCAGCGCGGCCACCTCGATCCCGTAGCTCTGGCTGGCCGGGCCTTCTTCCAGGGCGTGCAGGAAGACGATCCCGTGGTTGTGCTCGACCGCATCCAGGTGCACGTTGGCGCACTCGGGGTAGTCCTGGGCCAGGCGGGTCAGCTCGAAGTAATGGGTGGCGAACAGGGTCCAGCAACGGTTCTTGTCGAGCAGGTGGCGGGCGATGGCCACCGCCAGGGCGACCCCGTCGAAGGTCGAGGTGCCACGGCCGATCTCGTCCATCAGGACCAGGCTGCGGTCGGTGGCACCGTGCAGGATGGCGGCAGCTTCGGTCATCTCCACCATGAAGGTGGAACGCCCGGAGGCCAGGTCATCCGATGCGCCGATGCGGGTGAAGATGGCGTCGATCGGGCCGATGCGCGCGGCCGAGGCCGGCACGAAGCAGCCCACGTGGGCCAGCAGCACGATCAGCGCGACCTGGCGCATGGTGGTGGATTTACCGCCCATGTTCGGGCCGGTGATCAGCAGCATGCGGCGCGTAGGGTCGAGGCGGCAGTCGTTGGCGATGAAGTTCTCCACCTGGCGCTCCACCACCGGGTGGCGGCCGGCACTGATGTCGATGCCGGGCTGGTCCGAGAAGACCGGCATGGCGTAGCCGTAGCGGGCCGCGGCTTCGGCGAAGGCCGACAGGCCATCGAGCAGGGCGCAGGCCCGGGCGATGCGCTGGAAGCGCGGAATGTCGGCGGCCAGTTGGTCGAGGATGCCTTCGTACAGCAGCTTCTCACGGGTCAGGGCGCGTTCCTGGGCGGACAAGGCCTTGTCCTCGAAGGTCTTCAGCTCGGGCGTGATGAAACGCTCGGCGTTTTTCAGGGTCTGGCGCCGGCGGTAGTCGTCGGGCAGCTCGCCCTTGGCGGCATTGGCGGCCGAGATCTCAATGTAGAAACCATGGACCCGGTTGAACTCGACCTTCAGGTTGGCGATCCCGGTGCGCTCCCGCTCCCGGGCTTCGAGTTCGAGCAGGAAGGCTCCACAGTTGGTCTGGATGCCGCGCAGCTCGTCCAGGTCGGCATCGAAGCCTTCGGCGATCACGCCGCCGTCGCGGAGCACGGTGGACGGCTCGGTGGCGATGGCGCGGATCAGCAGATCCAGCGATGCCTCTGGGGTGGCCAGCTCGTCGAGCATCTGCTGGAGCAGTGGCGCCTGCGGCGCACCGATGGCTGCGCGTAGCTCGGCCAGGCGGCCGAGGCTGTCCCGCAGGGCGGACAGATCCCGCGGCCGTGCGCTGCGCAGGGCCACCCGGGCGGTGATCCGCTCCACGTCGGAGACGCCCCGCAGGATGCGCCGCACCGGCTCCACCGGCCCTTCACCCAGCTCGCCCACGGCCATGTGGCGATGCGCGGCCGCCTGGCGGTCGCATAAGGGATGGTGCAGCGCGTGGCGCAGCCAGCGCGAGCCCATGCTGGTGGCGCAACTGTCGAGCAGCGAGAGGAGGGTAGGGGAGGCCTCGCCGCGCAGGGTCTCGGTGAGCTCCAGGTTGCGCCGGGTGGCGGCATCCAGGCGCAGGTAGGCGCTGTCCCGCTCGGCCACCAGGGCGGTGATGTGGGCCAGGGCCTGGCGCTGGGTGGCGCGGGCGTAGTCGAACAGGGCCGCGGCGGCGGCCAGGGCCACCGGCATCTCGTCGGCGCCGAAGCCGGCGAGGTCGCGGGTGCCGAAATGGGTGGTGAGCAGGCGCCGTGCCGTCTCGGCGTCGAACTGCCAGTCGGCCAGGCGGCGCAGACTGGGTGCCAAATGTTCGAGCAAGGGCAGGCGCAGGCCGTCGGGGATCAGCACCTCGGCCGGCCGCAGGCGCTCGAACTGGGCCGCCAGCTGCGGCGCATCGCACTCCATGACCCGGAAATCGCCATTGGCCAGGTTGAGCCAGGCCAGGCCCAGCACGCCCCGGTGCAGGTTCACCGCCAGCAGCGGCGCGTCGGCCTTGTCGTCGAGCAGGGCCGCGTCGGTGAGCGTCCCCGGCGTGACGATGCGCGACACGGCCCGCTCCATCGGCCCCTTGGTGGCTCCGGGCTCGCCTACCTGCTCGGCGATCACCACCGATTCGCCCAGCTTGACCAGGCGCGCCAGGTATTGCTCCACCGCATGGTGCGGCACCCCGGCCATCTTGATCGGCTGCCCACCGGAGGCACCCCGGGTGGTCAGCGTGATGTCCATCAGGCGCGCAGCCTTCTCGGCATCCTCGAAGAACAGCTCGTAGAAGTCACCCATCCGGTAGAAGAGGAGGGTGTCGGGGTGCTCGTTCTTGATGCGCAGGTATTGCTGCATCATCGGGGTATGGGTGGCGATGACTTCGTCGGGGAAGGGCTTCTGCTTGGACACGGGCGGCTCTGGGCTTCTTGGGGATCGTTTTTCGTGGCGTCGGCGCCGATGTGGCGAGCCGGAGCGGGATTGTACCAACAAGGCGCCCGGGCTCCCCTCACGCTATAATGCCGGGCTTCCCGTTTTCACCCTACGGACTCTGCCGTGCACAAGAAAATCCTGATTCTCGATTTCGGCTCCCAGGTCACCCAGCTCATCGCCCGTCGCGTGCGCGAACAGCAGGTGTACTGCGAAATCCACCCCTACGACGTGTCGGATGAGTTCATCCGCAACTTTGCGCCCGAGGGGATCATCCTGTCCGGCGGCCCGAACTCGGTGTACGAAGCGGGTGAAGTCAAGGCGCCGATGGCCGTGTTCGAGATCGGGGTGCCGGTTTTTGGCATCTGCTACGGCATGCAGACCATGGCCGCCCAGTTGGGGGGCAAGGTGGAGAGCTCCGGCAAGCGTGAGTTCGGCTACGCCGAGATCCGCGCCCGTGGCCATTCCGAGCTGTTCCGCGGGATCCAGGACCGGACCAACGCCGAGGGCCACGGCCTGCTGGATGTGTGGATGAGCCACGGCGACAAGGTCACCGAGCTGCCCCCGGGCTTCAAGGTCATCGCCTCCAACGAATCCACGCCGCTCGCCGCCATGGCCGACGAGGCGCGCAAGTTCTACGCGGTGCAGTTCCACCCCGAGGTGACCCACACCATCAAGGGCAAGGAGATGATCGCCCGCTTCGTGCACGAGATCTGTGGCTGCCAGCACGACTGGAACATGCCCGACTATGTGAACGAAGCCATCGAAAAGGTCCGCGCTCAGGTGGGCAGCGACGAGGTGATCCTGGGCCTGTCCGGCGGCGTCGATTCGTCCGTGGTCGCGGCACTGCTGCACCGGGCCATCGGCGATCAGCTGACCTGTGTGTTCGTGGACAACGGCCTGCTGCGCCTCAACGAAGGCGAGATGGTGATGCAGATGTTCGCCCGAAACCTGGGCGTCAAGGTCATCCACGTGGACGCCACCGAGCAGTTCATGGGCCACCTCAAGGGCGTGTCCGATCCGGAAGCCAAGCGCAAGATCATCGGCCGCGAGTTCGTCGAGGTCTTCCAGGCCGAGGCCGCCAAGCTGCCCAGCGCCAAGTGGCTGGCCCAGGGCACCATCTACCCGGACGTGATCGAGTCCGCCGGCGCCAAGACCGGCAAGGCCCACGCCATCAAGAGCCACCACAACGTGGGCGGCCTGCCCGAGACGCTCAACCTCAAGCTGCTCGAACCCCTGCGCGAGCTGTTCAAGGACGAAGTCCGCGAACTGGGCATCGCCCTCGGCCTGCCGCACGAGATGGTCTATCGCCACCCGTTCCCCGGCCCCGGCCTGGGCGTGCGCATCCTCGGCGAAGTGAAGAAGGATTACGCCGACCTGCTGCGCCGCGCCGACGCCATCTTCATCGACGAGCTGCGCGCCGCCGACTGGTACGACAAGACCAGCCAGGCCTTCGCCGTCTTCCTGCCGGTGAAGAGCGTCGGCGTGATGGGCGACGGCCGCACCTACGAATACGTGGTGGCCCTGCGCGCCGTGCAGACCCAGGACTTCATGACCGCCCACTGGGCCGAGTTGCCCCACAGCCTGCTGGGCAAGGTGAGCAACCGGATCATCAATGAAGTGCGCGGCATCAACCGGGTGGTGTACGACATCAGCGGCAAGCCGCCTGCGACGATCGAGTGGGAATGATTTCCCACGTGCCGCCGAGTTTCGGCGGCAACAAGCAACCCAGCGAGAACCCCGGCGGTGCCGGGGTTTTTCCATTTCAGTTCCGCGTTCTTCTTGTGGGCCGGGGCTCCGCCAGTTCCGGCCTTTCTGCGATGCGTCGTAACCCTACTGCGGGAAAAGGGATCTGATCGATATGGTGATGAATGGATTGGCCTTGCTGGTGGTGCCGCCGACCTGGTGGGCGATGTCCGTAAGGCTTTCCGCGCAGGGACAAGGCGTCTGGGCGTGTCAGCTCAAGGGCGCGGCCTTCGCGGTGTTCCAGCTGGTGGTGATGCTCGGGTTGAGTTATCTGGACACTTGGTGGGCCGGCGTGATCTACGTTTTCCTGATGCTTGCCACGGGCAACATGGTGCTGGAGGCTGTGGCGCTGCGTTTTCCGGGGAGCGCTCTGGGAGCGTGGTGGCTGCGCCAGAAGGCGTCTGCCGGCCGTGGGGAGGATCGCGGGGGCTGAGCAAAGGCGGAAAACAGCTCCATCTGGGCCATTTCCATAACTTCTGAAAATTACTGTTTTCAGAAGTTAGAAATGCCGACCTCTTCGGGATCTTCAGGGTGCTGACGTGGCTTTCCGGTTTTCGTTATGAGCTTATAAAAACTCTCGAATCCGCGACAGCTGGCTGAATTGTACTATTTGGGCTGTCTCCTCCACCCTCCTCCTTTGGTGTGGATTCAGCCCGGATCTTTGATCCGGGCTTTTTTTTGTGCGCTCGACAGCGGTCGAGTGTATCCATCGACAGGAGATGCTCTCCCGACCATTGCTGGCATCGAGAGGTGGGGTTTGAAGCGCTAGGCGGGCTTTTTTCTGAGCTGTGCCAGTTCGGCCAGCGCCTCCGCCAGCGCGGCTTCGGCTTTCTGGGCTCTGACGGTCTCGGCCAGGCGGACCTCTTCGACGGCCCGGGCCCGGGCTTCGGCGGCGGCAACGGCTGATTCCTTGCCATGGGCGGCTTCGCTGGCCACCTTCAGCTGAGCCTGCAGGCGCTCGATCCGTCCTTCTGCGGCGGCCAGGGAGGTTTCGGTCTGGCGGGAGCGCGACACGGCCTCCCGGAGGGCGGCCTTGGCTTCCTCGGTCTGCTCGCGCAGGCGGGCTTCCCGATCCTCGCGATTGGCCAGTTGTTGACGCATGCTGGTGATTTCGCCCAGCTTTTCCTGGCGAACCTGGTCGATCTGCTTCAGCAGCATCTCGCGGTCGAGGGCGCTGCGCTCCTGCTCCTCCTTGATCGCCGCGCTGTAGCGATCGCGGTCAGTCTGCAGCAGGCGGGCCAGGCGCTCGGATTCCGCCGCGAATTTCTGCTCCCGTTGTTCAGCCGCCTCATCCAGCAGCTTGACCCGGGTCTCCAGTCCCTCGCGCTGGCGCAGGAATTCCAGCGCCTGATTGCGCAGGTCGTTGATCGTCACGTCACGGTTCTGCACCGCGGCCTCGAGGGTTTCCACCCGGGTGGCGGCAGTGCTGGCCTCCGCCTCCAGTCGGCCAATCCGGTCCAATGCTTCGGTCAGTTGGCTTTCGATGGCTTGCCGTTCCCGCTCCAGCTCCTCGCGCTGGCTGGCGAACAGTTGCTCCGCATGTTGCAGGGACAGGGACCAGACCTTGCTCATCAGGGTGTCGGCCGACGAGACGAGCTCGTCCGGCATGCCCGGAACGCTTCTCTGGCGGAAGAAGGCCGCGCCTGTCTCACGCCGCCATTGGTCGATGTAGCGCTGGACGATCTCGCTGGAGCCCTTGTTGCCGAGTTCCGCATAGACGAGGTTGAAGGACGGATTCTCTCCGGCAGACAACAACTGGAAACAGATCTGTTCTACCGCTTCGAATGTGACGCTACTGCTGCGAGCCATGGAACATCCCTCTGTTACACGATGACATCAAAATTCACATCCGAAAAATAGCATACGTGTACGTTCGTATAACGTTTAATTTGTAACGGTAAGGCCTGACTCCCTCCAAGCAGGCCATCGTCTCCCGACGGCTTCAGTCGGGCTTGGTGCCTGCCCATGGCAGGCGCTGCTTCTGGGATTCATCGTGCCAGCGCTCTTCCTCCTCGTGGATGTAGCGCTGGGTGGTGCGGGCATCCGTGTGCCGGGCATCCTTCTGCACGAAGCGCTCGTCGATGCCACTATCGAGCTTTGCCGTGATACCGGTGTGACGCCCCCAGTGGGCGGAGGCTGCGCGCAGCTTTTCCTTCTTGTGCTCGGCCTCAGGTGGCAGCAGCTCAGCAGCGGCGGAAAAGATCTTCTTGAGGATCTGGTTCAGGCGGCGGGCGGTGATCGGGCTCCCATCCTTCACGGAGACCAGGATCGGCGTGGTGTCGTCCCGGCGGGGGACTGCGCTCAAGCCGAGATGCTTCCGATAGCGGATGAGGGCCTGCAGCATGTCATCAGCCACCGGCACCTTGGCCTTCTTGCCCCCCTTCCCCACCACGTGCCACCACCAGCGCCCGCGCTCTTCACGGAAGCTGTTCATGCGGTGGCTCTCCAGTTCCCCGGCGCGGGGGGCAAGCATGTAGAGCGTGGCGGCGAGGAAGCGGGCCCGTTCGTATTCGTCGCGGCCCCGCTCCGCATCGCGGGGCATGGCTTCGATCGCCTGGGTCACGGCTTGCCACATCTGCTCATCCAGGAAACGCTCGATCTTCTCCACCTCGTCGGTCGAGGCCACCGCCCTCAAGGGCCCGGCTGCCTCGGCGGCCATCTTGCGGCGACGCTGGCGGATCAGCCCCAGGGGGTTGCCCATCAGGTAGCCCGCATCGACGAGATAGCGCATCAGGGAGTTGATGGCGGCCATCGCAGTGAGCACGGCGCTCTCACTCAGCGGGCCCACGAAAGGGCGCCAGCGCTCCGAGACGCGCTCGACCTTGGGGCCGCACCACAAGCCGGCCGGCTGTGGGTCGGCGAGAAAGTTCAGGTAGCCCTCGAAATCCTGGCGATTCAGGCTGGAAAGCGGCTTGCCGCAGTCGATCAATGACCACAGCAGCAGACGTTCGCACTCCCGCTGGTAGATCCGGAAGGTGCCGGGCGAGCGGTCGTACTCGGTCAGGAAACAGCGGATGGCTTCCGCATCGGTGTGGGCGGAGATCTGCAGCCGGGCGGGGTCGGCGCGATTCTCGCCGCGACTGCCGTCGAGATCGGCGGGGATGATCACCTCGTCGAGGGGGCGGACCGGAATGACGGGAGAAGGCGCAGCACTGGGAGCGGGAGCGAGAGGGGACTTGGGCATGGGCGGATTCATGCCCCGCAGTTTAGCCGCAGGACCTACCAGACACGCAAGAAGGCTTGCCTCTTACGGAGTACTGTATATAATTACAGTTATGGAGTTTCCTGAAGCGGTCAAGGAAAGCTCCGATCATTCGGCGCACGACGTGAATGCAAGGCGCCTCAACTGGTTATCTGGAAGGAGTCCAGCATGGAAACCCTGATTTGTCGCATCCTCATGGTGAGTGGTCTGGTGGTTGGTGTTCTGCTGGCAGGTGGTCAGGGCATGCAGGCCCTGGTCCCCGCCCTGCTCGCCCTGGTGGGCGTCGGCGTCCTGCGCCGGGTGGCGCCCTCGCTGCCCTGGCGCCTGGGGCGTCACTTCTGATCCAGGTCAGGTCCGCCCGGCTTTCAATGGGGCAAGGCTGTCAGGGCACGGCGGTGCCCTGAGGAAACCTCATTCAACGCCTGGCTGCCCGTGCCTTGCGCTCCGCCTGGATCAGGCCGGCAATGTCTGTGTTGCGGCTCTTCATGGCCCAGCTCTCGGCGCTTTCCTTCTGGTCGTTCAGCAGGTCGAGATCCGCTCCTGCCTTGAGCAGTCGGACCACGACCTCCTCGTGGCCATTGCGTGCGGCAAACATGAGCGGCGTGGATTGGTTGGGAGCCCTGGCATTCGGGTTGGCACCCTTGGCCAGGAGCAGTTCAACAATCGCCAGGCGGCCCTCGAAGGCGGCATACAGCAAGGGGTTCCAGCCATCATGGCTGAAGTCGGCGCCGGCTCCCAGCAGCAGGCTGGCCACCTCGGTGTGTCCCTTCAGGCTGGCCAGCATCAGAGCGCTATCGCCTACGGCGTTGCGTGCGTTGACCTTGATGCCGCGCTGGCGGAGCAGCTCTGCGACCACCTTGGGCTGGTCTTCACGGGCGGCCAGAATCAGCAGGCTGTTGCCATTCTCGTCCGTGGAGTTGGCGTCCATGCCCTTGGCCACCTGGCGTGCCACCTCTCGTGCATCTCCGAGCTTTGCGGCATTCAGGAGATCGTCCAGGGTTTCGGCGCTGGCAGGCAAGGACAGCTGCAGTGCAACCAGGGCGGCCAGCAGATGACGGAAGCGGAGACGGGGTATGCTCATGATGGTCTGGCGTCCTTGAATAAGCTGAAGAAATTGTTCGTGGTGGCCTCCGCGATGATCGGCAGATTCACCCCACGTGCATTGGCCACCGCCTCTGCTACATGGCGCACGTAGGCGGGCTGATTGGTCTTGCCCCGGAAAGGGACCGGTGCCAGGTAAGGGGCGTCGGTTTCCACCAGCAGTCGGTCGAGGGGTACATAGCGCGCAACCTCGCGGAGGGATTCCGCGTTCTTGAAGCTGACGATGCCCGAAAACGAGATGTAGAAGCCGAGGTCCAGTGCCTGTTCTGCCACCTCCCGGCTTTCAGTGAAACAGTGCATCACGCCACCCGGTTGATCAGCCCCCTCCTCCCTCATCAGGCGCAGGGTGTCGGCGGCCGAATCGCGGGTGTGGATGATCAGCGGCTTGCCACAGCGCCTGGCGGCGCGGATGTGGGTGCGGAAGCGCTCGCGTTGCCACTCGGGGGCATCCTTGTGCCAGTAGTAGTCGAGCCCCGTCTCACCGATGGCGATCACCTTCGGATGGGCCGCCAGCTCGAGCAGGCGCGCTTCGTCGGGCTCCTCCACGTCGGCATTGTCCGGATGCACGCCGACCGAGGCGAACAGGTTGGCATGACGTTCGGCGAGGCCGATCACGCCGGGCAGGGTCTCCAGCTTCACGCTCACGCACAAGGCGTGGGTGACGCCCTTTTCGGCCATGTTGGCCAGCATGGCCGCCTCGTCGGCGATCAGATCGGGAAAGTCGAGGTGGCAGTGGGAATCAACGAGCATTGCTGAAAATCAGATGGTGTGGGTGGGACGGGCCGAACCCAGGTGGCCGGCGAGGATCTGCTCGATGCGGTTGCGGAGCACCTGCCCCGCCTCGTCACCGCCGAACTGCACGCCGATGCCCTGCGTCTTGTTGCCCTGCGCGCCGGCCGGTGTGATCCAGGCGACCGTTCCTGCCACCGGATGCTTGGTGGGGTCGTCCATGATCTGCAGCAGCATGAAGATCTCATCCCCGAGCTTGTAGCCGCGGGTGGTCGGCACAAACAGCCCGCCGTTGCGGATGAAGGGCATGTAGGCCGCGTAGAGGGCCGACTTCGAGGTGATGTTGAGGGACAGGACGCTGGGGCGTGCCGCCACGGGTCTTCTTGTTGTCGGTTCGTTCATTTGCGCACGGCCGGCGCAGCTGCCTGGAGGTTCCGGGCATACCGCAGCAGCATGTCCTCAAGAAATAGCCGGGGGTTCAAGGGGTGTTGCGCCACCCGTCGCGATTGGGTGATTTCATTGTAACAGCCGAGGGCCGTGTCCAAGGACATCCGCCCGGCCAGCGTCACCAGGGTGTCCCGGCAGTCCGGGAAAAAGCGCAGGCGGCCGCCCAGTCGCAGGGCGGACAGGTCGGCCACCCAGCGTTGCATCCAGCTCACCAGGGTCGGCAGATCGAAGCCCGCGGCAATCGACTCCTTGGATTTGAGCCAGGCCTCCCATTCACCGGCAAGCCGCATCGGCGACTTGTCGGGAAGCCTGGAAATGTCGGCGATGAAACGCTTCCGTGCCGCCGCCACGCCCCCCTCCGCCGTGTCCGCAGCGGCCAGCGGCATGCCGCCGCAGAATGCCAGCAGGGCGTCGGCCTCGGGCAGCTTGCGCGCCGCCAGCCACCGCTGCGCCAGGTCGGCGGACGGGCGGGGAAAGGTCCAGGTCTGGCAGCGGCTGCGGATGGTCGGCAGCAGCCGCTTGGGTGACGAGGAGACCAGCAGGAACTGCGCGTTGGTGGTGGGCTCTTCGAGCAGCTTGAGCAGCGCATTGGCAGTGAAGGGATTCATCGCCTCGGGAGGATCCACGATGACCACACGCTGCCCTCCTCGATGACCGCCGGTGGTCAGGGCGTGCTGAAGATCCCGGATCTGGTCGATCACGATCTGGCGGCTCGCCGCCTTGCCGCCTTCGGCCTTGTCCCCGGCGGTGTCGCCGCGCTCCTCCTGGTCGGCTTCGGGAATCACCCGGAGCAGGTCGGGGTGGTTGCCGGCGAGGCGCCACTGGCAATCCTCACAGGTGCCGCAGGCATGGCCGTCACCGCCGGGCTGGCTGCACAGGATGCGCGCCGCCAGTGCTTCGGCGAACAGCCGCTTGCCACCGCCCGCCGGCCCTGCGAAGAGGAGCGCGTGCGGCATGCGCCCGGCGTTGTCGAGGGCCCGCTGCCACAGCCCGGCCTGCCACTCGAAGATCATTGGAAGCAGGTCTCCAGCACGATGCTCTCCACCTCCCGGCGGATCGCTTCCGGAGGCTGGGCGGCGTCGATGATCCGGATCCTTGCCGGATCGGCTGCGGCCCGGCGCAGGTAGGCGTTGCGGACGCGCTCAAAGAAGTCGGCCTTTTCACGTTCGAAACGGTCAGGGGCCTCGCCCGTACCGGCTAGGCGGCGCGCCGCCTCAACCGGATCAAGATCGAAGAGCAGGGTCAGGTCAGGCTGCAGGTGTGGATGAACCCACTGCTCCAGCGCCGTGAAGCGGGCTTCGTCCAGCCCCCGGCCACCCACCTGGTAGGCATAGGTGGCATCGGTGAAACGGTCCGACACCACCCACCTGCCCTCCGCCAGTGCCGGCTCGATCACGACCGCGAGGTGCTCGCGACGGGCGGCGAACATCAGCATGGCCTCGGTTTCCAGGTGCATTGCCTCATGCAGCAGCAGGGCCCGGAGCTTTTCGGCGAGCGGCGTGCCGCCAGGCTCGCGGGTCTGCACGATGCTACGGCCGCGGGATTTGATCAGGGCAACAGCGGCGGCGATCTGACTGCTCTTGCCGGCACCATCGATGCCTTCGAAGGTGATGAAGCGGGATTTCACGGCGATGGTTTCCGGATGTAGCGGGCAACGGCCCGGTTGTGTTCGTCGAGGGAGCGGGAGAAGGCGCTGGAGCCATCCCCCCGTGCCACGAAATAGAAATAGTCGGTGGGCTGCGGATTGAGCGCGGCGCGCATCGCCGCGACCCCCGGCATGGCAATCGGCGTGGGCGGCAGGCCCAGGCGCAGATAGGTGTTGTAGGCCGAATCGGCGAGCAGGTCGCGCTTGCGCAGGTTGCCGTCGAAGGCCGTGCCCAGCCCATAGATGACCGTAGGGTCGGTCTGCAGCAGCATGCCGGCACGCAGGCGGTTGACGAAGACCGAAGCCACCAGCGGCCTGTCGGCGGCGAGGCCGGTCTCCTTCTCGACGATGGAGGCCATGATCAGGGCCTCATAGGGGTCTTTGTAAGGGAGCCCCTCGGCCCGCTTCTCCCATTCCCGCTGCAGGACCCGCTGCTGGTTGCGGTAGGCGCGGCGCAGCACATCCAGGTCGCTGGACTGGCGGGCGAACAGGTAGGTGTCGGGGAAGAACAGGCCTTCCGGGTGCCGCGCCGACGCGCCGATGCGTTCGAGCACTTCGGCGTCGCTCAGGCCGGCGCTGTCGTGCCGGAGATCCGGGTGGCGATCCAGCGCCGCGCGGAACTGGCGGAAGCTCCATCCTTCGATGAGCGCCACGTCACGCTGCGTGGTATCGCCGCGGCTGAGCTTGTCGAGCAGCTGGAGCGGCGTCACTCCGCGCTCGATCTGGTAGCTGCCCGCCTTGATGGCGTTGGCCTGACGTGTCAGGCGCGACAGGGTGACCAGCAGGAAGGGCTCCACGTCGATCCCCGAATCGACGATCTGGCGGGCCACCTGGCGCATCGACGAGCCGGGCTCAATGGTGAAATCGAGTGGGCTTTGACGCAAACCGACCGGACTTTGTGCGAACCACGTCAATCCCCCCGCGGTGAGCACAGCCACCATGAGCACCAATGCACACAGACGAAAAAACAGGCGCTTCATCAGGGAACTTGAGGCTTTCGGGAAGAACGAAGGAACGAGGAAAGGAGGAAGATCCAGCAAAAACTGAGGGCTTGGTTCTTGCTTCGGCTGAGCAGGACAGCCCCCGTGCGGCGACGCCCCTATAATAGCGCAAACCGCTTTGAGACTCGTTTTTGCGACAGGACCCCAAACTGATGAACGCTACATGGCAATCCCACCTCGGCGCCAAGGGCGCCCGGTTCACCGATTTTTCCGTCCAGTTCAATGAGGATGCCCGGCAGGATGTGATGCTCGCCTCCCAGGGTACCGTCGTGGTACCGCTGCAGCACCTCGGCGCGATCCGCGCCACCGGCGAGGACGCCGCGGTGTTCCTGCACAACCTGTTCTCCAACGACGTGAAAAAGCTCGGCCCCAACGAGGCCCAGCTGACCAGCTTCAACACCGCCAAGGGGCGCATGCTCGCCAGCATCGTGCTGTGGCGGGAAGGCGGCGACTACCTGCTGACCCTGTCGGCGGACATCCATGCGGCCATGCTCAAGAAGCTGTCCATGTATGTGCTGCGCTCCAAGGTGCGCCTGATGGACGACAGCGGCGACTGCGTGCTGATCGGCCTCGCCGGCCCCCAGGCGGGTGCTGCCCTCGAGGCCGCCGGCCTGCACATTCCCGGTACGCCCAGGGCCACGGCCTCCGGCGTCGCCACCGTGGTGCGCCTCGAAGGCGCCCGCTTCATCGTCTCTGCGCCCCTCTCCGAGGCCCTCGACCTGTGGGACAAGTTCGTCGCCAGCGGCGCCGTTCCGGCAGGCACCGCAGCCTGGCAGTGGGCCGACATCACGCAGGGCCAGCCCACCGTCACCCAGCCCGTCCAGGAGGAGTTCGTCGCCCAGATGCTCAACTTCGACCTGATCGGCGGCGTCAGCTTCAACAAGGGCTGCTACCCCGGGCAGGAGATCGTTGCCCGCACCCACTACCTGGGCAAGCTCAAGAAGCGCATGTTCCGCGTGCATGTCGATGTCGCCGAAGCGCCGGCCGCGGGCACCGATGTGTTCTCTCCCGAGTTCGGTGAGCAGTCCGCCGGCAAGGTGGTGATGGCCGCTCCGGCGCCGAACGCGGGCTTCGATGCGCTGATCGTGCTGCAGACCTCCAGCGCGGACTCGACCGAGGTGCATCTGGGCTCCCCGCAGGGGCCGTCCGTGAGCTTCCTGCCGCTGCCCTACGCCCTGGCCTGAGTACGCGTCCTTGGTGCTCTCCCATTACTACGTCTACTACCCGGTCCGGATCGGCATGGAAGCCGATCTGGCCCACACCCTTTACAACCTGCAGGATGATCTCCGGCACTCGACGGGGGTCGGCGGGCGTTTCCTGCGCAAGGCCGACGATCCGTGGACGTGGATGGAAATCTACGAGAATGTGACCGACCCTGTAGCTTTCGATGCAGCCCTGGAGCAGGCCGTGGAGCGCCACGGCCTTGAGCGCTTCCTGGACGAAGGCGGGCGTCGCCACATCGAACGCTTCGTCCCATGTGCCTGATCCTCGTCGCCTGGCAGGCCCACCCGGATTTCCCGCTGGTGGTCGCTGCAAACCGGGATGAGTTCTTCACCCGTCCGGCCGCCGCGGCTGCCTGGTGGAAGGACCAATCCGACATTTTCGCCGGCCGCGATCTCGAGGCGGGCGGAACCTGGCTGGGCCTCAGCCGCTCCGGGCGTTTCGCCGGCCTGACCAATTTCCGTGACCCAGGCAGGCAGCGGGCCGGCACACCCTCCCGCGGTGACCTCGTCGCCGGATTTCTCGGCGGAAACGAGTCGACGGCCGATGCGCTGGCGCGCCTGCAGCGGGAGGGGCCGCGCTACAACGGCTTCAACCTGATGGTCTCCGATGGCGAAAGCCTGGGTGTTCACGAAAGCGTCAGCGGCGTCTCACATCGGCTCGAGCCCGGGCTGTACGCCTTGTCCAACGACCTGCTCGACACGCCCTGGCCCAAGGCCGTCGCCGGTAAGTCCCGCCTGTCCCGGGCCCTCGCAGCCCTGCCCGACGACACGCCGCTGCGCGACCTCCTGCGTGATGACCGGCCCGCCGCCGACGCCAGCCTGCCCCGCACCGGGGTGAGCCTGGCCTGGGAGCGCATGCTCTCCAGTGCCTTCATCCGCGCCCCCGGCTACGGCACCCGCTGCTCCACGGTGATCCGCCGCGACCGACACGGCTGGACCCATGTCACCGAGTCCACCTGGAACGAGATCGGCCAGGAAGCCGACCGTGTCACCGAGACCTTTCAGATCGCCCGGCCCTGAACCGGGCTGAGCCTATAATCCCGTCCTTCCGCTTTCCGTTGCACGTCGCCGCATGTCCGCCTCTCCCAGCTTCAGCACCCTCCTTCCCGCCCTCGACGCCTTTGCCCGGACCAAGCCGGGGCAACGCCTCGACCTGCCCGTCCTGGCCGGCTCGGCCGATGCGCTGGCGATCGCCCGTCTGGCCAGGGAAGGAAGCATGCTGGTGGTCATCACGGCCAACCCCCTGGATGCGCAGCGCCTGTCCGACGAGATCGCCTGGCTGGCCCCCGGCCTGCGCACCCACCTCCTGCCGGACTGGGAGACCCTGCCCTACGACAGTTTCTCGCCCCACCAGGACCTCATCTCCGAGCGCCTGTCCACCCTCTACGCGATCAGCCGCGGCGAGGCCGACATCGCGCTGGTGCCGGCGTCCACGGCCTTGTACCGGCTGGCGCCGCCCGCCTTTCTGGCGGCCTACACCTTCTTTCTGAAGCAGGGTGAAAAGCTGGACGTGGACCGCCTGCGCAACCAGATGACGGTGGCCGGCTACGCCCACGTCACCCAGGTGATGACGCCGGGCGAATACAGTGTGCGCGGTGGGCTGGTGGACCTCTTTCCGATGGGCGCCGCCCTGCCCTACCGGATCGACCTGTTCGACGAGGAGGTCGAGAGCATCAAGACTTTCGACCCAGACACCCAGCGCACAGTGTTTCCGGTCAGGGAGGTGCGCCTGCTGCCGGCCCGGGAGTTCCCCATGGACGAGAAGGGCCGCACCCGCTTCCGCGGCCGTTTCCGCGAGGCTTTCGAGGGGGACCCTTCGCGCTGCACGGTCTATAAGGATGTCTCCAACGGCATCGCGCCCGCCGGTATCGAGTACTACCTGCCGCTCTTCTTCGACGAGACCGCCACCCTCTTCGACTACCTGCCGGACAGCGCCCCCATCCTGCTGCACCATGACGTGTCCGCCGCGATCGAGGCCTTCTCAAAGGATGCGCGCAGCCGCTACAAGCTGCTCGGTGGCAACAAGACACGTCCGATCCTGCCGCCGGAGCAGCTCTTCCTGTCCGAGGAGAGCTTCTTCGTGGCGCTCAAGGAGCGGATCCGCCTGGCTCTGCCCCCGGGGGGCAAGGAGGGGCCGGCGAGCGCCCTCCCCGACATCTCGGTGGAGCGCAAGGCCAGTGATCCGCTGCACCGTTTCAAGGCCTTCTGTGCCAGTTTTCCTGGCCGGGTCCTGGTGCTGGCCGAATCTGCCGGCCGCCAGCAGACGATCACCGAGTTCTTCTCCGAGTACGGCCTGAAGCCCGAGGCCAATGGTGACTTCGACGGTTTCGTCAGCGGGTCGGCGCGCCTGGCGCTCGGCGCCGGCCCCCTGGCCGGAGGCTTCATCCTTGAAGAGGCCGGCCTGGCGGTGGTCACCGAGTCCGAGCTCTACGCCGCCACCGCCCGCACCCGGACCCGCCGTGACAGCCGCAAGGCGGCAACGGTCGAAGGCTGGCTGAAGGACCTGTCCGAGCTCAAGCCCGGCGATCCGGTGGTGCACTCCAGCCACGGCATCGGCCGCTACATGGGCCTGGTGCACATGGACCTGGGCGAAGGCCAGACCGAGTTCCTGCACCTGGAGTACGCCAACGGCGACAAGCTGTATGTGCCGGTTTCCCAGCTGCATGTGATCACCCGTTACGCCGGCGCCGACCCGGAGGCGGTGCACCTGCACACCCTGGGCTCCGGCCAGTGGGAAAAAGCCAAGAAGAAGGCCGCCCAGCAGGTCCGCGACACCGCCGCCGAGCTCCTTGCCCTGTACGCCCAGCGCGCCGCTCGCAAGGGCCATAAGTTCGACTTCAAGCAGCACGACCTGGAGGCCTTCGCCGACGGCTTCGGTTTCGAGGAGACGCCCGACCAGCTGGCCGCCATCGAGGCGGTGATCGCCGACATGAAGTCCGGCAAACCGATGGACCGCCTGGTCTGCGGCGACGTGGGCTTCGGCAAGACCGAGGTGGCCCTGCGCGCCGCCTTCATCGCGGTGGCCGACGGCAAGCAGGTCGTCGTCCTGTGCCCCACCACCCTGCTGGCCGAGCAGCATTACCAGACTTTCGCCGACCGCTTCGCCGACTGGCCGATCCGGGTCGCCGAGCTGTCGCGCTTCAAGAGCGCCAAGGAGCAGGCCGAGGCCATCCAGCAACTCGGCGAGGGCAAGGTGGACATCCTGATCGGTACTCATCGGCTGCTGCAGAAGGATGTCACCTTCAAGCGCCTGGGCCTGGTCATCATCGACGAGGAGCACCGCTTCGGGGTACGCCAGAAGGAAGCTCTCAAGGCCCTGCGCAGCGAGGTGGACATCCTCACCCTCACCGCCACCCCCATCCCGCGCACCCTGGGTCTGGCCCTGGAGGGCCTGCGCGAGTTCTCGGTGATCGCCACCGCGCCGCAGAAGCGCCTGGCCA
>CALBTT010000062.1 GCA_937967645.1 uncultured Zoogloea sp.
CCGCTGGCAGCCCCATCCTGGCGGCCGAGCACCTGCAGGGGCGCTACCAGGTCGACCCGGGCCTGCTGCTGGCCACCCTGCGCGCCCGGCTCGGCCATCAGGCCGTCGCCTGCCTGAGCCCCTGCCCGGATCACCGCCCGGAGCGGGCCTGGCGCTGGGACTATCCGCAGGGGCCCGACCAGTCCGGAACCCAGACCGACACGCTGCAGTCACAGCCCTGCTCTCCCCGGCCCCCCAGGCCCCTATGGCTGCTGCCTACCCCGCGGCCCATCGCCGCGCCCCATCCCGACAGGCTGCTGGCTGGCCCCGAGCGCATCGAGTCGGGCTGGTGGGACGGCGAGGAAGTGCATCGCGACTACTTCGTGGCCCGCCGCCACGACCACAGCCTGGTCTGGATCTTCCAGGAGCGCCAGCCGCCTCACGGCTGGTTCCTGCACGGGCACTTCGGATAAACGCACAAGCCCGGCTGAGCACAGGTTTCATCGATCCGGCCTACACTACGCCCCCCATGCCCCAACACGCCTCCCGCCTCCCTGTCGCCCGCCGCATCATCGATCTGGCCTGGCCGGTCCTGATCGCCCAGCTCTCGTCCATGACCCAGATGGTCAGCGACACCGTGCTGACGGGGCGCTACAGCACCACCGACCTGGCCGCCGTAGCCATCGGCAGCGGCATCTACATCTCCATCGTGATGCTGATGGTCGGCATCCTGCAGGCCGTGGCGCCCACCGTCGCTCACCATGTCGGTGCGGGGTGCAAGGCCGAGATCGGTCCGGCGGTGCAACAGGGCTTCTGGCTGGCCCTGGGCCTGGCCGTTCCGGCGGTGCTGTTCCTGAACCATCCGGACTGGCTGATGCGGGCCTCGGAGATCAGCCCCACGGTGGAAGACGGGGCTCGCCAGTACCTCAGGACGATCGCCTGGGGCCTGCCCGCCGTGCTGCTGTACCGCACCTTCTACGCCTTCACCAACGCCCTCGGGCGGACCCGTGTGCTGATGGTGATCAGCCTGGCCACCACTACCGTGCACATCCCCCTCTCCTGGGCCCTGATCAACGGCAAGCTGCCCGGGCTGCCCCCCATGGGAGGCCAGGGCTGTGCCGTCTCCACCGTGGTGATCTGCTGGCTCGCCCTGCTGGCGGCCAGCGTGCATGTGGCCGGCAACAGCACCTATGCGCCTTACCGGATCTTCTCCAACTGGACCCGGCCGCGGGCTCGCGCCATCGGCGAGCTGCTGCGCCTCGGCTTGCCCATGGGCTTCTCCAGCT
Organism: uncultured Zoogloea sp.; assembly: GCA_937967645.1. Lineage (GTDB taxonomy): Bacteria > Pseudomonadota > Gammaproteobacteria > Burkholderiales > Rhodocyclaceae > Zoogloea. The sequence goes on from CALBTT010000062.1 coordinate 1,266, forward strand.
TCGTCGAGATCACCGCCTTCACCCTGATCGCCCTGCTGGTCGCCCGACTGGGGGCCACGGTGGTGGCCAGTCACCGCATCGTCGGCAACCTGGCCGCCCTGATCTACATGCTGCCCCTGGCCGTGGCCATCGCCACCCTGGTGCTGGTCGGGCAGGCCCTCGGCGGCCGCAACCGGTCCGGTGCCCGGCATGCGGCGCTGACCGGCATCGCCCTGGCCACCGGGCTGTCCACCCTGATCAGCCTGCTGGCCTGGCTGGCCCGCGAGCCCATCATGGCAGCCTATACCGCCGACCCGGCGGTGAGCGGCCTGGCGGCCTCGCTGGCCATCTACATCTGCCTGTACCAGTTCTTCGACGCCATCCAGACCGTCGCCGCCCACGCCCTTCGCGGCTACAAGATCACCTTCGGCCCGATGCTGGTGCATACCCTGTGCTTCTGGGGAATCGGCCTGGCCGGCGGCTACGGGCTCGCCTATCACGGTCTTGATGGATGGCTGCCCCCCCAGGGCGTGGCTGGCTTCTGGCAGGCCTCGGTGCTCAGCAACATCGCCGCGGCGCTGGCCTTCGGGATCTACCTGCACTTCGTCTCACGGGACGAGGCCCGCCCTGTCACATCCGGATAACCCGGCCCTGCTAACCTGACGGGCATGTCAAGAATCGCCCTCCTCTGCCTGCTCCAGGCCATGGCGCTGCCGGCCCTGGCGGCCCGCCCTTTCGTGACGGACGATGCCCGCCTGACCACGGCAGGCAGTTGTCAGCTCGAAAGCTGGGTCCGCGTCTACCCGGACAGCCGCGAGCTGTGGGCCCTGCCCGCCTGCAATCCCTTCGGCAACCTGGAACTCACCGCCGGCGGCGGCAAGGCGAAGAACGACGGTCAGTCCAGCTCCGGGGACTACATCTTCCAGCTCAAGACCCTGCTGCGCCCCCTCGAGACCAATGGCTGGGGCCTGGGCCTGGCGGCGGGCACGGTGCATCACCCCCAGGTGAATCCCGGCCCCAACCTGCTGGGCAACACCTTTGTCTATATGCCGGTGTCGGTATCCTTCGCCGACGACAGGATCGTCATGCACGCCAATGTGGGCTGGCTGAAGGACAAGGCCAGTGGAGAGCACCGAGCCACCTGGGGTCTCGGTGGGGAGTTCCGCCTCAACGAGCGCATCACAGGCATCGCGGAGGGCTTCGGAGACAACAGCGCCGGGACCTTCTGGCAGGCGGGAGCCCGCTTTGCGATCATTCCCGAACGAGTCCAGGTGGACGCCACGCTGGGCCGGGAGCTCAATGGCCCGGCCCACAGCCGCTGGATCTCCTTCGGTCTGCGCCTGACGCCGGACCGGCTGTTCTGAACCCCGTCGGGCCCAGCCCGGGCCCGCAGAGTCAGCCCTCCAGCCAGGCCTTTCGCAAAGTCAGACGCATCGCGTCCGCGTCGTCCTCCAGGGTCAGCCGCGCCGTGTCAGGGAGCGCGCCGGCGAGTTCGACCTCGAAGCACATCAACTCATCGCGGCGGAAGGCGTGCAGCTTCACCCGCTCACCGGGCCGCCGCCGGGCCAGCAGCTTGTCGAGACCCGATGCACTCAGTTTGAGCCCGTCCAGGGCGACCAGCACGTCGCCCGCCGACAGCCCCGCGAGTTGAGCCGGGCCGCCGTCGTAAACATTGGCCAGGCGCGGGAAATCCCCTTCGGCGGTGGTCCGCACCCCCAGCCCGGGCGTAGCAGATGCAGCCTCCCAGGCCAGTTTCACGCCCACCCCGGCGAGATGCTCGGTCAGCGGTAGTTCGTCGGTCCCTTCGACCAGTTCCCGAAGCCAGTCGCCCACCTCCGGGCCGCCCAGCTCGGCAGCCAGGGCATACAGGCCATCCTCCGCCACCCCCCGCCCGGTGAGCCCGTGACGCTGCCACAAGGCCCGCATCAGGTCGTCCAGGCTCACCGCCCCGCCGCTGCGCAGGCGCAGATCCAGCAGCAGCCCTACCAACGCGCCCTTGGTGTAGTAGCTGACGATGGCGTTGGGGCTGTTCTCGTCCTGGCGGTAATACTTGGTCCAGGCCTCGAAGGACGACTCGGCAACGCTCTGCTTGCGACGCCCGCTGCCCTTGTGCACCTGGGTGATGGTCTTGCCCAGCAGGGCCAGGTAGTCCGCCACCGTGATGCGCCCGCTGCGCACCAGCATCAGATCGTCGTAGTACGAGGTGAAGCCTTCGAAGGCCCACAGCAGACGGGTGTAGTTTTCCACCGCGAGCTTGTAGGGCACAAAGGCGGCCGGCTTGATCCGCTTGACGTTCCAGGTGTGGAAATACTCGTGGCTGCACAGGCCCAGGAACTGCCGATAACCCTCGGATACCGTCTCCATGCCGCAGTAAGGCAGATCGGCGCGGCTGCACAGCAGGGCCGTTGAGGCCCGATGCTCGAGCCCGCCATAGCCGTCCCCCACCGCCATCACCAGGAAGACGTAGCGATCCATCGGAGCCGGCTCCCCGAACAAGCGGATCTGGGCTTCGCAAACCGGCTTGAGATCGGCCGCCAGGCGTGCCAGATCGCAATCGTGGCGCCCGGTGACAGCCACCGCGTGGGGCACGCCGCAGGCCTCGAACTCGACCAGGGAGAAGGTCCCCATCTCCACCGGATGATCGATCAGCGCGTCGTAATCGTCCGCCCGGTAGCGGCCGAAGCCATAGGGCGCCGCGGCGCCCGCTTCATCCACCGCAATCGGCAGGCTGGTAGCCACCCGCCAGCCCGCATCCTCAAGGCCCCGCGGCGGCAGGATGTCTACATAGTGCGGCAGGGCTTCGTGGCCGTGCGCGCACAGGAATACGCTGGTTCCGTTGAAGAAACCATGGGTCTGATCCAGGTGCGCGGTGCGCACCGAGAGGTCCCAGGCATAGACGCTGTAGCGCAGGGTCACCGGGCCCGTCAGTCCCGCGGGCAGATGCCAGGTGTGCTTGTCGCTGCGGGTGACCACCAGCGCTTCGCCATTGCACTCGGCTGACAGCGTGACGACATTCCGGGCAAACTCCCGGATCATGTAGCTCCCGGGGATCCAGGCCGGCAGACTGAAGACCTGCCCCGCCGGCTCGGGCTGCTCGATGCACAGCGTGACTTCAAAGAGGTGGGCGCCCGGCTGGGCCGCCTGAATGGTGTAACGAACGGGAGTGGTCATCGGACGCAAGTGAGGAGCCTGGAGTGACTGCGATTCTATCAAAGCCCTATCCTCCCCATCGGGATGCCCCCCGCCCTCCCGACTGTGACGGCCTGCTGTCATGAGGAGACTCCGGATAAGCCTGTGGGCGCTGGCGCTGTGCCTCCTCAACGGCGGCGCGGCGGCGGCCGAGCCGCTCCGGGTCGGCTACTTCAGCCTGCCCCCGCACGTCATCGAGAGCGGAACGGCAGATGGCAGCCCTGCCATCGCCTACCTTGACCAGGTTCTCGACAAAGCCGGGCTCAAGGCGGATTACCAGAACTATCCCCTGTCGCGGCTGCTCAATCTGCTCCGCGATCAGCAGCTCGACGCCGCCCTGATCCTGGCCCGCAATGACGACCGGGCCCGTTATCTGGACTATCCCGCGATCCCCTTCCTGACGACTCAGCCCGCCTTCGCGGTCATTGCAGGCAAGCCCTCCGCCTCCCTGGAAGGCCTCCGCGCAAGCCGGTCGATTGTCATCGGCATCTGGCAGGGTGGCTACCACTCGGCAACCCTGGACAGCCTGGATGCCAGCCTGGAGCCGATCGCGGGGGACGAGATCGCATCCCGCGGGCTCCGCATGCTGTCCATGGGCCGGATCGATGCCTTCTTCTCTCCCGACATCCACTCGATCCGCGCCGCGATCCGCAAGCGCCGTCTGGATGAGCGCGTGGTCGTAATACCTGTACCCAACGAGAAGACAAACCTCTACACAGTGTTCTCCAGCGAGGCCGGAAAACGCTACAAACGGCGCTACGAAGACGCCCTGGCGACCATGCGGCGCGAGATGCCCTACGAGAAATTCCTGCTGCAGTCCCTGGCCGAACCACCCCGCAACGGAGGGGACTAGGGCACGACGCTCACACCCGCTGCCTCATTTTTGTGCAATGCCACAAATCCCTTACGGCAGAAGGTGTTGCGCCCCGCTCCCACAGTTTTTCCACACCTTTTCCCACGTCCAGTGGGGAAAAACCATCCCCGCACCAAGCTGGACCGAGCCTGCCCCATTTTGTTGCACAGCGTCTTTCATCAATAAAAACAAGGCAATGCTGCACCGCCACACAGCTTATCCACAACTTATCCCCGGATTTTTGTGAATAGATAAAAACTATTCAACCAACCAATATGACAGCATTGCACTATTTTTAGGCAACACCAAAAAACCCTTTTGTGTCCGTCACATGACAGCGCCTCCCACATGTTTTCCACAGGCTTGCCCCCGCAGGTTGTGGGTAGCGGGCGACTTATCCACCCCTGGAAAAAATCAGGGGATAAAGGGCAGATCGATCTGATCGCTGCGGGTCACCCCGGCGGTCAGCTGGCGGCATAGGGTGATGAACTCGCGCATGCCCGCGGTGACGTACTTGCGCTTGTGGGTGACGAACTGGAACTGCCGGCGCAGATCCAGTTCCGGTGTCTCGATCGGCACCAGGCTCCCCCGCCGGAACGCCTCGCGCAGCGCCAGGCGGGAGATGCAGCCGATGCCCAGGCCGCTCTCCACAGCCCGCTTGATGGCCTCGGTGTGCTCCAGCTCCAGACGCAGCTTGAGTTCGCCATTGAAATGGCGCAGGGCTTGATCGAAGGTCTCGCGGGTCCCCGAGCCGCTCTCCCGCAGGATCCACTCCTGACTGGCCAGCTCCTCCATGCTGGCCTGCCGGCAGTTCGCCAGCGGGTGGCCCGGCGCACAGAAGACCACTAGCTCGTCCTCCACCCAAGGCTCCACCAGCAGGTCGGGATGCCGGCAGCTGCCTTCGATGAGCCCCAGGTCCATTTCATAGTGGAGCAGCTGGTGGATGATGGTCGCCGAGTTATGCACCGACAGCCGGACCTGGGCGCTCGGATGGCGGCGCAGGAAATCGGCAGCGATCAAGGTCGCCAGGTAATTGCCCACCGTCAGCGTCGCGCCGATGTGCAGGGGGCCGAAATCGGTGCGGCGGCCGAGGATGGATTCGATCTCCCGGGCATGTTCGATCAGCTGCACCGCGTGGGGGAGCAGCACCTTGCCCAGCTCGTTCAGGCGCAGGGCCTTGCCGATCCGGTCGAAGAGCTGGGTGTCGAACTGGCGCTCCAGCTCGCCCAGCGCCGTGCTGGTGGCCGACTGGCTCAAGGACAGCTCATCGGCCGCCCGGGACACGCTCTCGTGGCGCGCCACCGCCAGGAAAATCTCAAGCTGCCTGAGGGTGTATCTTATATCTGCAAAATAGAAGTTACATATCAATACTATCCATTTTACAGATCTTAATTGCACTGCAACAATGCAGTCATCCCCTCTTCCTTCCATTCGCTGCCATGAGCAAACTGAGCACCCAGACCGTTCTGTCCGTCCATCACTGGAATGACTCCCTGTTCAGCTTCAAGGTCACCCGGGACGCAGGGCTGCGTTTCGACAACGGCCAGTTCGTGATGATCGGCCTCGAGGTGGAAGGCCGGCCGCTCACCCGCGCCTACAGCATCGCCAGCCCCAACTACGAGGAGCACCTGGAGTTCTTCAGCATCAAGGTGCCCAATGGCCCGCTGACCTCTCGCCTGCAGCATCTCCAGCCGGGTGACCCGATCGTGGTCAGCAAGAAGCCCACCGGCACCCTGGTGCTGTCCGACCTGCTGCCGGGCCGCAACCTCTACCTGTTCTCCACCGGCACCGGCCTGGCCCCTTTCATGAGCGTGATCCAGGACCCGGAAACCTATGAGCGCTTCGAGAAAGTGGTGCTGCTGCACGGTGTGCGCTATGTGTCCGAGCTGGCCTACAGCGAGTTCATCGAGCAAGTCCTGCCGGACAACGAGTTCTTCGGCGAGGACGTGAGCAACAAGCTGGTCTACTACCCCACGGTGACCCGCGAGGAGTTCCGCAATCAGGGCCGTGTCACCGACCTGATCACCACCGGCAAGTTCTTCGAAGACACCGGCCTGCCGCCCCTCGACCCGGCGCTCGACCGGGCCATGATCTGCGGCAGCCCGGCCATGCTCGACGACTGCTGCAAGATGCTCGACGAACGGGGCTTCAAGATCTCCCCGCACATCGGTGCGCCTGGCGACTACGTGATCGAGCGCGCCTTCGTCGAAAAATGAGCCCTGCGGGGCGTGCAGCCCGCTCACCGCCCCACCGGCTCGGTCAGGCGCTGCAGCATGCGGTGGACGGCCTCCACCTGGACGCCATTGCGGGTGGCATAGTCGGCTGAGGCATAGCCCCACCAATCCCAGCACCCCTTGGGATTGACCATCCAGCGCCACGACCCCGCCGCCAGCCCGTTGCGGGCCGCCACCTGCGGGTAAAGCACCACCAGCCGGTTGCTCTCGGCCCACCGGTTGTAGCCGGCCCCCTCCACGAAACGCCGGCCGACCTGATCCTCCCCCTGACGGCAGCCATGGAAGGCCACATGGACCTGGCAGCCGCCGCTACGGCAGCTGGCCGGCACATAGACGAAGCCCTGCCCGGCCAGGCCCGCGTCCGCAGGCAGGCCGCGGATGAAGGGGGCTTGATCGAAGGTCTGCAGGCCGGTCTGGCGGGCCGGGGGGGCGGGAGGCTGGAGCGGCCCCAGCAGGTGCTTCAACAACTCTCCGGCCGCATCGAAATCACCGCAGCGGTTGATGAAGGGCGGCTCGGAAGTCGAGCAGGCATTGGGCGACGGATCCGCCACCGAGATCATCGCGTGGCCGGCTTCCGGCAGGGTCACCAGGGTCACGGCCTCGGCCGGCATCCAACTCCGGTAGAAGTCCACCAGGGCCTCCACCACTGGCCGCTCCACCGTGTGATCCGAGGCCCCGGTCAGCACCCAGACCCGGTCGTCGGCCAGCCCGGCTGGCGGATCGATGAGCCCCAGGCGGGCTCGGGACTCCATCCGCGCCCGGATCTCCCCGACCTCCGGCACCGGCGCCCAGCGCGTCGGTGACATGCAATTCACCAGGGCTCGCCAGGTGCTGCCTTCGGCGCAGTCATAAGGCCCCGCCGCCATCACACCCGCGCCCTTGACCTGCCGGGAGTAAGCCACCTGGTACTGCACCGCCATATACCCGCCGGACGAAATGCCCGACACGGTGACGGCATCGCCCTTCACCCCGAGAGCCGGGAGTGCCGGCGCAGCGAGGCAGGGCCAGGCGCCGAAGCCGGCGATCAACACCGCCGCGAGTTGTTTGATGCAGGGACTCATGCTCCACCTCCGATCAACCGCCACACCACGCCACCACCCGCAGCCAGGCCAAGCGCGCCGAAAGCCAGCGCGCCGAGGGTGAAGCCGGCGGCACGGCGGGCCGGGTCCCGGGCATAGCCCACGGCATAGGCGATCCGGCCGACCAGCCACAGGCCTCCGAGCCCCGCCGCCACGTCGTCACGCACATAGGCGGCGCACAGCCACAGGCAGGGCAAAGTCATCACGGCCCATTCGAGGGTGTTCATCTGCACCCGGTAGAGACGCTCGAAGACCGGGTGCCCCGTTACCGCGGGCGCCTGGACCCCATATTTGTGGCGGCCCTTGCCCACCGCGAAGGCGGTGCCGAAGAGCAGCAGGACGATCAGCAGGGTGACCCCTGCGGTCAGGGGCGAGTTGGCAAGCAGCATGGCAGGAACGATTCCTTGGATTCGGATGCCATAGCTTACCGGCCCCCGTCATGGATGGGGGCGTCACACCTACAATGCACGGCCATCACGCCCCGCTCCCTTCACCCCCGCTCACCCGCCATGCCCAGTCATCCTGCCCGCGCCCTGCTCCAGCTCCTCGCCCCCTATCGCCGCCGCGTGCTGATTGCCGTGCTGGCCCTGGTCACCGCAGCCGGCGCCATGCTGGCGGTGGGCCAGGGGCTGCGCATGGTCATCGACCAGGGCTTCTCGGCGGGTGACCCGGACTGGCTGGACCGCAGCCTGGCCGCCATGTTCGGGGTCATCGCCCTGCTCGCGGCAGCCACCTATCTGCGCTTCTACAACGTGTCCTGGCTGGGCGAACGGGTCACCGCCGATCTGCGCCGCAAGGTTTTCGACCATCTGTTGAGCCTGCCGCCCTCGTGGTTCGAAGCGGGACGCACCGGCGAAGTCATCTCGCGCTTGACCTCCGATACCACCCAGATCGAGAACGTGGTTGGTTCGAGCCTGTCGATCGCCCTGCGCAATGCCCTGCTGCTGGTCGGCGGCCTGATCATGCTGTTCACCACCAGCCTCAAGCTGACCCTGCTCACCCTCGCCGGGGTGCCCCTGGTGGTGACGCCCATCGTGCTGTTCGGCCGGCGGGTCCGCAAGCTGGCCCGGGAGAGCCAGGACAGGGTCGCCGAACTGGGCAACCGCATCGACGAAACCATCCATGAGATCCGCATCGTGCAGGCCTATGGCCACGAGGCCGCCGATCGCCGGGATTTTGCCCATCTGGTGGAGAACAGCTTTGCCACGGCCCGTCAGCGCGTCGCCAACCGGGCCCGCCTGGTGGCGGCCGTGATGGTGCTGGTGTTCGGTGCGATCGCCTTCATCCTGTGGATCGGCGGCCACGACGTGCTGGCCGGCCGTCTGAGTGCGGGGGAACTGTCGGCCTTCGTCTTCTACGCGGCCATCGTCGCCGGCAGCGTGGGCGCCCTGTCGGAGGTGTGGGGCGAGCTGCAGCGGGCCGCCGGCGCCACCGAGAGGCTGACCGAGATCCTTGCCACCCGTCCGGCGATCGAGGCCCCCGCCACGCCACGCTCACTCCCGCAACCACCGCGGGGGGAGATCGAACTGGACAGGGTAGGCTTCCACTACCCGACCCGCCCGGACACCCCGGCCCTGAACGACTTCAGCCTGAGCGTACGGGCTGGCGAGACCGTCGCGCTGGTAGGACCGTCGGGGTCCGGCAAAAGCACGGTGTTCCAGCTCCTGCTGCGCTTCTACGACCCCGAGCACGGCAGTGTGCGGATCGACGGTGTTCCGCTCTCCGACGCCGATCCCGCCGCCCTGCGCAGCCGTATCGCCCTGGTCTCCCAGGAGGCGGTGATCTTCGCCGCCAGCGTTGCCGACAATGTGCGCTACGCCCGCCCCGAGGCCAGCCTCGACGAGGTGAAGGCCGCCTGCGCCGCGGCCTTTGCCGACGAGTTCATCACCCGCCTGCCGGAGGGCTACGACACCGACCTGGGCGAGCGCGGGGTACGCCTGTCGGGCGGCCAGCGCCAGCGCATCGCCATCGCCCGCGCCATCCTGGCCGACCGGCCCATCCTGCTCCTCGACGAGGCCACCTCGGCCCTCGATGCCGAAAGCGAGCGCATGGTCCAACAGGCCCTCGAAGGGCTGATGCGCCAGCGCACCACCCTGGCCATCGCCCATCGCCTGGCCACCGTGCAGAAGGCCGACCGCATCATCGTGATGGAGGCCGGGCGGGTGGTGCAGCAAGGCAGCCATGCCGAGCTGATTGCCGTCGATGGTCTGTACGCCCGGCTTGCGCGGCTTCAGTTCGCTGCCTGAAGCCCTTGTCCCGTATGACTTTTTGACACATGGGAGACCTTTTGTTACAGGGCAGGCCGTGACAACCCAAGGGTCCGTCTGTAAAAAGTCCGCTGACCTGATATTTTTGTTTTTTACGTTTTTGTGACTATTTTTTCAGCGGACTCCCGGACACCCCCGCAGCCTGCCCGGCACACGAGCCAATGTGGATCGTCGGCCAAAGCGGGCAAACCGCGCCCGCAGTCGCGCCCCTACACCATCCATTGCGCCGACCCTCAGCAACATGGGCATGACGTGCACCGACTGGTGGAGCGGCGTTACGCCTGGCGCGGCCTGCCTGCCGGTGTGGAGCCTCGCTGCCAGGCCAGCAGCCTGACCCTCGCCGCCTCCAGCGGCGAGAACATCTTCGGAACCGCCACCCTGGGCATCGATGGCCCCGCAGGGCTGCACGCCGATCACCTGTATGGCCAGGAGCTGGCCCGACTGCGCGGTCCCGGCGTGCGTCTGTGCGAAATCACCCGGTTGGCCGTGGAAACGTCGTACAACACGCTCGAAGTGCTCGGCACCCTGTTCCACCTGGCCTACATCCATGGCCGCCTGATCCGGGGCGCCACCGACCTGGTGATCGAGGTACACCCCCGCCATGTGGGCTTCTACCGGCGCATGCTGGGCTTTGTGCAGCTGGGTGAAGAGAAGCCCTGTCCCCGGGTCGACAACGCGCCGGCGGTGCTGCTCCACCTGGACCTCCGCCATGTGGACAAGCAGATCGCCCTGCGGGGAGGCGCCCCATCATGGCAGCCCCGCTCTCTGTATGCCTACTTCCTGTCCCGCGACGAACAGGAAGAAGTGCTGAGCGCCTGTGCCTGAGCCAGCCACGCCCGACAAACTCCCCGCAAGGTCGGGGCAACTCGGGTAAAGTCTCGCCTTTGTTTTTTGCGTTACCGGATATTTCCCATGGCCCAATATGTCATGTCCATGCTGCGCGTCAGCAAGGTCGTCCCGCCCAAGCGGCAGATCATCAAGGACATCTCCCTGTCCTTCTTCCCCGGCGCCAAGATCGGCCTGCTCGGCCTGAACGGCGCCGGCAAGTCCACCGTGCTGAAGATCATGGCCGGCGTCGAGAAGGAATACGACGGCGAGGTCCAGTGGCAGCCCAACATGTCCATCGGCTACCTGCCCCAGGAGCCCCAGCTGGACCCCGAGAAGACCGTCCGCGAGGAAGTGGAATCCGGCCTCGGTGAGGTCATGGAAGCCAAGCAGAAGCTCGAGGAGGTGTATGCCGCCTACGCCGAGCCGGACGCCGACTTCGACAAGCTGGCCGAACTGCAGGCCAGGTACGAGAACATCATCGCCACCAGCGGCGCCGACGTGGAGACCCAGCTCGAGATCGCCGCCGATGCGCTGCGCCTGCCGCCCTGGGATGCCAAGGTCGGCCCCCTGTCCGGTGGTGAGAAGCGCCGCGTTGCCTTGTGCAAGCTGCTGCTGTCCCGCCCGGACATGCTGCTGCTGGACGAACCGACCAACCACCTGGACGCCGAATCGGTCGAATGGCTGGAGCAGTTCCTGGTGCGCTTCCCGGGCACCGTGGTGGCCGTCACCCACGACCGCTACTTCCTCGACAACGCGGCCGAGTGGATCCTTGAACTCGACCGTGGCCACGGCATCCCCTGGAAGGGCAACTACTCCAGCTGGCTGGAGCAGAAGGAAGCCCGCCTTGAGCAGGAAGCCAAGCAGGAAGGCGCCCGCATCAAGGCCATGAAGCAGGAGCTGGAATGGGTGCGCTCCAACCCCAAGGCCCGCCAGGCCAAGAGCAAGGCGCGTATCGCCCGCTACGAGGAGATGTCCTCGGTGGAGTACCAGAAGCGCAACGAAACCCAGGAGATCTTCATTCCTGTGGGCGAGCGCCTCGGCGACAAGGTCATCGAGTTCACCGACGTGTCCAAGGGTTTTGGCGACAAGCTGCTGATGGACAAGGTGAATTTCAGTATTCCCGCCGGTGCCATCGTCGGCATCATCGGCCCCAACGGGGCCGGTAAGTCCACCCTGTTCAAGATGATCACCGGCCAGGACAAACCCGACTCCGGTGACGTGGTGATCGGACCCACGGTGAAGATCGCCTATGTGGACCAGTCCCGCGACTGCCTGGACGGCAGCAAGACCGTCTTCGACGAGCTGGCCGGCGGGGCAGACATCCTGACCATCGGCAAGTTCGAGATGCCCAGCCGGGCTTACATCGGCCGCTTCAACTTCAAGGGCGGTGACCAGCAGAAGCTGGTGGGCAATCTGTCGGGCGGTGAACGCGGCCGACTGCACCTGGCCAAGACCCTGATGAGCGGCGGCAATGTGCTGCTGCTCGACGAACCGTCGAATGACCTGGACGTGGAAACCCTGCGGGCCCTGGAAGATGCGCTGCTGGAATTCGCCGGCTGCGCGCTGATCATCTCCCACGACCGCTGGTTCCTCGACCGGATCTGTACGCATATCCTGGCCGCCGAAGGCGACTCCCAGTGGACCTTCTTCGCGGGCAACTACCAGGAATACGAGGAAGACAAGCGCAAGCGCCTGGGTGAAGAGGGCGCCAAGCCCAAGCGGATCCGCTACAAGCCGATCAGCCGCTGAGCGGGGTCAATCCCCTCGGACCAGCAAAAAGCCCCGGTTTGCGCCGGGGCTTTTTGTTTGGCTGGTGCGACTTCCGTCAGAACGAATGGAGCAGCGACAGGCCGATCACCTGGGTGGTCTGCTCGGGCTTCACGTAGACCCGGGTACCGTCCGCATACACCCAGTTGCTCCAGGTGTAGTCGTCCATCTTGCGCAGGTCGTAGATGTAGTCGAGGCGCACGCGGGTGGCCTTGCTCACCGGGTACATGCCGAACAGCTTGAAGGTGTTCTGCGTGTACTTGGTGTCCGGCAACACGCCCATGCCGGCGGCAACCGTGCCGGTGGTCGAGCAGGTGGCGTTGGTGCAGGTGGTCGCAGGCATCTTGCTCATTTCCTGCTTGTTCACATCCTGGTAGATCAGCAGTTGGGCACCCACATCCACCCTGGCGATCCGACCATTCAGGCCGAGGCCGAACTGGTCGGAGTCCTGCTTGAGGTTGGCATCCCACTGCACCAGGGTGCCGGTACGGAAGGTGTTGACCGTGCAGTTGCTGCCGTTGCCGGTGGTACACACCGCCCCCTGGGCATACTGGCGGGTTTCACCGTTCTGCTTGGTGTACCAGGCGTTCAGCTTCCAGACATCGCTGATCGCATAGGTGCTATCCACCGAGAAGATCTGCCCCTGCCCCTTGTCGAGACCGTAGGTGCTCTTGTTGTAGTCCTCGACATAGGCCTCAAAGGCGAACTGGATGTTGAGGGCCTCGGTGGCGGCCACATCGAGCATGCCGCGAACACGGTCGCGGTTCCGGTCGGCCAGATACACCGGCAGGATGGGCGGCGTGATGCCGTTGTTCCATTCGGAGCCCTTGCGCTCGGAATGAGCAAAGCTCAGGGTGCCGTTCAGGCTGTCGCCCATGCTGCGCGACACGGCCAGGCGGCTGGTGAGCTCGGATACATCGTGCCGCTCCCATTCCTTGCTGCTCTTGTTGCTGTAGTCGAACCCGCCGGTCAGGTTGAAACCGGCCCCAAGGCGGTAGTTGGCCTCCAGCTTGCCCCAGTTGGCGGTATGGGACTCGGGGTTGTTCAGGTAATTGGTGGTCACCCCGTTGCTCGTCGAGGTGCCGAAAATGCGGATCGGGGTCTTGTCCTGGCGGTCCTCGTAGCGCCACGATGCCAGCACCTTGAGGTCCTTGGTCAGACGGGAGGTGATGGACGAGTACACCTCGGTGGTCTGCACCTTGGCATTGAGGCTGCTGCCAATACCCGCCAGGGTGGGCTGGCCGGTCAGGAAGCTGTCGTCCTGCCGCCCCTCGGACCAGGCCACCTTCAGGTTGGCCCGGGTGTCCTTGGAAAAGTTGTAGGCCCCCGCCGCATAGAACTGCTGCACGGAGTTGTCGGGCGCCAGGGCGATCGGCGACAAGGTGTTGGTGACCAGAGCGGTGTTGGTACCCGGGACCACCGCCAGGGCGTTCTGCTTGGTGCCCAGGAAGCTGCCATAGAAGCCGGCCGAAAGCTGGTACTTCTCGGTGGTGTATTCCACCGTGGCTTCCATCTGCTTGTGGTTCTGGTTGATCGGCTCCGGCGCAAACAGGAAGGCACTGTAGATGTTGGCCGGCGTGGCACCGGATCCGGTCACGCCACGCACACCGCTCATGCGGGAGCCTGTCTTGTCCTCGTTCTTCACCGAGAAACCGAGTTTGAGTCCCGGCAGGATGTACTTGCTACCCGCGACCGTGGTGATCTCCCTTTCGGTCCGGAGCGTCACGTCGTACAGGTTGGGATTACTGGCAGCCCCCACTGTATTGGCGATGTTGGGCTGCACGACGGTGGTGGAGCCCACCCCGCTCACCGCAGTCCGCACGTCGTAGGGGCTGTAGCGCGGGATCTGGTTGTAATCGAGGCTGAGTGACCAGTCCCCCTGCTTCTCATAGGAAATGCCGGCTTCCTGGGTACGCAACCCCAGGTTGCGAGCGTTGATGCTGAACCACTCGGCGTCCTTGCGGCGGACGATGTCCACATCGAGGTTGGGGTTGACCCCTTCCTTGGTTACCGCGTTGTACTGGCGGTAGAGCGGATTGATCTTGTCCGTGTAAGGCAGATTGAGCGTGGCCTCGGTGGTGTTGGGCGAAGTCAGCTCGGCTACATCGTCGTCCGCCCACACGGGCGCAGTCGGGAAGGCCGCCATCAGGGCGATCACCAGGAGGGTCGGCCGGAAGATTGATTGCGATTTCATGATCCCTCTCCTCGATCAGCGGAAGAAGCGGAACGGTCCGCTCGACGTCGCATTGCTCGGGCTGTTGCTGCCATGCACGTTGGTGTGGCAGTTGGCGCAGCCGCGGGCCTGGGCATAGCCCGGGCCGATGTTGCTGCTGACGGCGTTGGGCATGTTGGCGCGGATGGCCGGCACGTTGCCGGGGTGGGATGCATCAGCGTGGCACTGCTGGCAGAGGAAGGGCTGACGGGCCTTGAGCATGGCTTCCGCGGTGGTGCCATGGGGGTTGTGGCAGTTGCCGCAATCCTCGACCACCGGCTGGTGGTTATGCACGAAGGGACCGCGCTTCTCGGCGTGGCAAGTGAAGCAGGTGGCGTTGGTGGTGTCCTTGACCAGCATCTTGGGGCCTGCCGAGCCGTGGGCATTGTGGCAGTCCGAGCAGGTCATCTTGCCCTCGGGGATGGGGTGGTGGGACGGCCGGTTCAGCTCGGAGCGCTGCTGCTTGTGGCAGGTGTAGCAGACCTCGGCCTGGGCACGCTTGTCGCGGACCTTGTCCTTTTCCACGTGAACCATGTGACAGGACGTGCAACCGACATCCCGGTTGGCGTGGGCACTGGTATTCCAGTTCATGTGCTTGCCCCCCTGGTGGCAGGTGGTACAAGCGGCGCTCTTCTCTTCGGCGGTCAGCTTCGAATTCTTGCTGAAGTTGCGGTCCGTGGCCGGACGGTCCTTGAGCTTCTGGGGATTGTTGGTGTGCAGGTCGCTCTCGCCGTGGCAGCTGGTGCAACTGGGGGTGCGACCATCGGCAACGGTGCCGTGCTTGGTCTTGCCGATGTGCAGGAGCTTGGGTTCGTCCGACTCGTCGTGGCAGCTGGTGCACTTGGCGTCGCCCTTGAGGACGAGATCCTTGGCCGCCGGCTTGCCACCGCTCGGCGCGTCGGCAGCCGGTGCCACCGAGGCGCCGGCCAGGGCCCCGAGCACGAGGCACGAGGCGAACAACTGTCGCAAGAATTTCATGTCTTTCTCCCTAGTCCTGCAGTTTCTTGTTTGGGCGGCACGACACGCAGGCGGAGCGTGCCACCTCCTCCTCCTCCTCCTCCGCTTACTTGGCGAGGGAGAGAATCCAGTCGGTCAGGTTCTTGATGGCCGCCTTGTCCTTGGTCTTGAGGACCTTGTGCTCTTCCTCCTTGCCGTCCTCGAACTTCACCATTTCCGGCTCGGTGAGGTGGTGGAGCAGTTTGGCCTCGGCGTTGGGCTTGCCCTTGAGCGCCTTGCTGATGTCGGTCAGGGACTTGGCCTCCTTCTTCTTGTCGAGCGCGTGGCACTTGAAGCAGCCTTCCTTCTTGGCCAGCGCCTGGGCCTCGTCGGCATCGAAGGCAAGGGCGGCGCTCGACACCAGCAGCCCCGTGGCACACAGCCCGGACATCATCACGGCATGCAGTTTCAGTTTATTCATATCGACTCTCCTTCAGGGCGTTTATGGCTTATGCAAATGCTCAGTGCTCGTACCAGCCGGTGAACATCATCTTGAACAGGCTGGTCACCTTGGGCCCCATGGTGCCCAGGTAGATGTGGCTGACCACGAACAGGATGATCACCGCCGCGCCCAGATAGTGGACCAGGGCGACCGGCAGCAGCCCGTCGAGGCCGAACAGGGTGTCCGGAGCGAGCTGCGGATACAGGAAGATCAGGCCGCTGACGATCACCGCCGGCAGCACCAGATACATGATCGACCAGTAGGTCACCGCCTGCAGGGCGTTGAAGTTGGTCTCGGGTGTCGGCGGAAAGGGCTCGGGCTCACCCTTGAAGATGCCGGAGCCGTAGTACTGCATCTGCCGCAGGCAACGCTGGATGATGCCGGGCGGCTTGGGCACGTACTGCCACCAGTTGCCGGTGACGATATTGCCGATCACGAAAACGGCATAGAGCCCGACCAGGATCACCCCGGCCACGTTGTGGATGCGGGCCGCCAGGGAGAACTCCACCAGCGGCAGCGCCGGATCGGAGAAGTGCAGGCTGATCCCGGTGACCGCCAGCACGATGATGGCGAGGGCATTGCTCCAGTGCCACAGGCGGATCCACAGGGGCAGCATGAAGACGCGCTTAGTCATTTTTCTTGCTCCTGCGCAGACGCATGGTGATGATCCGGACCAGGCCATGCCCGAGCACACCGACCACGGTGGCGCCGAACAGGGCGATCAGGCCAAAGTCCAGGGTTGGGTTGCGGGTGGCGCCCACCACGTAGGAACTGCCCAGGATCACGCTGTTGATGAAACCGTACTTGTGCTGCTCCTCGGTGGCCAGGTGACGGTACAGGCGCGCATTCAGCGACGTGTTGGCGCTGTGACAGGTGGCGCACTTCTTCTCGGCCTTGTCCTTGTTCTGGATCTCGTGGGACAGGGACAGCTTGTCTTCCGTCGGGGTGTGACACTCGATGCAGCGCACGGCCTTCCAGTGCAGGCGGGTGTTGGGCAGCCAGCTGTGGATGTCGTCGATGGGGGGACGCTTCTTCTTCTCGGGGGCGATCCGCGCGAAGGCCAGATCGGAATCGTGGCAGTCGAGGCAGATCTTGTTGTCCTGGGCGACGATCTTGTGCGGATCGCGGAGCTTGCTCGCCAGAGCCATGGTGTGGGCGTCGTGACAGGTGACGCAGGTGAAGGTCTCGCTCAGATTCTCGGCGTGCACCGACTTGTCGAACTGCCGCTCGATGCGCATCGCCTTGCGGGCGTGGCAATCCTGACATTCGGAGAGCCCCTCGCGGGCCTTGGCGGCGTGGGGGTGTGCGTCGTAGCCGTCGCCATGGCATTCGGAACAGGCCATCTGACCATGATCGGATGCCGCGTAGGTATCCGCATGCACCAGATACTTGCGCAAGGCCTTGAGATCCATCCCTTCCTTGGGCGGCTTGCTGAGCCCCGCCTCGGAGTGACAGGCCAGACAGGCTGCGTTGCCTGCCCTGATCTTGACCAGTTCATCGGCGCTGGGTGGATCGCCGGCCAGTGCCGGAACGGCTGCCAGCACGGCCAGTAGCGCGAGGATGCGCGACAGGGTTTTCCTTAAATGACCGATCACGTGACTTCCTCAGTTTTCCGATGAAGGCAATTATGTTCTTAACCCATTTTTACAGGACAAAACGATGCAGCTAATTGAACATGACTTGACGGAAATCAAGGCTGGCGGCCCTTCGCGGCGATGCTCCAGGACACCCGACACCACACACAGCATATTCATCAGCGTCTGCTGATTCAAACTTTATTACATATTTTTCGCCCAAATAAGGGAAAACCCTTAGCAAGAACATCCCATATTCCGTCTTCAGTCCGCGGACTCAAGGACCTCGACCGGCATGCCGGGCATGATCTCGGCCTCGGTGTCAGCAACAAGGTTCTGCCCGAAGATCACTCCGTCCGGCGTACGGCGGTAGCCTGCCAGGGTGCGGAGCGGCTCCTGATCGAGCCCACGGGCCCCCGTCTCCGGATCCACCGTGGTGAACACGCAGCGCTCGCAAGGCTTGACGATGCGCAGCACGGCCTCACCGATGCGGATCCGCGTCCACCTGTCTTCCGCATAGGGCGGCGCACCACTGATCACCAGATTGGGCCGGAAGCGCATCATGGAGAGCGGCCGGCCGATCCGGGCACACAGATCATCCAGCGAAGCCTGCCCGATCAGCAGCAAGGGAAAGCCATCGGCGAAGGACAGTGGCATCTGGCTTTCAGTGCGGACCCGCCGGGTCGTATGGACACCGGTCCATAGCAGTTTCAGTGGCGCACCGATGAAGGTCGTGATCCAGGCATCAGCCTCGGCAGCCCCTTCCCAGGCCTGGAAGGCGTCGCCCCAGACCGTGGCATCGACTGGCCGGTCGAAGGCAGCATTTGGGACGAAGAGCGTTGGGCGACCAAGCACGGACAGGGTCAGCCCATCGACGGCGGGAATGGCCTGGACACGCACCAGTTCGGGATACTCGCGCCCCGTGACGAAACGGCCACGGGCGTCGGCAATCATCCAGCAGCGGTCGTGGGGAAGGCCTTGCAGGGTCAGCCGCGCCTTGTCGAGGCGCCGACCGGCCATGGACTTGACCGGATAGTGGTAAAGAGCATCAAGCACAGGCTGTAGAGTAGTCATGGGAGTCGATCCAGTCTCGGGTCTGGCGGGTCCGGCTGAACCCGCCGGAGAATTATGGCTGCGAGCGCTGCTTGACGGAACGGAGCACCGACGGCGGAAAGCCCCGCCCAGGGGGGCGCGCTACAATGCAGTCTTTGCAAGCGCCACCACCACGCCATGACCTACGAAGAACACCTGGACGAAGTCGCCACCCTTCTTTTCGAACGCTTTGGCCTGACCGAGCACGCGGCGATCCAGCTCGTCATGAAAGCCCAGGCCGCCGGCTACTTCAGCGGCCACGATGACGACCCGTCGATCTGCACTCAGCTGCGGGCTGAGCAGGATGCCAAGCGTGTCTTCAAGGAATACGGCAAGCCCTCCCCTGCCCCGGCGCCGGGCGGGCCGACCCGCGGCCGGCCGCGCAAGTGACAAATGACATCAATGGATGACAAACGCAATACGGTTATGGCATAAACCGGGCTCACGAATCTTCCGCTTGACCCAAGGCATGCCCACGCGCCGCCTGATCGCCTTCCTTGCCGTGCTGTCCGGCGTATTCGCCTGCGCGGCAGCGCCCCCTGATGATGGGGTGGAGTACCGCATCATCATCGGCTTTGCAGCCCCCGTCCGTGGAGACGACCCACAGCTCCTGACCCGGCTCGCCCCGGCTGGAGCCAGGCTGCGCTTTGCGGCCAGCCTCTCGGCCAGCAGCCACGCCTATCGACTGAACTGTCCGGACATACCCGACTGCGACCGCGCCCTGGAAGCCCTGAGGGCCCAGCCCGGCATTACCTACGTCCAAACCGATCACATCAAGGACATCCGATGAGCCTTCTCCCACGCCTTTGCCTGGCACTGGCCACCCTCCTGCCCGCCCTCCATGCCACACCGGCCAGCGCGGCGGACGCCCCCGAAGCCCGGGTTATCGTCAAGCTCAAGACAGGCTCACCCCTCAAGCAGATCCAGGCCGCCGGCCGGGTCGAGACACTGGGCCAGCGCCTGGGGCTGGCCACCCGGCTGGCGGGGCAGCCTGGCCAGGATCTGCATGTGGTCCGCGCCAGCGGCCTCAGCTCTGAAGCACTGGCACGCCGGCTGTCCCGGGACGCGGATGTCGAGTACGCCGTGCCTGATCGCCTGAAGAAGGCCCTGGCCCTGCCAAACGACCCGCTCTTCGGCTTCCAGTGGTATCTCCAGGCACCGAGCGTCACCCAGCCCGCCGCCACCAATGCGCAGGCCGCCTGGGCGCTGACCGGTGGCAGCGCCGGCGTGGTCGTCGCCGTGGTGGATACCGGCGTACGCCTGGATCACGAAGATCTGGCCCCGCGCCTGCTGCCCGGCTACGACTTCATCTCGGATGACCTGCTCTCCGGTGATGGCCAGAACGGCAGGGATGCCGATCCGTCCGATCCGGGCGACTACCTCTCAAGCGCAGACCTGGCCAACAACGACCTGCGCACCCTCTGCAACACCACCCTGCCCACAACCAGCAGCTGGCATGGCACCCAGGTCGCGGGCATCCTGGCCGCGGAAACCAACAACTCCCGCGGGATTGCCGGGATGGCCGGCGGCAGCCGCCTCCTGCCGGTGCGGGTCCTCGGCAAGTGCGGCGGTTTCGACTCAGACATCATTGCCGGCATGCGCTGGGCAGCAGGCCTGAGCGTGCCTGGCGTGCCAGCCAACCCCAACCCGGCGCGGGTCATCAACGTCAGCCTGGGCGGGGAAGGCAACTGCAATCCCGCCTTCGCCGCCGCCATCGCCGAGATCCAGACCGCAGGGGCCCTGGTTGTCGCTGCGGCCGGCAACGAAACCGGTCCCGTCCTGGAGCCGGCGAACTGCGCGGGCGTCCTGGCGGTTGCGGGGATCCGCCATGTCGGGACGAAGGTGGGCTATTCGAGCTACGGCGCGGAGGTCGGCATCAGCGCCCCAGCCGGCAACTGCGTGAATGTGCTGGCCGGGCAACCCTGCCTGTTTCCCCTGATCAACACCATCAACCTGGGCAGCACCGTACCGGCGGGCAATGGCTACACCGGCATCAATGATGTCACCGTGGGCACCAGCTTTGCGACGCCGCTGGTGGCCGGCACCGCGGCCCTGATGCTGACGGCCAACCCGGCCTTGAGCGGCACCGAGATCATCCGCCTCATCAAGACGAGCGCCCTCCCCTTCCCCAGCGATGCCAGTCTGCCCAACTGCCCCCTGGTCACCTCCGACGGACAATGCAACTGCACCACCACCACCTGCGGTGCGGGCATGCTGAACACCGGCACCGCGGTGGCTGCCGCCCTGGCCACGGCCGCAACCGCCCCGGTGGCAAAGATCACTGTCGGCGGCACGCCCACCGCGCAAACAGCGTTCAGCCTGGACGCCTCAGGCAGCACGAGCGCCGACGGCAGCCGTATCGTCGCCTGGAAGTGGGTCCAGATCAGTGGCCCCCAGGCCGGCAGCTTCAGCGCCGACAACGTGGCCACTCCCAGCTTCACCGCACCGGCGGCCGGCACCTATGTGGTCTCCGTCACCGTCACCACAGCCGCGGGACGGCAGGGCAGCGGCCAGGCCAGCATTGAGGTGCAGGCCGCACCGACCAAGTCCTCCGGCGGCGGTGGTGGCGGTGCGATCGATATGGCTACCCTGGCCCTCCTCGGGCTGCTTGCACCTGTGGCCTTCCTGCTGCGCCGTCGCGGCCTGGCCTCCAGGGACTGATCCACCCGGCCTGCCGCAAGGGCAGGCCTCACTCTACTGGCGCTTGCACGGGAAACTGTTTATTTATACAGTTAACCCATGCCAAGCGCCAATGCCCCCTCCTTTTCCTCCCCCCCCTTTGCCGAGCTTTACTGCCGCAGCAATTTCAGCTTCCTGACCGGGGCATCCCATCCGGAGGAGCTGGTCGCGCGGGCGGTGGAGCTGGGATATTCCGCACTGGCCATCACGGATGAATGCTCCCTGGCAGGCATGGTGCGGGCCTACGCAGAATGGCGGAAACTGCAGGCCCTGCAATTCATCGTCGGAACGGTGATTCAGCTGGTCGATGGTCCCCAGGTCGTGCTGTTGGCCACTCAGCGCGAGGCTTACGGGCGTCTGGTCCGGCTGATCAGCCGGGGGCGCAGGGCCGCACCCAAGGGCCAGTACAAGCTTCAGCGCAGCGATCTGGAAGACGGACTCAATGGCTGCCTGGCTCTGCTGGTGCCCCCGGACCACCATGGCATCCCGCCTGACCTCCTCGCCGCTGACGCCCGCTGGCTGGCAGGAGCCTTCCCCGGTCACGCCTGGGTCGCAGCCACCTTTCCGCTGGGCGCCGACGATGTCCGACGGCAGGGCTGGATCGCCCACGCGGCACGACAGGCCGGCATTCCGGTGGTCAGCACCGGCGCCCCGCTGATGCACTGCGCCGAGAGGCAACGTCTGGCCGATGTGCTGGCGTCCCTGCGTCACCGGACAACACTCGACCGGGCGGGCTTTCGCCTCGGCCCCAATGCGGAAGCGCATCTCCAGCCCTCCTCGGTAATGGCCCGACGCCATCCCCCCGAATGGATCGCCGAAAGCCTGAAGATCGCCTCCCTGTGCAGTTTCTCGCCGGGTGTGCTGCGCTACGAGTATCCCGAAGAGATCATTCCACCCGGCCTCACTGCCAGCAGCCACCTGGCGGCACTGGTCGCCCACGGGCTTGACCGCCGTTACCCCCCCGGCCCCGATGGCAACAGCAGCATCCCCGGCGACATCCTGGTCCGTGTCGGGCGGGAGCTCGCCCTGATCGCAGAACTGGGCTACGAGGCCTTCTTCCTCACCGTCGAAGACATCGTCCGCTTCGCCCGCAGCCGCAACATCCTGTGTCAGGGGCGAGGTTCGGCGGCCAATTCGGTGGTCTGCTACGCCCTGGGCATCACCGAGGTCGCCCCCGAGGAGGCTACCCTGCTGTTCGAGCGCTTCATCTCTCGGGAAAGGAACGAGCCGCCGGACATCGACGTGGACTTCGAACACGATAGGCGGGAGGAGGTCATCCAGTACATCTATGGCAAATACGGCCGTGACCGGGCTGCCCTGGCCGCCACGGTAATCCGCTATCGACCCCGCAGCGCCCTCCGCGATGTGGGCCGCGCCCTCGGCTTCGACACCGGCCAGCTGGACCAGCTGACCCGTCGCCTGGCCTGGTGGGACGGCCGCCAGGTTGCGCCCGAAAGAATCCAGGAAGCCGGGCTCGATCCGCACAGCCCACGGGTGATCCTGTTGCTGGAACTGGCCAACACGCTGATCGGTTTTCCCCGCCACCTGTCCCAGCACGTAGGTGGCTTCGTCATTTCCCGGGGCCCACTGGTGGAGCTGGCGCCAGTCGAGAACGCGGCCATGGAAGACCGCACGGTCATCCAGTGGGACAAGGACGATCTGGAAACCCTTGGCCTGATGAAAGTCGATGTGCTCGCCCTGGGCATGCTGTCGGCCATCCGGCGCAGCCTCGAACTGATCGCTGCCTGGCGGGGCGAGCCCAGCTTCGAGATGTCCCGGATTCCACGTGGCCAGGAGGCCGTTTACGACATGCTGTGCCAGGCCGATGCGATGGGGGTCTTCCAGGTGGAGTCCCGCGCCCAGATGAGCATGCTGCCGCGCCTGCGCCCCAGGTGCTACTACGACCTGGTGGTCGAGGTCGCCATCGTCCGCCCCGGTCCCATCCAGGGAGGCATGGTCCACCCCTACCTCGAGGCCCGCGCCAAACTGGCGCGGCATGAAGCCATCTCCTATCCCCACCCCGAACTCGAGCCCGTGCTGGCCCGTACCCACGGGGTGCCGATCTTCCAGGAACAGGTCATGCAACTGGCCATGGTTGCTGCCGGCTTCACCCCTGGCGAAGCCGACCAGCTGCGACGGGCCATGGGTGCCTGGGGGCGTCAGGGCGAACTCACCCGCTACCAGCAGAAGCTCACCGACGGCATGTTGCTACGCGGCTACAGCAAGGACTTTGCCGATGCCCTGTGCCGGCAGATACAAGGATTCGGCAGCTATGGCTTTCCCGAATCCCACGCGGCCAGCTTCGCCCATCTGGTCTATGTATCGGCCTGGATCAAGTGCTTCCACCCGGCAGCCTTCCTGTGCGGCCTTCTCAACAGCCAGCCCATGGGTTTCTACGGGCCATCCCAGCTGATCCAGGACGCCCGCCGCCACCAGGTGGAGGTACGTCCCGTGGATGTCACCGCCAGCGACTGGGCGTGCACCCTCGAACCTTCCTCGACCCCCTCCTCGTCCCCCTCTTCCGCGCCCCCGGCGGCCCGCCTCGG
Source organism: uncultured Zoogloea sp. (assembly GCA_937967645.1). Lineage (GTDB taxonomy): Bacteria > Pseudomonadota > Gammaproteobacteria > Burkholderiales > Rhodocyclaceae > Zoogloea. The sequence goes on from CALBTT010000062.1 coordinate 25,003, forward strand.
ACTGCGCCTGGTCAAGGGTTTCAATGCGTCAGCAGCGCAACGAATCAGCACAGCCCGCCAGACGCGCCCTTTTGTCTCGGTCTCCGACCTGGCCCGGCGGGCAGCCCTCACCCCTGCCGAACTGGAATGCCTGGCCACGGCCGGCGCCCTCGCCCAACTGGCCGGCAACCGCCACCAGGCCCGATGGGCCGCGGCCGGCAGCCAGACGCCCTCCGGCCTGCTCCACGACATCCCGGTGGTGGACCCGGCCGACGCCTGCGCCACGCTGCCGGCCCCTGGAGAAACCCAGGACGTCGTTGCCGACTATGCCCGCCTGGGCTTCAGCCTGGGCCGTCACCCCCTCAGCTTCCTGCGCGGTCTGCTCCGCGCCGAACGCTTCCTGAGCGCAGCCGAGATCGCCGACTGCCCGGATCGCAAGCTGGCCAGGGCCGCCGGTGTCGTCACTTGCCGGCAGCGGCCGGGAACGGCCAAGGGCACGATGTTCGTCACCCTCGAAGATGAAACAGGCTGGATCAACGTCATCGTCCGGCCCGAGTTGCTGGAAGCCGAACGCCGCATCCTGCTCGGCGCCACCCTGCTCGGCGTATATGGGCAGATCAGCCGCCAGGGCAGCATCGTGCACCTGCACGCCAAGCGGGTGGTGGATCGCTCGGCCCAGCTTGGGCGCCTGAGCACCCGTAGCCGGGATTTTCATTGAACCCCGCTCCGAAGCCGTGGTCTGCGCGTGCACAACTGCCCTTTTCCGGAGTTTTTCATGCAAGCGCGCCGCCATCTCGGATTTGTCACCGGCCTGATCGCCGCCCTCCTGCTCCTGACCGCCTGCAGCAACTCGACCCTCAAGTCTGTCTGGCGGGATGACCGGGACATCGGCACGATCCCCCGCAAGCTGGTCGTCTTCGTCGCCGTGAAGGACGAGAACCTCCGTCGCATGGCCGAGAACCGGATCGTCCAGTCCCTCCCCGCCGGCTACGGCGCAAGCGCCGGGCACACCCTCGAGCTCGATCCTCAGATCGAATCCGCCAGCCTGCGTGCCCGCCTGACCGCCGAAGGCTACGACGGCGCCCTGCTGGCCCGTCTCGTCTCCGTGGATACCTCCCAGACCGTTGTCCCCCCCCAGACCCAGTTCGGTCCCGACCTCATGTTCCGACGCTTCGGCCCCCGTTACAACAGCTTCTACTCCGCCTACCCCTACGTCTATACCACTCCGGGTTACACCATCAACACCACCACCGTCGTCGTCGAAACCCTGCTCTACCGCCTGCCGGAAGGCAGGCCCGTATGGACAGCCGTCAGCGAAACCCTCAATCCCCGTTCGTCGGCCCAGGTCATCGAGGAATTGATCAAGCTGGTCGGTGGAAAACTGGGTGATGAAGGACTGCTGCCGACCCGCCGATGAATACGGAATTCCTGACTAAAAACTGACAAAACCCTTTCATTGCAATGGGTATTGCTCAATTTCTTAACCAGCCTTAACATGCGAACCATTCTTATTTGCAAGTGGGTCGCATTTATCCCCGCTTGCTTGCGCAAGCCAGCCAAGCCAGGCCTCGACCAGCCCAGCCAGCCAGCGACGAGAAACCACGACAACGACCCATGTTGTGTCGTCGCCCGCGGATTTTTCCGCCGAACACCTGGAGCCTTTCGATGCGCCGCCTTACTCGTGCCGCCTGTACCCTGCTGGTGCTCACCCTCGCCGCCTGCGGCGGTGGAGGCGGATCAGGAACGGGGACCCCCGCCTCCACCCTGTCCGCCGCGGCACAGATCGGCGAGAAGCTCTTCAACGAGCCCCTCCTGTCCAGCACCGGCAACCAGTCCTGCGCCAGCTGCCACGACAAGAACAACCATCACGCGGCCGCCGACAACCGCTCCGTCCCCTCCGGGGCCACCCCTGGCCACGAGGCAGGCCGCCAGGCCCCTTCCCTGCAGTACCTGAAGTTCAATACGGCTTTCTTTTTCGACAAGGATGGCACGCCAACCGGTGGCTTCACCTGGGACGGACGTGCCGCCAGCTTCGCCGAACAGGCCGCCGGCCCCCTGCTGAATCCCAACGAGATGGCCAATCTCAGCGTCGAGGACGTAGTGGCCAAGCTCAAGCGCTCCAGCCACGCGGCGGAGTTCCGCCGGGTGTTCGGCGACGACATCCTGGACCGCCCCGCTGACGCCTTTGCCCGCCTGCAGTACGCATTGCAGCAATACCAACAGGAAGACCCTGACTTCGCCCCCTTCAGCAGCAAGTTCGACTTGTGGCAAGCCGGCAAGGCCCAGTTCAGCGCCGCAGAGCTGCGGGGTTGGTCCCTGTTCAACGACCCGAACAAGGGCAACTGCGCGGCCTGCCATGTCAGCACAGGCGTCGGTGGTAAGCCCGCGCTATTCACCGACAACACCTATGACGTGCTGGGCGTTCCCCGCAACATGGAGATTGCCGCCAACGCCGACCCCGCCTACTACGACCTCGGCCTGTGCGGCCCGACCCGGACCGATCTGGCGGCACGGACCGATCTGTGCGGCGCCTTCCGCGTCCCCAGCCTGCGCAACGTAGCCAAGACCGCACCCTATTTCCATAACGGCGCAGTCAAGACCCTCACCGACGTCGTGCGTTTCTACGTCCGGCGGGATACCCATCCGGAAGAGTGGTATCCCACTGACAGCAACGGCGTGGTGCGGAAATTCAACGACCTGCCTGCCGCCTACCAGCGCAATGTGAATGTCACCGAGGCGCCCTACAACCGCAGCCGCGGTGGCACGCCAGCCCTCGACGAGACGGAGATTGCCGACCTGGTGAGCTTCCTCGGCACCCTGACCGACGGCTACACCCCTTGAGCCTCCTCTCCTCCATCGAATTTCACCTTCCGGAGTCGCCCCCATGAAGATCACCCCCCTCTGCCTGGCCCTGGCCGCCCTGCTCTCCACGGGTGGCGCCCAGGCCGCCAGTGATGCCAAGCTGCTGGCCCGCTTTGAAAAGCTGGCCGCCGAACTGGAGGCAGTCAAAGCCGAACTCAAAGCGGTCAAGGCCCAGGTCGCCGCCCAACCCGCCCCCCTGCCGTCAGCCTCCCAACCGGTGGCCCAGACCACTGCAGCGCAGGGGGGGATCGCGGCCCCGCTCGTCACGTCTGCTGCCGCCTCACCCACGCCAGCCCTGCCATCCGCCGAGACAAGCCTTGCAACCCGCGAACCCTACAGCGCCCCGCTCTCCACGCCAGCCAATCCGACCAGCTTCTTCGGCTATGGCGAGATCAACTACAACCGCCCCTTCCGCAACCAGAGTCAGACCCAGATCGACGTCCGCCGGGTCGTGTTGGGGGTGTCCCATCAGGCCTCCGAGCGCACCCGCATCGTCACCGAGCTGGAGTTCGAGCATGCCGTCACCTCCGCAGAGGATTCCGGTGAGGCCGCCATCGAGCAGGTCTATGTGGAACATCGCCTCAACGACAACATCGGCCTCAAGGGTGGCCTGTTCCTGATTCCGCTGGGCTTCCTCAACCTCAAGCACGAGCCGCTCACCTACTACGGGGTCGAGCGCAACTTCGTGGAGACCGCGATCATCCCCAGCACCTGGCGGGAAGTCGGCCTGTCGGCCTTCGGCGTCAGCGATGCCGGCCTGCGCTGGGATGTGGGTGTGACCAGCGGCTTCGATCTGAACAAGTGGGATCGCACCAGCACCGAGGGCCAGGAGTCGCCCCTCGGCGCGATTCACCAGGAAGGTCAGTTCGCCCGCTCCAACAACATGTCGGCCTATGCGGCCCTCAGCTGGCGTGGCACTCCGGGTCTCGATGTCGGCGCCGGAATCTTCTCGGGCAAGGCTTCACACAAGCTCAAGGACCCGTCCACCGCGAATGCCGGGCAGTACGCCAGCGGTGCCCGCGTGACCCTGTGGGATGCCCATGCCCGCTGGACCCCCGGCAATTGGGACCTCGCCGCCCTCTACGCCCGCGGTAGCATCACCGACACCAGCGAGCTCAACGTCCAGCTCGCCGGCGGCACCCTCGTACCGAAAACCTTCTTCGGCTGGTACACCCAGGCGGCTTACCGTATCTGGGAGCATGGCGAATACCAGCTGAGTCCGTTTGCCCGTTACGAGGTCTTCAATACCGCCTCCGGTTTCGCCGCGCCAGCTTGGGTCGGGGCCAGCCCCTTGCAGGACGAGAAAGTCCTGACCACCGGAGCCAATCTGAAAGTGGGCGAGAACGTGGTGCTGAAGGCCGACGTCCAGCGCTTCCAGGTGGACCGCAGCCGCGATCGGCTCAACCTGGGGATCGGCTACCAGTTCTGACCTACCCGGTGCCCGGCATCGCCACGTTCCTCTCATCGCCCTGCGGCCCTCGTGGCCTCAGGGCCTTTTCAGCTTTCTGGATGGCCCCAGCATGAACCACACAGCCAAGACCTGGACCACCACACCCCTGGTCGCACTTGCCAGCGCCGGCCTGCCTGCCCTGTGTCCGCCCAGCGTGCAGGCGGCTGCCAGCATGAGCCCCGAACAGGCTGCCCATGCAGCCTTCCCCGAGGCAGACCGCTTCGACGCTCGCACGCTTCGCCTGAACAGCGATCAGCTGCGCAGCCTGGATGCCGTTGCGCCGGTACGGCAACGTGGCGAGCTCCGGCTGATCGACGCCTGGGCGGGCTCCCGGCTGCTCGGCACGCTGTACATCGACGACGTCATCGGCAAGGTGGAATGGGTCACCTATGCCCTGGCGCTGGGCGCGGATGGCAGCATCCGCAGCCTCGAGATCCTCGAATACCGCGAGACACATGGCTTCGAGGTGCGGACCCCGAGCTGGCGCAAGCAGTTCGCCGGGCGCAAGGCGGACACGCCTTTCCGCTTCGGTGAAGACATCAAGAACATCAGCGGCGCAACCCTGTCCTGCGCCCACCTCACCGCCGGGGTACAGCGCCTGCTGACCCTGCACGTCCAGCTGGCGAAGCCGCCCGCCCGATGAGCGACCAAGGCGTCCGGCGTGTGCGTCCTCTGCTAGGCACCTATGTACAGGTGGAAGTCTGCGCCAAGGACTCGGCCAGCGCTGGAAGAGCCATCGAAGCCGCGTTCCAGCGTATCGAGGCCGTGCATCGGAGCCTGAGCTTCCACAGCCCCGACAGCGAACTCAGCCAGATGAACAGGGAGGCTCATCGCCAGCCGGTGGCGGTGAGCCCCGACACCCTGGCGGTATTGCGCCAGGCACTCCACCTCTCCCGGGTTTCCGGTGGCCGCTTCGACCCCTGCATTGCGCCCCATCTGGTGCGGGCAGCCCTGTTGCCGGCCCCGGCGCCCCTGCTGGAGACACCGGGGCACTGGTCCTGCATACACCTGGATGAAGACACCCGGACAGTCCGGTTCTCACAACCACTCTGGCTCGACCTCGGCGGGCTCGCCAAGGGCCATGCGGTCGATGCCGCCATCGAGGCCATTGCAGCACACCCGGTCGAACGCGCCCTGGTCAATGCCGGCGGAGACCTGCGCACCTACCGCCGGACACCGGGACAGCCGGGGTTTCCCATATCCCTGCGCAATCCCTTCAACGCCGGCGAGACGCTCGTCCTGGGGCTGCTCGAAGAAGGAGCGCTTGCCACCTCGGGAGAAAGCTTGCTCGGGCGGATGGAGAACAAAACCGACCTGTCGCCGCTGGTTGATCCCGTACGCGGCATCCGCCCTGCCCAGGCGCGCAGCATCACGGTGCGGGCACCATCGTGCTGGCTGGCCGACGGCATGACCAAGATCGTCGGCCTGCTGGGCCAGGACAGTCAGCCCATCCTGGAACAACATGGCTGCCACGCGGCCATCATCGACCCCTCGGGAGAATTCCATGCAAGTCCCGGCTTCTGGCAGGCCTTCCATCGACCCCCGTACCAAGGAGCGCCCCCCCATGCATGAAGGACTGCATCAACGCCCGCGCAAGGCCGTGCGCCCAGGACGCCGGCAGCGCCTCGCCGCCTACTGGGCCAGCGCACTGCTGCTGGCCAGTGGAGGGCTCTGGCTGGTGGCCCACTACCTGCTGGCCCTGCCCGAATTCGCTGCTCGCCACCCTCTGGAGCCCTGGGCCATGCGCCTGCATGGTGGTGCCACCCTGTTCGGGCTTGCCGTGTTTGGAAGCCTGTGGGGTGACCACGTACTCCCCGCCTGGAAGCAGGGTCGCCACAGGTCGCATGGTGGCGCCCTGGCCCTGTTCTGGCTGGTGCTGATCCTGACTGGCTACGGGCTCTACTACCTCTCCGACGAAGGGGCCCGTGCCCTTGCCAGCATCAGCCACATCACGCTGGGAACGATCCTTCCCGTGGGGCTGGCCATGCATGTCAGCCTGGCCCGCCGGCTTCGCCAGGCCCACACCGGCTAAGCCTGCACCTCGTCAGGCCCCGCCTGCGCGTTCCCGGCGACGGTAGTGGACCACCGCAGGTGCCACCAATACGGCCCCGGCCATCACCAGCAGGAACAGCGGCCACAGCACCGGGCTGTTCCACTCCGCACGAAGGCGCTCCCGCTGAGCCACATCGATGCGCTGGTACTTGAGCGTGTTGCGGATGATCTTGCCCGGCTTTCGGTTGAACAGCCAGCCATGCTGCAAGGTGTACGCCTTCTCGTAGAAGCCCCATACCCACGGCGCATCATGCTGGAGGATGGCCAGCATGCGCGCGATGATGGCCTGACGCTCCGGGCTGTCGGGCATGGCCTTCATCTGCTCGAAGAGCCGGTCATATTCCGGATTCTGGTAGTTGGCCGCGTTCTCCCCCTGGCTCTTGACCTTGCCTTGGGGACCATAGAGCAGGAACAGGAAGTTCTCCGGATCAGGATAATCGGCGTTCCAGCCCCAGTAGAACAGCTGGGCATTACCCTTGCGGATCTTGTCCTGGAAGCGGTTGTAGTCAGTGGCCCGCACCACCAGCTGCACATCGAGCTTGCGCAGCTGCTTGGACAACCAGTCGAGCGTGGACTTGTCCCCCATGCCGCTCCCCGTGGTATCCAGGTTCACCACCAGGGGCTCCCCGGTCTTGCTGTCACGCCCACCGGGGTAGCCAGCCTCGGCAAGCAGCCGCCGGGCCTCCTCCACCGACTTGCGCAGAGGCTTGTCATCTACCCAGTCGTAGACCTGCGGATTGATCCCCGCCTCCCCACCCCGATGCCCGAAGATGCCGGGCGGGATCGGGTGCATGGCGGGAACCCCCCGCCCATTCTGGAACACCGAGATGAACTCTTCCTGGTCGATGGCCACCGACAGGGCCAGCCGCAGCTTGCGCGCCCGCTCGCTGCTGCCGCCCACCACCGGATCCAGCATGTTGAAGCCCATGTACATGACCGTGGGCGCCACGGAGGTGTTCAGCCGGATCCCCTTGGCCATCATCTCGTCGCTGAGGGTCACATCCCCCTGGCCGCCCATCTGCACGGCCTGATCGAAGTTGTCGGACGACACCCCGGAGGCATCGTAGTAACCCTGCAGAAACTTGTTCCAGTAGGGGATGCTCTCCTTCTCGCGCGTGAACACCACCTTGTCGATGAAAGGCAGCGGCTTGCCGCAATCGGCCAGCAGACCGGCGCCCTCGTCTCCCGCTTCGCCCTCGCAAGGGTAGGTCTCACCATGGAAGTTGGGATTGCGGACCAGGGTCATCCGGGCGTTGGGATTATTCTCCTCCAGCATGTAGGGCCCGGTGCCCACCGGCCAGCTGTCCAGGGTGAGATTCCGCTCGGCCATGCCCGTCTGTGCGAAGAACCGGTCTGCCTCATGGGGAACCGGCGCGAAGAAAGGCATCGCCAACCAGTAGGGAAACTGGGGGTAAGCACCCGTGATGTGGATCCGGTAGGTGTAGCGATCGACCAGTTCCACGCCTTCCATCGAATACTTGCGCAGATCGATCCAGGTCTGTCGCCCCGCGGCCTTCTCATCCTCCTGAAGCCGCTGGTGCAACGCCTTGAGCCCGATGATGTAGTCCCCCATCAGCTCCAGCACCGGGGAATGCAGCCGCGGGTGGGCCAGGCGCTTGATCTGGTAGACATAGTCCTCGGCCGTCAGCTCGCGGGTTCCGGTCTGCAGAAAATCGGCCAGGGTCCGCTTGCCTTCGATGTCACGAGGGCTCAGGTCGAGATAAAGCGGCTGACCATCGCTCCCCTGCGCAAACGCCGGGTGGGGTTGATAGCGGATACCCGGCCGGATGCGTATCTCATACTCACTGCGGGCGACCTTCGCCGGATCCCCGCCTTCGGGCAGGAGCTGCCCCGACCTGTCGTACTGGCGCAGCACCGGCATGGCCGCCACCGTGCCCGGAACCAGCTGGAAAGGCCGCTTGAGGTAATGGTACTGAAGAGGCGGCTCATAGATCTGGTACAGGAAGGTCGCCTCGTCCTCACTATAGGACTGCACCGGATCCAGGTGTTTGGGGCGCTGGGTGAATGCCGAGTACAGGATGCTCCTGCCCCGCTCCGCCGCTGGATAAGGGTCGTTCCAGACCTGTCCGCAACCGGCCAGCACACCGGCGGCCACCATCAAGGAGAGAAATCTGAGTGTCACGCGCATGCTCCGCAGTCTACCGGATGTGCCCGGATCCGCGGCAGCGCACGCCAAGGAAGCATCCGTTATAATCGCGGGGTTATTCACAGGAGACACCTTGATGGGCTTTCTCGCCGGCAAACGCATTCTCATCACCGGATTGCTGTCCAACCGCTCGATCTCCTACGGGATCGCCAAAGCCATGCACAGGGAGGGCGCAGAACTCGCCTTCACCTACCAGAACGAACGTTTCCAGGAGCGTGTCGCCAAAATGGCTGCTGAATTCGGCAGCAGCCTGGTATATACCTGTGATGTGCAGGACGATGAACAGATCAAGACCCTGTTCGAACAGCTGAACAAGGAATGGGACGGCCTGGATGGCCTGGTCCACTCCATCGCCTTCGCCCCCAGTGAGGCTCTTGAAGGTGACTTCCTGGACTCCGCGAGCCGCGAGGCATTCCGGATCTCCCAGGAGGTGAGCGCCTACAGCTTCCCGGCCCTCGCCAAGGCTGCCCGGCCGATGATGAAAGGCCGTAATGGCTCGCTGCTGACCCTGTCCTACCTGGGCGCGGTGCGTACCATGCCCAACTACAACATCATGGGCCTGGCCAAGGCCAGCCTCGAGGCCGCTGTCCGCTACATGGCCGTCAGCGTCGGCCCGGAAGGCACCCGCGTCAATGCCATCTCGGCCGGCCCCATCAAGACTCTGGCGGCATCGGGCATCGGCAGTTTCGGCAAGCTGCTGGCCTTCAACGAGCGCAATGCTCCCTTGCGCCGCAACGTGACCATCGAAGAAGTCGGCAATGCCGCCGCGTTCCTGTGTTCCGACCTGGCCAGCGGCATCACTGGCGAGATCATGTATGTGGACGGGGGCTTCAACACCACCGCCCTGGGCAACCCCGATCAGGGCTGACCCACTGAGCAGCAATAAAAAAACCCGGTTTGAACCGGGTTTTTTTTCGTCCTGCTGCTGACCTCATTCCATTTAGCCTGCCGCCCGGCGGACCATCAAGGTCCGCCAGGAGGGCCGTCAAAAGGAATTACTTGGACGGCTCGAGCTTGGCCGCATGCACCTGCACATCGTAGCGCTTGCGCAGGGCACTCAGGTATGCCGAAAACTCTTCTTCGGCGAGAACCCGACCGTACTGCTGCTTCAGGGCCTGGAAGCGCGGATCTTCCTTGCCCGATGCGACCGGACGAGTCACCTTCTCGATCCGGAAAAGCATGTACCCAACGCCCGGGACCTTGGCCCCAGCATAGGCAGGCAACTTCTCCACCGGCGCCCGGAAGATCGCGCGCAGGACATCCGGGGGAATACGCTGATCGACACGTTGGATCGGGTGCGCAGCGCCCCACTGCAGTTCGAGAGACTCTCCCTTACCCAGCTTGCCCAGCTTCTCCGTGCCGTCCTTCTCGGCCAGCGCCATGGCCTCCTCAAAGGTCAGCACCTTCTCGATATCCGCCTTGACCTCCTCGAATGCCTTGACCGCGGCGGGCTTGCTCTCAAGCACCCTGGCAGCCACCAGGGTTCCCTTGGCAACCTCGACCGCATCGGTGTTGCGCTTGTTCTTCAGCGCATCATCCGAGAACAGGGCTGCGAGCAGCTTGGGGTTGTCGAACGGCGCCGGTACCCTTCCACCCTGGGCGATCCAGTCGGAAGTCCGGATCTGCAGCTTGTACTTCTCGGCCGCCGGCTTGAGGCTGTCGGCCTGCTCGTAAACCATGTTGGTGAAGCCTTCGGCCATTTCGGCGAAACGCTTACCCGCCTCGGCACGCTTCAATTCGGCCAGGATCTCCGCCTTGACCTCATCAAAAGCCCTGGCCTTCTCGCCCTTGATGCCCGTCAGACGAATGATGTGGAAGCCGAAATCCGACTGCACCACCCCCGACACCTCACCTTCCTTGGCCAAGGCAAAGGTCGCATCCTCAAAGGGCTTGACCATGGCCCCCCGGGCGAAGAAGCCCAGATCGCCCCCCTTCTCCGCGGAACCTGGATCCTGGGAGTTCTCCTTGGCCAGTCGCGCAAAATCAGCCGGATTCGCCTTGACCTGCTTCAACAAGGCCTCGGCTTTTTCCTTGGCTGCCTTGAGTGCCGCAGCATCGCCATCCTTGGCAGCCTGGATCAGGATATGGCTGGCACGACGCTCCTCGGCTTGACGGAAGCGCTCCTGGTGGGCGTCGTATTCCTTGCGGACATCGGCTTCACTGATCGTCAGCTGGGAAGTCACCTCGTCCGGACCGAGGGTGAGGTACTCGACCTTGACCTGAGCCGGCATCTCGAAGCGACGGAGATTGGCGTCGTAGAACCTCCGCGCTGCATCGTCGGCAAGCTTCACCGAGGGGGCATACTGGGGAGCGGCGAGGCGCACCTCACTGATGACGCGCTCCTCGAACTGAACCGAATAAACCTGCCCGACGGAGTTGCCGGAAACCACCACGCCATCGGCGACGGCACCCAGCACCTGCTTGAGAGCCAGATCACTGCGGACCCGGGATTCGAACACAGCCTGGGTCATACCCTGGGCCTTCAGCACGGCCTCGTAGCGCGGCAGAGAGAACTGGCCGTTATCCTGGAAGGCGGGAATCACGGCGATGGTGTCCCTGAGCTGCTGATCGGCCACGCTCAGACGCATCTTGCTGGCGTCCAGGGCCAGCAGGCGCTGGTTGATCAGGTTGTCCAGCACCGCCTTGCGCGCCTCCGTCGTGTCCAGCATGGCAGGATTGAAGTTCTCGCCCATGCTGGCCCTCAGGCGCTCCTGCTGCTCCCGCATCGCCTGCTGAAACTCATTCATGCTGATCGATTTTCCACCGACCGAAGCCAGAGAATCCCCATCACCGGCATTCTTGACGTAAGAATCGACACCCCAGAAGGCAAAGGGAAGCGTGATCATCAACATGAAAATCTGAACAATCTTCTTGTTGTTGCGTACTGCATCAAACATGCGGAATCCTCTGCGTGACTACTGATTGCAACTGATCTTTGTGACAGGAACGCGTAAAAAAAGGCGAACCCGCGTTCGCCTCTATATCTGGCACGGCAAAGATGTCGAGAGACATCGGTCGTCCAATTCGCGCAATCAGACTAAAGGGCCCTGTGCCGGCGCACCCCCTGGTGCACTCCCGCAAACGCCCCTCTCAAGCCTCAAGAGTCTACCGCCTGGCGCCAAGTGGAACAAGCCCCCGCCGGGCAAGGCCAGATGGGTTGATGCCTGGCCCCAATCCAGAAAAGCAGGGCGTAAAAAAAGCCACCATTCGGTGGCTTTTTTACTGCATTCCATACACCCGAAGGCACATGGCTTGCATGGATCCTGGCGGAGTGGACGGGACTCGAACCCGCGACCCCCGGCGTGACAGGCCGGTATTCTAACCAACTGAACTACCACTCCAGGTTTGCTCGATGGATCTGGAACCATGCTGGTGGGTGCTGACGGGGTCGAACCGCCGACATTCGCCTTGTAAGGGCGACGCTCTACCAACTGAGCTAAGCACCCATTTCACCGCAATTCCGAAACCACCGAAAGCAGAAGGACATTAGTTTAGCGCATCTTTCAAAGCTTTGCCAGGCCTAAATTTAGGAATTGCTGCGGACTTGATCTTGATGGTGGCACCGGTCCTTGGATTTCGACCGGAGCGGGCTGCACGCTTGCCGACATGGAAGGTTCCAAACCCCACCAGCGTGACCGTTCCGCCGTTCTTGAGTGTCTGCTTTACGGCAGCGACGGCTGCATCAAGCGCCCGCCCGGCGGCCGCCTTCGACATGTCGGCCTCTGCAGCAATCTGATCGATCAACTCGGATTTATTCATACTCGCCCCCTCGTTATAGAAGTTAACAAACAGGAAACTCCGACATCAAAACGCCCAGCCAATATTCGCAGACACTTATCCGGTGCAAAAACTATTCTTTATATAACGCCCTAAAAATCACGATGTCAAGAAAGCGCAACACGGGAGTCGGCACCCACGCAGGGCAATGGCTCAAGGATGCGCCAGCCCCCTCCTCTCCCTCCTGCCTCGCAGCGCGCCCACAAAACAAAAAAGGACCGCATCAGCAGTCCTTTTTTATTCACAGCCGGGCTTGCACCCGCCGCGCCAGACAAGATCAGGCAGCAGCTACGGCGCCCATGCCCTTGATGGCGGCAGACAGGCGGCTCTTGTGACGGGCAGCCTTGTTCTTGTGAATGATCTTCTTGTCAGCGATGCTGTCGATCGTACGCTGGGAAGCAACGAAAACCTGCTGAGCAGCCTGCTTGTCACCACCGACGATCGCCTTGCGGACAGCCTTGATGGCGGTACGCAGACGGGAACGAAGACTCATGTTGAGGGCGCGGGCCTTCACAGCTTGACGGGCGCGCTTACGGGCTTGTGCCGAGTTGGCCATCTTTTAGTAATCCTGAAAGAAATGCAATGAAGACAAGGATTTTATGGGAAGTACCATTCCTTTGGCAAGCTGTTTATCGCACAAAATGCCTATTCAAGCAAAAAGGCCCCGCCGAAGCGGGGCCTTTTCATCCAGCATGGCTGAATCAGATGCGCTCAAACACGGTCGCAATACCCTGACCGCCACCAATACACATGGTGACGAGGGCGTAGCGGCCGCCGGTGCGCTGCAGCTCGTACAGGGCCTTGGTGGCGATGAAGGCGCCGGAACAGCCAACCGGGTGACCCAGGGCGATCGCGCCGCCGTTCGGGTTGGTCTTGGCCGGATCCAGACCCAGGACGCGCATGACGGTCAGGGCCTGAGCGGCGAAGGCTTCGTTGGACTCGATGACATCCATCTGATCCAGGGTCAGGCCTGCCTTCTTGAGCGCCAGGCGGGATGCCGGGATCGGGCCTTCGCCCATGACGTCGTTGGGAACACCGGCAATGGCGTAGGACACCAGACGGGCCATCGGCTTGTAGCCCGCATTGACGGCAGTGGCGCCGTCAGCCAGCACGAAGAAGGCTGCGCCGTCATTGATACCGGAAGCGTTGCCGGCAGTCACGGTGCCATCCTTCTTGAAGGCCGGCTTCATCTTGGCCAGGGACTCCATGGTGGTGCCGCGCTTCAGGTGCTCGTCGGTATCGAACACCACGTCACCCTTGCGGGTCTGCTTGACGATGGGAACGATCTGGGACTTGAAGCGACCGTCATCGATCGCCGCGGCGGCGCGACGCTGGGACTCGACCGCAAACGCATCCTGCTCTTCACGGCTGATACCGTGCTTGGCAGCCAGGTTCTCGGCGGTGATGCCCATGTGGCCCACGCCGAACGGGTCGGTCAGCACGGCAACCATGCTGTCGATGGCCTTGGTGTCACCCATGCGGGCACCGGAGCGCAGCGCAGGCATCAGGTAGGCAGCCTTGGACATGACTTCAACACCGCCGCCGATACCGTAGTCGGAATCACCCAGCAGGATGTTCTGGGCGGTGGTGACGATGCCCTGCAGGCCGGACGAACAGAGGCGGCTCACCTGCATGGCCACGGACTCCATCGACAGGCCAGCCTGGATGGAAGCCACGCGGGACACATAGGCGTAGCGGGAGTCGGTCGGCATGCAGTTGCCGACGGTCACGTAGTTGATCAGCTGGGGATCCACGCCGGAACGGGCGATGGACTCCTTCATGACGATGCCGGCCAGCTCGCTGGCATCGAAATCAGCAAGCGCACCACCGAAACCACCGATGGCGGAACGAACTGCACTCAATACGACCACATCACGACTAGCCATCTGTATTCCTCCTCAGAATTATTACAATTAACTACCAACCCAGCCTGCCACGCCCAGCAATGCCAGCAGCAACATCACCAGCACCAAGGTGCGCCAAATCAGGCCGATGGTACTCTGCATGAAGTCCGCGTCGGCTTCATCGCCGACGCCCATCTCCGGACGCTCCAGGACCTCCCCGGACTCATGGATGGGCATGCCGAGACGCACGCCCAGCGCACCGCCACCACTCGCCAGGAGTATACCGGAAGCCTTGTCCTTCCATTGACTCGCCTGGGACCGCCAGCAGTAAACGCCATCTTCAAAATCACCGACGATGGAGAAGGCTGCAGCAGTCATGCGAACCGGCACCCAGTCGAGCGCCGCGAAGGCCTTACGGGCGAACTGACCGAAGTCACCGAAATCCGGGTCCCCGTCGCGGCGCCCCCATTTCTCATCGAAGAAACGGGCAAGCCGGTAAAGGACTGCTCCACTGGGCCCGGGCATCAGGATGAACCAGAAGGCTACACCGAAGACATTGCGGTGCGATGCAACCAGCGCCTCTTCGATGGCCAGACGCGCCACCTCGCTGGAGCTCGAGCCTTCATGCCGGCGCCCCCGCCATTCGCCGATCAGCTGACGGGCACGGGACAGTTCCCCCATGCGCAGGGCCAGCTGAATGTCCGTAAAGAAATGACTCACCTGCCGGAAGCCCATGGTGAGGTAAAGCACCAGCACGTTGAAGAGGATCCCGAACAGGGGATGGAGATGCCAGAGCAGGAAGAACACCAGGGCCGACCCGAAGCACGCAGCAACCACGGCCACCCACCAGGCCACGGCGCCATGGCGGGACTCTCCGTCGTTGAAGCGATCCTCGAGAAAACGGGAAACAACCTTCAAGGGCACGTCGACAAAGCGCGCAGGAAGCGGGCGGAGTTGCTCGAGGAGCAGTGCGACGATCAGCGAAAACAGGGTCATGCGATGGGGGGCTTTGAGAAGCCCTCGTGGATCAATCCTATTGGGGATGCCGCAAGATACCATCAAACGGACCCAACACAAACGGCGTTCGGATCAGCGACTCAGGAAACGCTGGAGACTCACGATCATTCCGGCGGTCGCCCCCCAGATAAAATAGCCGCCATAGGGCATCGCGTAGTACTCCCGCTGCCGGCCACGCACCTCCATGGAGTGGCGCTCATGATTGCCGGGATCAAGAAGAAATGACAATGGCACCTCAAAGGCCTCAGCCACCTCAAAAGCATCCAGGGTCAGCTCGAAGGGGGGGGCCACGAGACCAACTACCGGAATGACCTCGAACCCGGTTCCCGTTCTGTAAGGCGGCAGTGCCCCCAGGAGCTCCACATGGCGGCGGGCCAGGCCGATCTCCTCCTCGGTCTCCCTCAGCGCGGTATCCACAGACGAGGCATCCCCCTCCTCGACCCGCCCTCCCGGAAAGCTCACCTGGCCAGGATGATGATGGAGGTGGTCCGTACGCTGCGTGAGCAGCATGGTTAGCCCCTCCTCCCGCATCACGATGGGAACCAGCACGGCAGCCGGCCTGAGGGGGCCCGCAGGAATACCATCCTCAACGGGGGGCTCAAAGCAGACAGGCTGGCTGAAGCGATGTCGCAACCATTCAGCAGCGAGCGGGAGGGGCTGATTCAGGAATTCAGTCATCGATGAGTGTTCAGTAGCGTTGGCGCAGGTAGAGCGCCCCGCCCTCCCGCCGCATGTCCATGCGATTCAAAAAGCTCATCCCAAGCAGGGCCTGGGGCATATCCACCTCCAGCACGACCCCCGGCACATTGCGCAGGGTGATGCCATTGATCCTGACCGAATCCAGCGAAACCAGCCAGCCACGGGCCTGACCATTGGCGGTCTCCATGATGCGCGGCTCCCCCCGGGTATAGGCCACGCCAGCCCGCAGCGCATCGCTACGCCCAAGGGCCACCGAGGTGGCGCCAGTATCCACCAGGAAGCTGATGGGCACGCCATTGACGGCACCTTGCGCATGGAAATGGCCACGGCTATCCCCCTGCAGCACAACCGACTCGGACCTTCCCGCTGGCGCCGCAACACTCACGGCATGCTCCCCCACCACCAGGCGGCGGCGCTTGCCATCCACCTCCAGTGTGGCACTGGAATCATCAACCGCCAGGACCCGGACACCTTCCGGAGTGCTCACCCCCACCGCCAGCGCCCGGGGCGCGCCCTGATTGATCAGCAGCAGCGCCTTTCCTGGAAAGACGCCAGCCAGCGCCACTTCCGTGGCCGGAGCGCCAAAGCTCACGCAGGCGAGCAACAGACCGCTAAACTTGTGCACATGCACAATCTGGAGGAACCGCATGAAACCGGTAGCAATCATTCGCCATAGCCTGACTGAAGGTCCGGGGCATTTTGCCACATTCCTGGACAGCCACAGCCTGCCCTGGACCCTCATCCGCGTCGACGCGGGCGATCCCGTGCCCCACTCCTGTGACGACTACTCCGGGCTGTGCCTGATGGGCGGCCCCATGAGCGTGAACGATGACCTGCCCTGGATCCCTCCACTCCTGGACTTCATCCGGAAGATGATGGCGGCGGACAAGCCCGTGATCGGCCACTGCCTTGGCGGCCAACTCATGAGCAAAGCGCTGGGCGGACAGGTCACGCGCAATCCGGTCAAGGAGATCGGCTGGGGAGCGGTATCGGTGGTGGATTCCCCGCTGGCCAGGGAATGGTTCGGGGACATCCGAAGCTTCGAGAGCTTCCACTGGCACGGCGAGACCTTCTCGATCCCCGAAGGGGCGACACGGATCCTGGAGAGTGCAATCTGTGCCAACCAGGCTTACGTGATCGGCAAGCACCTGGGTATGCAATGCCACGTCGAAATGACCGCAACGATGATCGACGACTGGTGTGCCAGCGGTGCCGACGAGATCGCGGCTGCCGGGAACATTCCGAGCGTCCAGACACCCGCCGCCATGCAGGTCGGGCTGGAAGCCCGCCTGAAGACCCTCAACCAGTCGGCAGAGACGCTCTACAGACGCTGGATCAGGGGTCTTTGAACCGCCTAGATGAAGAAAGCCAGCACGAGGCTGGCTTTCTGGCACTAGCGGTACCGGTCGGTAAGACCGGTCAGGCGTAGGTATCCACCGAACGCCCGACGGTTGCAGTCGGATCAGGCGCCGGCGTGACCGGCGGAAGGGATGCGATCATCTGCTGAGCAACAGCCTGCTGCTGATCGAGGCTCTTGCGGAGCATGGTGATCGAAACCCCATCCTGGGTCTGGACCTGGCTGGTGGACGCCACGGAGGAAATGCTCATCCCATCAATCCCGGAAGTTGCCGTACTGCAAAGGATAGTCGGTGATTTCCTTGCGCACCAGGGCAATACACTCTTGCAGGAGGTCACGCTTGGCCCCCGTCACGCGCACGGCCTCACCCTGGATGCTGGCCTGAACCTTGAGCTTGCTGTCCTTGATGAGCTTGACGATCTTCTTGGACTGCTCCTGCTCGATGCCCACACGCACCGTGAGCTCCTGCTTGACCTTGTTGCCGCTGACCTTTTGCACATCCCCGTGCTTCAGGCAGCGCACGTCGATCTTCTTGCCCGTCATCTCGGGCAGGAGGATGGCCTGCATCTGGTCGAGCTGAAACTCGGTGTCACCATAGAGGGTGAGCAGCTTTTCAGTCTGCTCGACGCGCGCATCCGACCCCTTGAAATCGTAGCGCCCGGTGATCTTGCGGTTGGCCCCCTCTACAGCGTTGCGCAGGGCGACCATATCGACTTCGGACGTGATGTCGAAAGAAGGCATGGCCCGCTCCCGCTCAGCCGAAGTAGCAGACGTAGTGGTAGGGCTCGCCAGTGACTTCGATGTCGAAGCTGGAGTCACCCGGCACATTGAAGCTCTCGCCGGCCGACGAGGTCTTCCACTCGGCCTCGCCCTTCAGGCGATAGCGGCAGGCGCCGGCAACGGTCTCCATCACTTCGGGCGCGCCGGTGTTGAAGGTCAGGCTGGCGGGAAGGATCACGCCGACGGTCTTCTTGCTGCCGTCAGCGAACAGCACGGTGTGGCTGACACACTTGCCGTCGAAGTACACGTTGGCTTGCTTGACGACGGAAACGCCGTCGAATTGGGCGGACTGGGTCATTGCGTTCAATTCCGGTGAAAGATTATTCGATTCCAAGGAGCCTCTGGATGACCGCCTTGGCCATAAAGCCGACAAAGCCGACCCCAAGCCCCACAAACATCCAGATCGCACCATACTTGCCCGCCTTGGACTCCCAGGCGAGGTGACCGATGATGAAAATCATGTAAGCGATCAGCCCCCCCACGCAGACCTTGAGGGAGATGTCCTCAAACTCCGCGACGGTGAGCCCGAACAGCAAGGGAGCGCTGGGATCCATGACGCGGTGTCAGTCGCGCTTGTTCCGGGCGTTGGCGGCGATACGCATGCGCAGCGCGTTCAGGCGGATGAAACCATGGGCGTCCTTCTGGTTGTAGGCGCCCTGATCGTCCTCGAAAGTGGCGATCGTGGGATCGAACAGCGAGTCGGTCTTGGAGTCGCGGGACACGACGATCACATTGCCCTTGTAGAGCTTGATGCGCACCCAGCCGTTCACGGTCTGCTGGGTCTGATCGATCAGGGCCTGCAGCGCCAGACGCTCGGGCGACCACCAGTAACCGGTGTAGATCATGCTCGCGTAACGCGGCATGAGGTCATCCTTGAGGTGGGCCACTTCACGGTCGAGGGTGATGGACTCGATGGCACGGTGGGCACGCAGCAGGATGGTGCCACCCGGGGTTTCGTAACAGCCGCGGGACTTCATGCCCACGTAGCGGTTTTCCACCAGGTCGAGGCGGCCGATACCGTGCTTGCCACCGAGCTCGTTCAGCTTGGCCAGCAACTCATGGGACTTCATGCGGGTGCCGTTGATGGCGACCAGATCACCCTTCTCGAACTCCAGATCCACGTACTCGGCGGCATCGGGAGCGGCCTCCGGGGAGACCGTCCAGCGCCACATGGACTCCTCGGCTTCCGCAGCCGGGTTTTCGAGATGGCGCCCTTCGAAGGAAATGTGCAACAGGTTGGCGTCCATGGAGTACGGGGAGCCGCCCTGCTTGTGCTTCATCTCGATGGGGATACCGTTCTTCTCGGCATAGGCCAGCAGCTTCTCGCGGGACAGCAGGTCCCACTCGCGCCACGGTGCAATGACCTTCACGTTCGGCATCAGCGCGTAGTAGCCCAGCTCGAAGCGGACCTGGTCGTTGCCCTTGCCGGTGGCACCGTGGGACACGGCATCCGCGCCGGTCTGGCGGGCGATGTCGATCTGGCGCTTGGCGATCAACGGACGGGCGATGGAGGTGCCCAGCAGATACTCGCCTTCGTAGATGGTGTTGGCGCGGAACATCGGGAAGACGAAGTCGCGCACGAACTCTTCGCGCAGGTCGTCGATGAAGATGTTCTCGGGCTTGATACCGAACTGCAGGGCCTTGGCCCGCGCCGGCTCGAGCTCCTCGCCCTGGCCCAGGTCGGCGGTGAAGGTCACCACCTCGCACTGGTAGGTATCCTGGAGCCACTTGAGGATTACGGAAGTATCCAGCCCGCCCGAGTAGGCAAGCACAACCTTGTTTACGTCGCTCATGTCCTGCTTTCCGAATAGGAGTAGTTGAGTCTTTGTTCGTTGAATCGGATCAGGGTCAGGGGCAGTCGCCCTCGATCTTGCCGACAAGAAGGAATTCCATCAGGGCCTTCTGCGCATGCAGACGGTTCTCCGCCTCGTCCCAGACGACAGACTGCGGCCCGTCGATCACCTCCGCCGACACCTCCTCGCCCCGGTGAGCAGGCAGGCAGTGCATGAAGACCGCGCCAGGGTTGGCCACCTTCATCATGTCCTCGTCCACCTGCCAGTCCGCGAAGTCGCGCATGCGCTCCTCGTTTTCGGCCTCGAAACCCATGCTCGTCCACACGTCCGTCGTCACCAGGTCGGCCCCCTTGCAGGCCTCCATGGGATCGTCGAAGTGGGCGAAATGCCCCGTGCCGATCAGACCGGCACGCTCAGGCTCGACCTCATAGCCCGGCGGCGTCGATACACGGACCTGGAAGTCCAGCACCTCGGCGGCCTGCAGCCAGGTGTTGCAGACATTGTTGGAGTCCCCCACCCAGGCCACCGTCTTGCCCTGGATGGGACCGCGGTGCTCGATGAAGGTGAAGATGTCCGCCAGGATCTGGCACGGATGGTATTCGTTGGTCAGGCCGTTGATCACCGGAACCCGCGAGTACTCGGCAAAGCGCTCGATGATGGACTGCTCGAAGGTGCGGATCATCACGATGTCGCTCATGCGCGAGATGACCTGGGCGGCATCTTCCACAGGCTCACCACGGCCCAGCTGCGAGTCGCGGGTGTTCAGGTAGATCGCCGAGCCACCCAGCTGCTGCATGCCTGCCTCGAAGGAGAGGCGCGTGCGCGTGCTGGCCTTTTCGAAGATCATCACCAGGGTCCGGTCGAACAGCGGGTGATGAGGTTCGTAGCGCTTGAAGCGCTCCTTGATCCAGCGTGTCCTGGCAAAGAGATAATCGTACTCTGCGCGGGAAAAATCGTTGAACTGTAAGTAATGTCTCGGTGCGTTCATGGCACTCGTTCTTGGTTGTGGTGCAGCAGGAAACCCGTTGGTGGATCCGACGATCCGACCACCCGCCCTCTCGGCTGCACACTGAGCCCGCCCCGGCCGCTGCCGGTTCGGCAGAAAGGCGAAACGGCGACTCTCGCCGCCGTTTATCTGCCAATATCAGGCTACTGATGCTAATTCAAAAGTGTCCGTTTGTACAGACCGGAGCCCCTCACCTTCCAGGCCTGAGTGTGCTTGCCGGGGAAGTGAAAGCGAAGCACTACGTCACAAAATGCCCCATACATTCGTGCCAACATCATGATCATTTGCTAACCTTCGGTGGCGCGGAAAACCAGGGATGCCGCGCCCCTGCCCGGCATCCCTGCCCCGCGGCAGCCCGACTCCGCCCCTGAGCGATACCGTTTCTGAAACAGCCATCCCGGCCCCCACCTCCCAAGGCGCAGCGTACCCATGATCCGCGGTTTCATTGATTTCGACATCCTCGAACAGCCCTCTACCCTCACCGCCTGCGCGCCGGGCGCGCCCCTCACCCTCAGGGGCCTCCACCTGGAACATGACCACAGCGCCCGGGCTGCCCTCAATGAACGGTCACTGCTCGTGCTGCTCGGCGAGCCCCGCATCCGCGATGCCGTACTCGCCGCCCGCGTCGCCGACCTTGGCTGGAAAGAGGTCCTTCCAGCCCTCTGCAGTCAGCCTGAAGCGCTGCTGGGCAAGCTGGGCGGGCGTTTCGCCCTTCTGTGGATCGACCTTGGCCAGCGCAGCATCGGCCTCGCCTCGGATCGCTTCAATACCTTCAATTTCTGCTATGCCCTGGAAGGCAGCAGGCTCAGTTTCTCAGACCGTGCCGACGAAGTGCCGGCGCTACGCCGGGAGATCAATCGGCAGGCCGTCTTCGACTACTTCTATTTCCATACTATTCCGGCGCCCGGCACCATTTTCCAAGGCATCCGCCGCCTCGAGCCCGGCAGTTTCCTGATCGGCAACGCGCAAGGCTCACAGCTTCACGCCTGGTGGGCCCCCCACTTCGAAGAGTCCGCCAAAGCCGACTTCGAGCAATCGGCGCACAGCTTCAAGGACCTTATCCGCAACGCCGTCGAAAGAGAACTCGACGGGTCCCCTGTAGGCGCCTTCCTTTCGGGAGGAACAGACAGTTCCACCGTTGTGGGCATGCTGGGGCGCAGCGGCAATCCGGTCACGGCCTATTCGATCGGTTTCGAAGCGGAGGGCTACGACGAGATGGAGTACGCAAAGATCGCCGCAAAGCACTTTGGCGTGAGGCATACCCCCTACTACATCACCTCCGACGACCTCGTTGCCAACATTCCCCGTGTCGCAACCTCTTACGATCAACCCTTTGGCAATTCCTCGGTGCTACCCGCTTACCTGTGCGCAAAGCTCGCGCACGACGACGGCTTGGTCAAGATGTTTGCCGGCGACGGGGGGGATGAACTTTTCGGCGGCAACACCCGCTACGCCAAGCAGCGTATCTTCGGCTACTACGACAGAGTCCCCGGTCTTCTCAAGGGCGCCTTGCTTGAGCCCGTCCTGACCGGCACACCGCTGGGCAAACTTCCCCTGATGCGCAAGGCCGCCAGCTACGTCGAACAGGCGAGCACCCCCCTGCCTGACCGCAATGCCTTGTACAACCTGATCCTCCGCCTGGGAATCGACACAGTATTTGAAAAGGATTTCCTCGGGACGATCGATACCGGCGCGCCCCTCGACCTGCAACGACGAGTCTGGCAGGGCATCGACGCCCATAGCCTGATCAACCGCATGCTCGGTTTCGACTGGCGTTTCACCCTGGCTGACAACGACCTCCCCAAAGTGGTTGGCAGTACGCAGCTCGCCGGCATGAACGTCATCTTCCCGCTGCTCGACGACGAACTGCTCGACTTCTCCCTCAGGCTCCCCCCCGAATACAAACTCAAGGGACTCAAGCTGCGCTGGTTCTTCAAGGAAGCCCTCAAGGACTTCCTGCCCAACGAGATCATTGTCAAGAAGAAGCAGGGATTCGGCCTGCCTTTTGGCCACTGGCTGCTCAAGCACGCTGGACTTCAAAAGCTCGCCCATGAATCCCTCGACCTGCTCGTTGAGCAGCGGATCCTGCGCAAGCCGTTCGTGGACGCACTGTTCTCCAAGCATCTCCCTGCGTTCCCCGGCTATTATGGAGAGATGGTATGGATTTCCATGATGCTGGGTCAGTGGATCGCCGGACAAACCACGCCAGCAACAAGCAGCCTTATCGGGAGAAACCGCTGATGTACTTCAAAACTGCTGGAATCGGGGCATTGGCACTGACCCTACTCTCAACTTCAGCCTATGCGTCGGAATACGATTGCGGGACCCTCGAGAACAGCATTGGCCCCTTTGACTACCACGATCCAGCCATGCGCGCCCCGACCGGTGAAAACCCGATGGGTCAGATAAAACGCGTTGAAAACGTTCACTTTCAACCCGACATGCAGTTTCTCAACACCCGACGATTCGCACCAGAAAGACTCCGCGCAGAATTTGCATACACGCTCGCAGCATTCCCCAACCACCCTCTTGCCCTGAACGCCATCTCCCGACTGGAGATCCTTTACGGCAAGCAACTCCCCCCTGCATCCAAGAAGGTCACCGCTGCCTGCTTTTTTGATCGGGCGATCCGTTTCCGCCCGGAAGACAGAAAGGTCAGATTTGTCTATGGCGTCCATCTTCACCAGACTGGCAAGCTGAACGACGCCCTCAAGGAGTATCAGCTGGCTGAATCCCTGGGAGAAGAAAGCGGAAACTTCTATTACAACTACGGCCTTCTTCTTGCCGACCTGAAGAATTGGGACTTAGCCCAGAAATACGCCAGAAAGGCTTACTCGGACGGCATTGCACTGCCTGGCCTGGCCAACAAACTTCAACGTAATGGATACCGGGTCAATACACAGCCTGAATCCAAACCTTCCGAGCCGGAAACTCCCGTTCCAGGGAATGAAACGGGAGAAAAGGACACTCCCCGGCAGGCCAATTGACGGCGCCAATTTCAATTACCCCATCCGCCACGGGAGTGCCGGCCCGGAATCAGGATCTACTGCTGAAGCGCTGCTTTGCAAACTGGATGATTTCGTCCCCTAAAGGATGACGCATCATCCAGAGTCCGAGCCCCCACCCGACAAACGAAGCCAGCATGCAACTCAACACCACACCAAGGCTGTTCAGGTCGCTGCTGACGAGCTTGCCCGCCAGGCAGGCTGCTCCCGCCATTACAGCAATGACGATTGACGACCCCATGGCGGTGGCGACAGTCCGCAGGCTGAACTTCAGCAAACGCTGAAGCACCCACAGAGAATAAACGCAGATCAATAAGTCGCCTGCCACCATGCCCGCGGCGACGTGATTCAGAGACAGGAAAGCCCCAATCACGATCATGACGATCTTGAACGGCTGACCAATCAATTGGAACTTGAGCGTATATTTGGCCTCTCCGAGCCCAGCCACCACCGCACCGGTGACCACTGCGATGCTCAGGGCGGCCGCGCCGATGCAGAGTATTCTGGCAGGCGCCACTGCATTGGCCCATTGGCTACCGTAGAGCAGCAACACAATCGCATCCATCGCCACGGCAAGGCACGTAAAAATCGGAAAAGTCAGCCCGCTGAGGTAGCGAACGCTCTTCAAATAGTGGGCCAGAAGATCCTCCCCTTCGCGATGACTCCTCGCAAAGTGGGGCATCAGCACGGGCGTAAGCCCCTCCATGAGGGAGCGGTAAGCCAGCCCGACAACGCCCTGGGCACGCCCGAGAAAGCCGGCGGCCTCCAGGCTGACGACACGACCGACAACGATTTCAGGCAGGCTCAGGCCGAGCTCCCACAGAATCGAAGCACCACTGAATCTGCCGCCCACCGCCAGGACATGCCTCCACTCCTTCAAGGCGGGCCAGAAGGTAGTCCCGGACGCGCCCATCCAGAGCGCCAGTCCCACGGTGACCAGGGTTCCCGCCACGCCTCCCCACGCCAGTCCGATGAACCCCGCACCCAGCCAGCAAGCCCCCACAGACACCCCTGACTGGACCAGACTCGCAGCGGTATT
The DNA here is from genome assembly GCA_937967645.1 of uncultured Zoogloea sp. GTDB lineage: Bacteria > Pseudomonadota > Gammaproteobacteria > Burkholderiales > Rhodocyclaceae > Zoogloea. The sequence continues at coordinate 49,830 of CALBTT010000062.1, forward strand.
GATCCTCAAGAGGCTGTCGAACTTCATGCTCCGTCGTAGCACCGCCATTGAGATCGAACCGAAGGGCAACAGAACGAAGTTGATCGACAGGACACGCAGCACCAAGCCAACCCCAGGCTCGTCGTAGAACTCCCCTACCCACCAGCTCGCCCCCCAGGCCAGTATCGCAAGAAGCCAGCTCATGATCACCATCAGGGTCTGAGCAGACTGAAGCCTGGCGCGGGACAGATCCTTTTCCTGGATGATGTAATTCGAGATGCCAAGATCCCTCAAGGCATGGGAAAGCGACAGGATCAGACTGCCGATGGAGAAGATCCCGATCTCACTCGGCGAGAGCAGGCGTGCGAGGGCTATCGACGATACGAACTGGATGAAAAAGACAATGTACTTTTCACCTACGGAAATCAACGCCGCACTTTTCAAGCTTGCCATGGCAGAGGATCAAGCGTCTCGCGGCGGCAGGAATGCCTTGGCGGCGTGGACGAGATGCCGCGGAGAACCTGACCAACGCCACGCTTGCAGGTAAGCCATGATGGACTTTCCGGACTCCCTCTTGCGTCGGTACGCCCAACCAGCATCCGAATAGTAGTGTGCAATACGGGCCTTGAGGGGAGCCAGGTCACCCATTTTCCCGTTGGACTGCATGCGCTGAAAATTGCTCAGAAGGCAACGGATCGCGTCCTCCTGGGCCCCGAGATGGTCACGCGTGATGTTGGAGCCATGTTGCCGATAGCTGGCCAACGGTCGATCCACGTAGATCATCTTTCCTTCAAGCCCCAGCCTGATCCAGAGGTCCGTATCGTCACAAACCTTGTACTGCGTATCAAACTGGAGGCAGCCGGAAGAGATCCGCTCCCTCGCGATCATCACTGAGATGGTGTGAAGCGCCGCGTAGTGAATGGACTGGAATCTGAAGAACTGATCGTCGCAGAAATAGACATCGGAACCCGCAGCCTTGAGGTGCTCCTTGGCCTCACTCACGAACCCGTCAAGGTAGCGATTGAGAAAAGCGCCACTTCCATCCACCAGGTCTATGTCGTGGAACGCAGCCACGCAGTCGGGATTATCCTCGAGCAAAGCAAGCAGTGTTTCGACCTTCTCCGGACCATAGTAATCATCATGATCGAGAAAGCAGACGAACTGCCCACGGATATGTTCAATTGCCGAGTTCTTCGTCACCGCGGGGCGTCCACCGCGACTCTGCCGCTGAATCAAGCGAACCCTGCTGTCGACCGCCATGTAGCCTTGAACGATAGACACCGTTGCATCGCTCGAGCAATCATCCACAACAAGAAGCTCGAGGTTCTGGTAGGTCTGGCCAAGAACTGAATCGATGGCTTCACGCAGATAACGCTCGCTGTTGTAGCACGCCATTACGACTGTGACCAATGGGCTGGAGGTCGGTCTTCGGTAAGTCATGGGCAGTTCGGGGGGGAGAGTCATGTTCAAAAGAATGCTTCAATCGGAGACGCGTAGATAGACATCGAAATACCCGCGTGTCGTCGCATCGTCCGAGAAGCGCTGGAGTATCCGCTCGTGAAACTGCCCTGCCCGGGCCGCCGAGGCAACGGAATCGTTCAGGACTGCACGGATGGCCTGCGCCATGGCGAGGCTGTCCCCCGCCTCAACGAGAAGGCCATCCTGCCCCGAGGTAACAATTTCAGGAATTCCGCCGACACGCGTGGCGACCACGGGCAGCTTGCATGCCCCCGCCTCGATCACCACAAGTCCGAAAGCTTCGTTATAGGACGCGTGCGCCAGACACAGGGCCTTACCCATCAACCAAGCGACACCAGATTGCGGCATGTTCTCTAGAAACAGCACCCTATCCCCCAATCCCAGGCGGAAGGCCTGCTCCTTGAGCCCCTGCAACCATTCACCCTGATCGGTGCCGCCGACCATCACCAATCCGAGGTCAGGGTAATCGGTGGCTAACAGTGCAAAGGCATCGAGCAGAACATTCTGTGCCTTGTTAGCCACGTAGTTTCCGACGTTGAGCACGAAACGGTCTGGCAGCGCGTCTTCCAGCGCCTCGGCTATCGACGGGAAACGCTCGCAATCGATACCGTTGTACACCACGCTCACGCGCTCACGCTCGAAAAGACCGAGCGCGGCGACACGATCCGCCAGGGCTGCCGAACACGCAGTCACTCCGTCGCATTCCCCGGCAATCAGACGCCACGCCGGGCTATCCGCCCGCACATTTCCAACATCCGAGCCGTGGAAGGAAAGCACTATTTTCCCCTTCCACAAACCCAGACGTTTCAACAAGGCCAAAGGATAGGCATTCAGGGTCGGAAAGTGGAAATTGACGATCTGAATCCGATGCCGTCGCAACTCGCGAAGCATGGACGGCGCGCGGCGCAGCAAAGTCATCAAATAGCGCGCGGACAGGGGATGATCCGCAGAGACAGGGGCAGGAAAGTTGAGATGAAGAAAGCGCCGCCCCGCCTCGTCCTGCTTGTCTCCCGACAAGGTCCAGTCCTGGATGCCGATCAGGGCCTGTCCGGGAATCTGCCGTTCAAGACCCCGCCAAAGCCGCTCGGCCACTACGTCCACGCCACCCAGGAGGTCGAACTCCCATGGCAGGAAGAGGAGAACGCCTCCCTTCGGACGAATGGACTCCTGCGCCATCGTCACCCCACCTGCCCTGTCAGGGCATAGGGCTGCCCCGTGCGGTTGGCGGTATCCATCATCAATGCGTCAGCGTAGAACTTGGTGGCCCAGTTGGGATACTGCCAGGGATGGTAACCACCATTCAGCGGATGAGACCCCTTGATGCCCCCCACCGTCGCACGTTCCTCTCCTGTCAGCAGCTGGGTGCGCTTGACGAAGCCAAGAATCCGCGTGGTTGCATCACGATAACGGTCTTCGCCGGTGATCTGGAACAGGCGCCCCCAGTTGATTCCGAGCTGGCAGTCCCCCGTCAGGCACGACCATTTGACCGTCGGACGCCACTGCTGGTCAAAACGACCCGGCAGACGACCATCGGCAGGCATGGCAGCAATCATGGCATCGCCGATCTTGCGGGCAGCCGCGACGAAATCATCCCGCCCCGCGTAGACACCGATTTCCAGAAGCCCCCGCATGGCGTAGGCGATGGTGTGCGTGAACGGCTGCGAACTGTCTTGCAGGCAATTGGCATCCAGCCAACCGTTGTCCCGCGCCTGGGTCAAGGCCCATTCACAGTTACGCACCGCAGCCTCCAGAAAACGCTGTTCCCCCGTGATCTGATGCGCGCGCGCCAAGCTCCATGCCGAACGGGTGTTGTAGGTATTGATCTGCTTGCCGGTCATCGGCGAACCAAACTTTCGCCAGCAACCGTCATCGTCCATGATGTCACACAACCACGCGGACGCCCGCACGGCGGCCTCCCGGTAGCGCTCGTCCCGTTCCTCTTCAAAAGCCCGTACCCACCCGAAGATCACCTGTCCGGTGTTGAAGACGGTAGGCTGATCCGAATCGCCGAGCGCTCCGGCCAGCACGCCGCCGTCCGGCAACTGGATGTCGATTTCCCAATCAGCCATCCGCCGTGCCCGCACCCGGCAATCCTCGTCGCCAGCAATCGCTGCGTAACGGTACAGCGTGGGAATGATGTAGCCGGTGGTTTCCGGATAGGACGGGGCCCATCGCCGGGAACGCACCAACCAGGTCTGGGCGACACCGCCATTGCCGGTGACGTCCTGGGCATGTTTCAGCCAGGCAATCGCCGCATCCAGATGGATGCGGTTGTCGGTAGGCTGGGTCAGTCCGATACCAAGCGTGTCCTTGAGAACAAGACGCTTCTGACGGAGGGTTTCGCTGATGCTCATCGCGTGTTTCCAGGTCTTTTAGGATTCGTTACGGGTCCGACGCTCGCGCTACCTGGTGGGATCGTCGAAGAAATGGTGGCCTGCCGCCACGAACCGGGCGGATTCGCGGCTGTGGTCTGCCGCTGAAATCCAGGTCAGGCGGGTGTTGCCGATACGGTCGGAGTGAAGAACGCCAGTCTGCTCCAGATGAGCGACCAAGCGCGACTCCCTGCGCAGGCGATTGGCCTCGGCCGACAGGACTCGAACCTCACAGTCGAGACGCGCACCGTGTCGGTCTATCACCTCCCCCTTCATGAGGTCGGGTTCATAGAGCTCGAACGGCAAGGTGGAGGCAAGCTGGTCCTCCACGAAGTGGGTATAGGTGAACGTGGAGAACGGCGCATCGAAGCCGAGGATGATTGCATTGCGCTCGAGCAGTCGGCCAAAAGGTGACTGTGCTCCAAAAGGCCGGTCCGTCAATTCGTGGCCCTCGACAAAGGCCTCCGCATCCCGCCCCCAGGCCAGCAACGGGTGGGTCGGACTCAGGCTGCGGCACACCCCCTCGCTACGCCTAAAGACTTCGGAGATCAAGCCCATCATGGATGGACTGCGGGCGACATTCATGGGTTTGCCCTTTGCCAGCCACTGGGCAGAACTCATGTTGTGATAGGGCATGGAGGTCATCACCAGCAGCCCCGTGTCCCCCACCGCAGCCTTGAGGACCCGGACCACGTCCGCCGGCTTGCCGCGAAAGCCGTTGTAAGGCAGCCACGAGGAATGCACGACCAGGGTGGAGCCAGAGAGCACTCCGCACTTGGGCAGTCGGGCTGCGAGTTCCTCGGGGCCGTAGGCCCACACCGTACGTGCAGCAGTCTTCTTGAGCCACTGCTTCAGTTCGTCAATCCGGCTCATGCGCGCCCTTTTCGAGAATCAGCAACCACATCGTCGAGCAAGCGCGCAAACCGGGCGGTGATCGCCTTGCGATCAAACTGAGCCAGATAGGCATCATCGGAATCGACCTTTTCGGGCACGGGACGGGCCAGCCACTCGCGGAGCATGGCCTCGCAGTCGTCCACCGACTCGGCAGCGACCGCCTTGCCCAGGCGGGCCCGCTCGATGATCTGTTGGGTAGCCCCCGGGTCGCATAGCGCAAAGATGGGGCGCCGGACCGAAACATACTCGAAGAGCTTGCCGGGGATCACCCCATCGGAGGTCTCGCCGGTATCGACGATGAGGAGCAGATAGTCGCAATTGACCTGCGCATTCATGGCCTCGCCGTAGCTTACATCGCCGGCAAAATCATAAAGATGGGCAATGCCATACTGCTCGAGGATGCTGTCGTAGCGCTTGCGTATTGAAGCCTCGACGCCCCCCAGAATACGCACCCGGGCCCGTGCCGCCAATTGAGGGTCGCTCCGGTGGATGCGCCCCAGCGCCTCGGCAAACGCGTGCCCCCGCCTGTTCTTGAACAGACGCCCCGTATACACAAACTCGATGGTGTCCCCGAAAGGCTTTGTACGTACCCTGTCACCGTAGAGCTCGGTGTCGTAGCCATTGGTCAAGGTCTCCCAGCGCGCCTTGATATCGGGGTGCAGTCGCTGCATGTAAGCAGTTTTGGGTTCCGAGACAGTGATCACCACATCGGCCTCACGCAGGAGGCGCTTCTCCATGCGGAACTCCAGCCTCTTGCGCCACCCGGGCACCCACTCCCGCAGCACGTCACCGAACCACAGATCGCGGTAGTCCACAATCCAGGGGATCCCTGTTTCCTTGCGGAGCGCATGGCCGGCGAACATGCTGGCAAAAGGAGGCAGCGTCGTATAGATCGCATCGATGCGGCCTGCCTTGCACAGCGGGCTGGCCGCAGCGACGACTGCGTCCGCCCACGGACGGTAATCGTCCGGCACATGGACGAAGTTACGCAGGATCCACCGCGTGAAAGCATGGGCGCGATCCATCAACCCACCTTGCTTCTGCATGGACACAGGCGCCGACGCCTTGACGCCCGCAGCGGAGCCAGCGCTTTCCTGGGCGACGGCAGGCGTCGGCTTTCGTCCGAGCAAGCGCTTCACCGCCATGGCTATCTCGGCCTCGATGTCTCGCAAAGGCAGCCGAATGACTTCAACCCCGTCAGTGATCTCGGCCATCAGGGACGGATCGTAGTTGGGCTCCGTGCCATTGGGCTGGAGCGTGATGACGATGGAGCGCCACCCGTGCTGCCGGAGCTGATCAACGAACTTGACCGTTCTGATGCGCCCGATGGTCTTGAGTGGGGGAAATTCTCCCGCGATCACCAGTAAGGTGCGCAGTTCAGACATGCTTCTCTCCATTGCCCTGTATGCGACGGCATAGATTCTGGAAAATGCCGACGCGGTGAGTCCAACTGTTCATCTGGGCATGACGGAGAGCGCCCTCCTCCAGTTCATGGCGGAACGCATCATCACCGAGAATACGAATGATGGCATTACCGATCTCTTCAACAGACTCGCCATCCACGAGAAGTCCACTGACACCATCCGCCACTGCCTCGACCGCCCCGCCAGCACGCCCACCCACAACGGCACGGCCACAGGCATTGGCTTCAAGGAAGACCAGGCCAAAGCCCTCGGTGTCACCGTCAGGCATGGTTCTGTTCGGCATCACGAAAAGGCTTGCGCTCCGATAGGCAGCCAACAACTCGGCGTCACTGACCGAGCCCGCAAAGGTGATGCGATCAGCGACTCCCGAAGCCGCCGCGAGCGCCTGCAACTCGGCCCGCTGCGGGCCATCGCCAACAATCAGCAGATGCGCATCGGGCTGGGCTGTGCAGACGCGCTTCCATGCCTGAATGGTTTTGTCGAAGCCCTTGCGCGGGACAAGGCGGCCGACTGCGACCACCAGACGTCGGCCCGTCAATCCGTAGCGCGCCTGCAAAGCCAGATCTGCGGGCCCAGGCGAGAAACGCCGGGTATCAACACCGTTCTCGATCAGGCAGATCTGCTCCGGCGGCACCCCCATCTGCTCCACGAGAACGCGCTCGGTGAAGCGGCTAACCGCCACCACCGCATCCGCCGACTTGAGATGCGCTTCGCGCTTCCGGCCAAACGAACCCACATTCAAGCGCTGGGTCACCTCCTCGCCATGCACATACAGCACCATCCGCGTGCCGGTCAGTCGCCGAAAAAAAACGGCGAGCCACGCCATCGAGACCAGCTCCCCGATGCAGATGACGCGAATGTCATGTTTTCGAATCAGACCCCACACCTCGCGGATCAGACGCAACTTGAGCGGAATATCAATCGTCAGCTGGCGCCATGCCGACACCAACTTGTTGGCCGGTGGCGGCATGATCTGCGGGCGTAGCAGATCAAGCCGATACACAGGAAATCCGCAAGTCGCGTCGTGCTCTCTCCAGCCGGGAATCTCGTTGCCCGATTCGTAATGGCGACGACTGGCCAGCGCAACCATGCTGCCTGCTGGCGCATAGAGGCACAAATTGGCATAGACGGTTGCTGACCCTCCTTGAATCGGCGTGAATATGTTGGCCACCATCAGGCAGCCGCCCCCGCGTTCAAGCACTTCGTTCGGCCTGCTCATTGGTCACGAACCCGATCCAGATCCCGCAGAACGCCTCCCAAGTACTTCGCCTCGAAGGCCTGAGCCCGGCTGGCAGCAACCTCCAGGCTTTCCCTGCTATAAGCCGTGGTCGCCACAAAGGCGGAATCGTCCCCTTGACCGCGCAGACGTGACAGCACCTGCATCAGCTTGCTGACCATGTCACTGCTCGTGGTCATCCCGCCTACCCAATACAAATGATGCACCGCAGCATGCCTACCATTGCGTACATAGCCCTCGAGCCGTCGCTCGGGCAATTCAGGAATTTGCCCCGCGCTCGCCGAATATGACCAACTCCAGTCTCCAGTCGGCTCCAGCTTGTTCAACACACTCACCATCTCACTACCCTGCTTCTGATCGCGGTAGTAAGCGATGTACACATCCACAGGCTCACCGTCGACGAGATAGCTCACCTGGTGAATGGCACGTGCCTTGGGGAAGACCGGCCTCACGCCATCCGGGCTATCGGGAAGTCGTTCAAGCTTGGCCAGCGAAGCCATCGCCAGTACGGGTACCCCGGCCTCGCCACCCGACTCGACACCATTCGACGCCAGATGCCACCCATAGGGCGTCAGCGCAGCAAGCGCGGCTGCGCACACGATCTGCCAGAGTGGAGCTGCCGGAGTCGCGCCCACGCCATGCGGAACACTGCTTTCCGGCAACGGATCACGCCAACGGACGCCGACGGCAAAGGACAGGAAAATGGCGACCCCGAAGATCAACCAACCCAATGCCAGATGACTCATTCCCAGGCCCCACTCGTTACCCGTGAAGTGCGCGACCATCACGATCACGTAGGCGCGAATCCAGTTGGCGATCAGGGGCATGATCACCGCCCACACCATAAAGATGAAGCGCTTCAGGGGACGGGTGTAGGTCAGATAGGCAAAGAAGGCGCCAATGAAGATCGAAGTCATGAGGTAGCGGATGCCGCCACAGGCCTCCACGACCGACCAGCGCCCACTTGGAATGACGAAGTTGCGCCCCTCCTGGTAGACCGGCACGCCGCTCTCCCTCAACGCCACCACCGTCGCATTGGCGGTCCAGTTCATCAGGACAGGCAACACATCGTGACCAAACGGCACCGCGAATATCAGGAAGCTCATGGGGCCGAGGGATAAGCGCGCAGCGCGTCCTCCGGCCACGGCCCACACTGCGGCGAACATCATGAAAACGATGGCGAACTGAACAAGCGCGGCCACCGAGGCCATGCTTCCCAGCAGGGCCACCCCACCCAGGAGGTTCATCAAGATGAAACCCTTCGGGGATGGGCGGAATTCCACCTGCAGTAACTGGGAACGCTTGGTCCACAGCAGGTAGGCAACCACGATCAGGACCACATAGCCGTGAGCATGGCTCGGCAGGGTGGCCCACGCCTCGAGTACCAGGGCGACATCGTCCCTGAAACTGATGAGGATTACCGCCCAGACCAGCATGATGACCGCAAGCATCACACCGGGCCGACCATGGAGCCAAGATCCGCCCCCGGAAGCGCTCGGAATGCCCGCTGGATCTTGAACCTGCGGATCGAGTAGAGTCATTGCGTCACACCTGATGTCACACTCATGGAACCCACGGCATTCGTGCCAGAGCGCTGAGCACCGCCGCCGCCCAGCTCAGCCAAACGCCTACGACTCCACAAGTCCGTGGCAACGAGGATGCCCATAAGGTAATACGGCATATCCCAATATGCCAAACTGAGGAATGCTCCCCCCACCGCGAAGCCGACCAGACTGACCTTGAAACAGGTGCCGAGCTGACGGACCCACTCGAACTCCGCAAGGCCGGCGCCCGACTTCTCCAGGCGGCCCGCGATCTGGTAGGTTTTCAGCCAGAACAAGAGGTACAGGAGCAGGCCTATGTACCCGTGCTGGCCGAGAATCTGGAAGTAGATGCTATGCGCAACGATCACGAAATTAGGGTTCGGAGCGTACATCTGATAAATGAACGGAGAGTCGGTGACAAACCCAGCTCCGAAGGGGCGGCTATTGGCGATGTTGAACGCCATCGTCCAGGCGTTGATACGCCCCATCGCCGACTCGTCCTCATCATAAGTCTTGATCGTGTGCATCCGGGAGCTCCATTCTTCCGGCATGAACATGACTACCGCCGGGGCAAGGAGCAGGATCACCAGGCCAATGGTCAGCTTCGACTTGCTGCGCCACCACAACATGGACCCCATGGCAGAAATAGCCAGCAAAGCCCCGCGCGACTGACTACCCAGTGCCGCGAAGATGCTCAGGAAAATCAGCGCCATCAATCCCCGTTTAAACCACTTCTTGCTCAAGCGCCTCAGGATCGGCAGGCGTAGCGCGGTATCGGCCTGCAGCATCAGGTAGTAAATCAGCGGGATGGTTACGATCAGGGCTACCGCCAGCTCGTTGTTCCCTTCAATCGGGCTCGCCGTCGGCCCCCAGACCCGCTCGCTACCGCCCGTGAGGATGGTGAAAATCCCCCCTTTCGCGCCGAAGTAACCGATGGAGAACACCAGCACACCGATCAGCCCCAGGATCTCCTCACGCGTACGAACGACCGCAGCGGTCACCACCACCATCAACATGACTTTCAGGACATCCACGAAGACGCTGGCGCTCTCGGAGGGGTGAATGGCCAGCGCCGTTGTCACGCACATCCAGAAAACCATCAGAATCAGGACGTTGATGGGAGCACTGTTTGGCCAGCGCACCTCCTTCGGATGGGCAAACATCGACGCCGCAGTGATCATCACGGAGATGAGTGCAAACGGCATCGAATAAGCAAACCCCCAACCCAGTCGGTGCGGGTTCATGACCCCAATCCAGACCCACAACAGAGCCCCGTAATAGGGGTTCTTGAGCGCCTTTATCGCCCCGTAGGAGAAAAGCAGCAGTACCAGCAAGTCACGCACGTCTCACTCCCCGAATCCTCCAAAGGCCCGCCCTGCGATGCCCTTATCGTCCTGCCGGCACGCTGGCCGCCACCCGGCTGACCACGTAACGGAATTTCCCTGATGCCTCGGCCGGGAGCACGTCCACCTGCTTCACGTCGATCACGACGGATTCACCGAGGCGCCGCCGCAGGCCACTCACGATGCGCCCCGGATCGTCCGACTGGAAAGCCGGACCTGGCACCACATATACCGTCGTCAAGTCCAGGCTCTCCTGAACGATCTTGAACGACGCGACGCCCGGAATATCCCGAAGAACATAAATCAAGGCAAGGCCATGCATCACGGTTCCGTCTGCAGCGATGACAAAATCGGTGCTCCGCCCCTGGATCTCGCTGAGGATCGGCAATCCGCGCCCACAGCTGCAGGCCTGCTCTCCCAGGACACCGACATCGCCCGTGCGATACCGGATGAAGGGGTAATCGCGGGTCGCCAGGTGGGTTACCACGATCTCGCCTGACTGCCCCGGCGGCAGGACCCGCCCTTCGCTGTCGATGATCTCCACCACGATGTCTTCGGCGGTGATGTGCATGGAGCCTGCCGGACACTGGTGCGCGATGAAACCGGCGTCGCGCCCCCCGTAGCCATTGGCCACCGGACACGCAAAGAGCCGGCTGATCAGCTCGCGCTGATGGTCGTAGAGCCGTTCCGAGGTCACAAACACCACCTTCACGCCGAGGTCGTCCAGGCGGATGCCCTTGCGCTCGGCATAAGCCGCGATGTGACTGATCGCAGAAGGATAGCCGAACAGCATGGCCGGCCGCATCTGCCGGATCGTGGCGATGAAGCCCTCCACCTTGGCGTCGGACATCTCGAAAGCCGGCAAAAGGCGGGTGCGCATCAGGGTATCCCGGATCAGGCGGACCCGGTCCTGGGTACCCAGCTCGATCGGTGAGCCCCAGATCACGACCTCCGGATCCCCGATGTCCACGTCCCACCAGCGGGTGGCACGCCACTTGGCGGCAACGTCGTGGGTCACGCGCTCGGTGCCGATGAAGAAGATCAGCGGCTCGCCGCTCGAGCCCCCCGTATTGAAGCGCGACAGGCCGACTGCATTGCTCGCCCGCAGGGCATCGCTGTTGTCACGAATGTGCTTCTTGGTCAGGTAAGGCAGTGCCTGCAGGTCTGCGATGCTGGACACTCCTGCGGGGTCGAAGCGATGCTCCGCGAACAGATCCCGGTAATAGGGCACATGCTGCTGTACATCGAGCAGAAAGGCCTTCAGGCGTTTCAGTTGCAGGGCCTCGATACGTTCCCGCGGCCACCACTGGGAGTCCTCCATGCCTTCCTTGACCCGCACCGTGTCATGGTGCTTGAGACGCTCCTGGAGGGGGAAAAGCACACGCGAAACAAAACGGCCGTAGAGATCCGACATGGTCGACTTTCAATCCTTGGTCTGGCGAGCCGCCGGTTGATGGTGGGACTGCATGGCATCCCTGTAAGCCGTCAGCAGCTCGTTCCGGACGGACGACCAGCTGTAGCGACGTACCTCGGCCAGACCGGCTTCGCGCAGGCGCGTGGCCAGGCTGGCATCGCCGAGAAGCCGCAAGGCTTCCGCCGCCATGGCCTCCGGCGCATCCCGGGGCACCAGCAGGGCGGTCTGCCCATGGCGCACGATATAGGGGATGCCCCCGACATCCGTGCTTACCACGGGTACCCCGCTGGCCAGCGATTCGAGCACCGAGTTGGGCATGTTGTCCACCCGGCTGGGATTAAGGGAGAGATCGGCATCCCGATACAAAGCGGCCATCTGATCCCGGTCCAGGCGGCCCGTGAAACGGACGCGCTCCGCCACGCCAAGCTCAGTCGCCAGGGCCTTCAGCTCGCCCTCCAGCGGACCGCTGCCGGCCACCGACAGCGTGGCATCGGGACGCGCCGCATGCAGGATGGCAAACGCCTTCAAGGCCGTATCGATGCCGTAGATGGCTTCCAGGTTGCGTGCCACCATGAGGTGCGCGCCGCCCTTGGACGGCACCGGATGAAAACGGTCCAGATCGATGATGTTGGAGACGACCCTCCCCGGCATGCCGAAACGGGCGAAGACCTCCTGGAGAAACCCTGACGGCAGCACCAGCTGAGCCGCCCGGGCCATGGTCGGGCGAACACTGGCCACCGAGCGCCGCAGGAAAGGCTCGGCCTCTCCCCCCCGGTAATTGACGATGACCGGGACACCACGCAGGGAGGCAATCCAGATGGCGGGCGCAGCGAAGAGATGCCAGGACCAGCCGGAATTGGCCATCACGTGCATCACGTCCGCCCGCCCTGCCGCGCGGATCAGAGCCCACAGATAGGGCAACAAGCGGGCAAAGGCACGCACCCCCTGGATCCGCCCCACCCAGGCCGGCCGGTAAGGGGCATTGACCTGCACGACCTCGACCGTGGCCCCCTCCCCTCTCAACAACTCGGCGAGCTGCCGGGTCTGGTTGGCCATGCCACCCGCCGGTGGCGGCAAGGGTCCCACCAGGGCGACGCGCAAACCATTGAACGTCATGCAGTCTTTCCGGGGACAAGGGCGCCATACACACGCCGATAATTGGCCACGCTGTTCTTCCAGTTCCGCACATCCTCGACGAAGCGGCGACCTGCTGCCCGCATGGCGGGCCAGCGCTCCCGGTGGTCAAGCATGTCGGCCAGCGCAGCAGCCAGGGCGTCGGCATTCCCCGCGGCAAACAAGCGGCCCGTCTCGCCGTCACGGATCAGCTCCTTGTGCCCACCCACGTCGGAGGCCACGAAGAGATGGCCCTGGGCCATGGCCTCCAGCGGCTTGAGCGGAGTCACCAGCTCGGTGAGGCGCATGGAGTGGCGCGGATAGGCAAGCAAGTCGATCAGATCGTAATAGCGGCTCACTTCGGAATGAGGCACCCGTCCAGTGAAGATGACCTTGTCAGCCAAGCCCAGGCGCTGCGCCTGGGCTTTCAGGTTGGCGTCCTGGGGACCGCCGCCCACCAGCAGGACGCGCAGATCAGGCCGCGAGGCCGACATCCGGGCGAATGCATCCAGCAGCAGGTCAAGCCCTTCATAGGCGTAGAAGGAACCGACAAAGCCCAGTACCGTGCAAGCCTCCAGCCCCAACTTGCGACTCAGCGCCGCAGTATGTTCATCCGGCGAGGACACCTGGAAGTTCTCGATATCCACCGCGTTGGGAATCACCGTGATCCGCGATTCAGCCACCCCACGTCCGAGGATGTCTTTGCGCAGCCCCTCACAGATGGTGAAGACATGGTCGACCCGCCGGATCGCCCGGGTTTCGAGCGCCCGGGTCGCCCGATAGCGCAGGCTCCCCTCGGATGTCGTACCGTGATCGACTGCGGCGTCCTCCCAGAAGGCGCGGATCTCATACACAACAGGAATACCCAGCCGCCGCCCGACCCGAATGGCCGGAATGGCGTTGAGCACCGGAGAATGGGCATGGATCACGTCGGGCTTCAACTCCCGGGCCAGCTCTTCGAGGCGCTTTTCGGTGGCCTTGATCAGGCGCCACTCGTTGATGCCCGGCGGCCCGGCGGGTGGCACCTCGCTACGGTGGAAACGCAGTCCGTCCACATCCTCCTGCGCCGCCGCGGTAGGGCCCTGCTTCGGGGAGGTGAGGTGATAGGTCTCCCAGCCCAGGGCACGCTGCTCGCGCAGGATCGCCGCCGTACGGAAGGTGTATCCGCTGTGCAGCGGGATGGAATGGTCGAGGACGTGAAGGATACGCATGGTGGGGCCAAGCTCATACGGACACGGGAACAGCCGAGACACGGCTGTTGTTGCGCAGGAAGGCCTCGAACATCAGGACAGTCCACAAGGGCGCGCTGTAATCCCGCGCGCCCAACTGGTGGGCGTCGACCAGATGCTCCAGGTAAGCCCGGTTGAAGATACCAGTATCAGCCAGGGTGCTGCCCAGCACTGCCTCACGCAGACGGGCCTTGAGCGGCCCTCGGAACCAGCGCGCCAACGGTACCGCAAACCCCATCTTGGGGCGATACAGCACATCGTCCGGCAGCAAAGGCTCCATGGCCTTCTTGAAGACGAACTTGCCCTCCTGCCCCTTGATCTTGAGGGACGAAGGCAGGGACGCCAGCCACTCCACCAGCTTGTGGTCCATGAGTGGCTCACGCACCTCCAAGGAGTGCGCCATGCTGGCGCGGTCCACCTTGGTATTGATGTCGCCCACCAGGTAGGTCTTGGTGTCCAGATACTGGATCAGGGCCAGCGGGTCATCTGCGTTGGCGTTGGCAGCATGGCGCTGGAACACCTCCAGCGCGTTGTAGCCTGCCAGCTCCTTGCGGAAGGAGGCCGAGAACAGGTTGCGCCGCATGTCGTCCCGCAGAATGGACACCGTGTGGAAGTAGGCCTGCACCGAATCCCTCGCCAGCGCCTGGAAGGTGGTCTTGGCGCGAAACACGCGGGGTGCCCAATCGGCCTTGGGATAGACCTTGCCAAGCAATCCGAACAAGGGCTTACGCACGCCGAAGGGCATGGCGTCGCGCATCTTTTCTTCCATCAGATGCATGCGGTAGCGGCGGTAGCCGCCCATGCTCTCATCGCCACCATCGCCGGAGAGGGCCACGGTGACATGCTTGCGAGCCAGCTGGCAGACCCGGTAGGTGGGGATCGCCGAGCTGTCCGCGTAGGGCTCGTCGTACAGGGCAGCCAGGGTATCGATCAGGTCGAAATCGTCGGACTTGACTGTCTCGACGAAGTGCCGGGTCTTGTAGCGGTCGGCCACCATCTGGGCGAAGGCTGACTCGTTGAAAGCCGGATCATCGAATGCAATGGAACAGGTATTGACCGGCTCACCGGACAGCCCGGCCATGGTCGCCACCACGGCACTGGAGTCCACCCCGCCAGACAGGAAGGCCCCCAGGGGCACCTCGGCGATCATGCGCAACCGAACCGACTCCCGCAGACGCTCGGTCAGCTCAGCCGAGGCATCTGCGAGCGTCAGGTGGTTATCCAGGGAATACTGGACGTCCCAGTAGGTCCTGGGAGCCGGGATCGGTTCTCCCCGGCGGATACACAAGGTCTCCGCGGGCTGCAGCTTGCGTGCTCCCCTGAAGATGGTGCGCGGCTCAGCCACATAGCCCAGGGCGAAATACTCCTCGACAGCATGGGGATCGATGCGCCTGTCCAGCCCTGGATGCTGCATCAGCACCTTGAGCTCGGACCCGAACACCAGGGTGCCGTCGTCCAGCACCGCATAGTAAAGCGGTTTGACCCCCAGCCGGTCACGGGCCATGAAAAAGGTCTGGCGATTGCGATCCCACAAGCCAAACGCAAACATGCCCCGAAAGCGCTGCACGCAGTCCTCGCCCCAGGCCTCCCAGGCATGCACGATCACCTCGGTATCGCTGCGGGTATGGAAGACGTGTCCCAGGGCCTCCAACTCAGGCACCAGCTCCTGGTAGTTGTAGATCTCACCGTTGAACACCACCGCCACCGAACCATCCTCGTTGAAGAGTGGCTGCTGGCCGGTGGACAGGTCGATGATCGACAGGCGGCGGTGCCCCAGGGCCACGCCGGGCTCCTGGTAGATGTCCCCCTCATCCGGTCCCCGGTGGAACTGGATGTCGTTCATCCGCTTCATCAGCGCGGGGTCGAAGTCGCGCTTGTTACGGGTATCAAATAGGCCAGCAATGCCGCACATGAATGATCTCTGATTTCAACGAAGTGCATTTCCGGAAGGCGCAGCGCGCATTCCGTCGGAAGCCTGGAGCCCGGCCTTGTCGCGGTACAGGGCGAGGTAGGCCCCCACCATGGCATCGAGGCTGAACTGCGCCAGCACCCGCTCGCGCCCGGCCTGCCCCATCCGGCGTCCAAGATCCTGCTTGTCAAACAACTTGGCCATCGCCGCCCCCATCGCGGCCGGATCAACCGCAGGTACCAGCAGGCCGGTCTGCCCCTGAACAACCAGTTCACTGTTGCCGCCCACCTCGGTGGCGATGACCGGCAGGCCGGACGCCATCGCCTCCAGCAAGGTATTGGAGATCCCCTCGGCGCGGGACGGCAGCACGAACACATCCAGCCCGGCATTGATCGCGGGGATGTCGGCACGCTCTCCAGCAAGCCAGACCAAGGACTCGAGACCCCGCTCGCGGATCAGGGCCTCCAGATCGCCACGTAAAGGCCCCCCCCCAACCACGATCAGTCGAGCGCGGGACCGGGCTGCCGGATTCTGCTCGAGGAAAGCCGAGAAACCACGGATCAGGTTAGCGTGATCCTTCACCGCTTGCAGACGACCAACCGCACCAAACACGCATAGCCCGGGCTCATTGAAGGGAGAACCATCAATGGCCTGACGCTCGCGGACCGGGACGAAACGCTCGGCATCCACCCCGTTGCAGATCCTCCGGATCCGCCCCGCGGAGATCCCGACCTTCCCGGCAAGGTACGACTCGATGCGCTTTGACAGCGCCACATAACCCGACACGAAGGGCGAGTAGATGCGGCGCAGCACCTGGTATTTGCGGGACTCACCATCGGGATCGGAGCTGTCCCAGCCATGCTCGCCATGAATGCGCACCGGAACCCCCGCCAGCCAGGCCGGCACAGCCGCCTCAAGGGCAGCCAGATTTCGGGTATGCACGATGAGCGGGCGATGCTGACGGAACAGCTTGAACAAGCGGGGGTACAGCTTGATGCCGTGGCCCTCGCCCTTGTTCAGCGACAGGAACTCCACGTCCGGACGGGTGATGCGCTGGCAGAAGGACGGCACGCAGCGGGTCAGCGCCACGATCATATGGCGGAAGCTGTCAGCAGGCATCCGGTTGATCAGATTGACGATCCCGTTCTCGAGGCCGCCAACGTCAAAACTATAGACCACGTGTATGACGAGAGGACGGTGATCAGTCATGAACGATGATTTCGTGAGTTCGCATTCGGTGCAGATACGCCGGTCGCATCGACAAGCAAGCGCTCCAGCACAGCCAGATGAGCCTCCCAGCTGTAGCGCTCGAGCACCTTCTGCCTGGCAGCGCGGCCCATGCTGCGGCGCAATGCTACATCAGCCAGCAGAGCGAAGATACGCGAAACGAATTCATCATTACCATGGGCAATCTCACAGTCCTGCCCAGAGACGGCCTCCAGCCCCGTGGCGGGCGCGGAGGAAATCACGACCGGGCGCCCCATCGCCATGGCTTCCAGTACCTTGTTCTGGATGCCCCGGGCGATCCGCAGGGGCGCCACCACGACATCCGCGTGGGCCAGGTAGGGACGGACGTCGGGCACCGTACCGGTCACCACCACGCCCTCCCCCGCCAGCACCTGGACGGCCGGAGCGGGATTCATGCCGACGATCCAGAAGCGCAGGTCCGGATGCCGCTCCCTCAGCCGGGGCAGCAACTCGGTACAGAACCAGACAACGGCATCCACGTTGGGCCAGTAGTCCATCGCTCCGGTGAAGAGCAGGACGGGGCCCCCTGCCGGATAGGGATTGTCAAACGCCTGCTCCGGCGAAAAGAAGGCCGCATCGACACCGTTCTGCATCACCGACACCCGGTCCGCCACCTCCGGTGCCGCCCGGGTGAACAGCCCCGCCTCGGCCTCGGTGACGAACAGGCTGGCATCGGCGGAAGCAGCCGCCTTGCGCTCGAATGCCAGCAGGCGGGCTCCCTCCCGGCGATACAGCCAGGACATCGGCCAGCGACGGTCGGCCGCGTACTGGGACCACTTGGCCGAATCCACGTCGCAAAAGTCGATGATCCGGCGCTGCAGGGCCGGATCATCCAGATACTGGGCCATCGGCCCCGAAAAGGCGACTGCCTGCCGGATGCCGTGGCGCGCGACCACGTCACCGACCCATTTTTTCAGCCCTGCATCCCGGTAATACGGCAGGCTCAGGGCCTCGCCAGACAGCAGGCCCCGCAGGCTCAGGACACGGGAGACACCCGGCGACAGGCGGACGGCATGCACCTCCTCGCACCACTCGGACAGCTGCTCCACGTGCTGGAGGTCATCCGGGTGATCGACGAAGGTCCCGAGGAAGACCCGGTGATGGCGGGCCAGCTGGCGCAGGATGTTGAAGGAACGGACCTTGTCGCCCTTGTTGGGCGGAAAGGGAATGCGATGGACGAGGTAGAGCAGCGGCGTGCGTTCGATCACCTGCCGTCATCCCAGGTTACGGACGATGTGCGGCCCGATCGTATTGGCCACACCGAGAGGCAGGCGCCGCCACAGGGCAATGAAGGCACGATACTTGGGGTTCATCGGATTGTTCTGGGGAATCTCGTCACGCTTGTAGAGTCGATACTCGTAGGACAGGGGCTGCGGCTCGAAACCCCAGTTCTTCTTGAAGTTGTAAGGCCCGGTACCCACCTTGCTACGACCATAGTCGAAGATCCTGCACCCCCTGGCGGTGGCCCGGCGCATCAACTCCCAGTACTTGAAATCGTTGGCCGCCAGATCACGCGCGGCCAGATCGTCACCGGCGTAATAAGGCAGGATCTCGTCACGGAAATAAAAGCTGAGCACCGAGGACAAGGGCTTGCCATCCGGGCTCGATACGGTCATCACTTCGCAATCCTGCCCGAAAACGGACAGGAGTGTCTCAAAGAAGTGTTTCGATAGTGCGGGCGTGCCATGGCGCAGGACATTATCGGAATACAGGGCAAAGAAGCGGTCCGCATTGCTGTCGATCGCGCTCACCAGCCCATTCTTGATGCCCTTGCGCACCATCGCCCGCTGCTTGCGGGGAATCGCCGCCATATTGGCTTCGTCGTCCCCGTGGATCTCCTTGCGGAAGGTGACGTAGAGGTCCTGACGCGGCCAATCAACATGCCGGGCAACGAGATTGCGGTACTCAAGATGCTGGACACCCGCCTGGCGGGCGATCTCGTCGGCAGCCGACTCCAGCGCCTGGCAGGCGTCAGCGTCATCGCCGGCAATCCCCCCATAGACAGCAAAGGGCAGCGAGGTGATGGCATGACCAAAGAGCCGGCTCTTCACCTCGGCCAGCGGCAGCACTGCGACGATCTCCCCTGCCCGCTCGGCGAGGAGGTAATGGGTGCGATGACGGAAGACCTTGTGGATGATCTCCCGCCATTCGATTCGATGGAAAAAGGTGGCACCGGCACAGGCGTGAACGAACGCGTTCCAGCGGGCGGCATCTCCCTCGGAGAATGGACGTACGGTAACAGCGGAAGGCATGGAGAAACCTTAGTTTGAAGCGCTGATCGCCGGCAGGAAAACCTCGTCCATGCGCCCCCAGGAGAAATCCTGGAGAAGCCTGACCAGCCTGCCTTCGGTGCGATCCAGATTGACGTAGTGCCGGAAGCGGGTCTTCGCCGTTGCCTCCTTGACGACGGGCTGCTCCGGGTCGATCTCCCAGGGATGGAAATAGAAGATGGCGGGTCGCCGATCTTCCTGATTGACCTTGCGGATGCCCCAGGCGGATACGGGATACGGCAGCAGGCGGAAATAGCCACCGCCACCCACGGGCCAGTTGCGGCCAAAACGTCGGACCGTGGTGATGGGGATCTCGACCAGCCCTTTGCCGACCGCGTAGGGAAAGCGCGGCGCGTCGGGTACGCCGTAGTGGTCGTGCTTGACCGGATAGACGCTGGAACTGTAGGCGTAACCCGCCTCCTCGATGCACCCATGGGCCCACGGATTGGACAGGCCGACCGAGAAGCTCGGTGCCCGGTAACCGCGGACCTCGCAGCCGGCGATATCCTCAAGCACGGCCTTGGCCAGCTGGATGTCGGCCAGAAAGGCCTCGGGGGTCTGGTCGCTGGCCCGTTGATGGCCGTAGCCATGGCTGGCCACCTCATGCCCCTGCTCGGCGATCGCGCGGATCAGCTTGGGGTAACGCTCGGCGATCCAGCCCAGGGTGAAGAACGTACCCCGGGCACCACTCCGGTCCAGCAGCTCGAGAATCTTCAGGACGTTGCGCTCGACACGGCAGGGCGTGTCGTTCCAGCTCTCCTTGGGAAAGTGCGGAGCAAGCGCGGAGACCTGGAAATAATCCTCCACATCGATGGTGAGCGCATTGGTCAACGTGCCGCCGTTGCGGGAAGGTACAGAAGTCATTTTCCAGCGGCCTCCCGCTCTTCCTGCCCGGCGCCCTGCTGCGGAGCCGCGCGGAGCAGCTGGCCAAGGGCATTCAGCGTTGTGGAAACCGTTCGCTCCAGCAAGGCCAGGCGTTCCTCGAACCGGGTCACATCGTAGGACGGCCCGGCGGCGGCCAGCACCCTGGCGAGTTCCGGATCGGCCAGGAGACGCTGCAGGTCGAGCGTCCCGGCGGACAGGGCCGCGGAGGACGTCAGAGTGACGCTAGGCGCACCTTCAGCCGCGGAAGGCGTCACCTGCTCCTCCCGCATTTCCTCCACGATCTGGGCAACGAGTTCCGCCGTGACCCGACGCTGATCGCTCAGGAAGGCCCCCAGCATCACCCGGTCACAGACCGCGTTGATCCGGCGCGGGATCCCCTGGCTGGCCTGATAGATCTCACGCATCGCATCCTGGTCGAAACCCGGATTGCCTTTCCAACCCACACACCCCAGCCGGTGCTCGACGTAAGCCTGGGTCTCCTGCAGATCCAGCGGCCCCAGGTGATAGGAAGCGATCACCCGCTGACGCAGCTGGACCATCTCCGGGCTTTGCATGATGCTGCGGAACTCCGGCTGGCCCACCAGGAAGCTCTGCAGCAGGGCGTGGTCCTCAAGCTGGAAGTTGGAGAGCATCCGCAACTCCTCAACCGCCCGGGGCGTCAGGTTCTGGGCCTCGTCAACGATCAGCAGGGCACGCTTTCCTGCCGCAGTGGTGGACACCAGGAAGGCCTCGATGGCCAGCAGCAGGTCGCTCTTGGAGAGGTGCTTGCAGGGGATACCGAAGGAAGCCGCAACCAGCCTCAGGATATCGTCCGCGTCAATCTGGGTGCTGACCAGGTTGGCCGCCACGATCTTCTTGGCGTCGAGCTTTTCCAGCAGACTGCGGACCAGCAGGGTCTTGCCCGCACCGATCTCGCCCGTGATGACGATGAACCCTTCATTCTGGTGGAGACCGTATTCCAGATAGGCCATCGCCCGGCGATGGCCACGGCTGCCGTAGAAAAAGGACGGATCCGGATTGAGCTGGAAGGGCTTGCCCCGCAGACCGAAATAAGCTTCGTACATAAAGGATCAGAACTGGAGGAAGACCGACCCGATGATCGCGTTTTCCTTGTAATCGGTGGATCCAGAACTCTGGTTATTCCGGAGCATCAAGGATGCGTTCAGCTGCTTGGAGAGCGTGGTGTTAAGACCAGTGCTGATCATCCGGGTACGGGTGCTGAAGTGCGGAACGGTCGCGGACGGATCGTCTCGACTGCTGCGCGTCGCACTCAAAGCCACGGTGGCAGAGGTGGCGGCGGTGAGCTGATGATTGGCGGAGATTGAGGCACCGAGATCCTTCACCTTGGCACCTGAAGACAAATCCCCGCTTAAAGAAAAGCTCTGATCCACCAATGACGTGCGTTCCGAGCGATAGATCATCAGGGATAGCGAATTGCGCACGCCGGAGAGGTTCATACCGAACTGTGCGCGACGATCCAGAAACAGGCCATTGGTCAGAACCGCCTGAGCGCCCACCAGCGGGTTGCCCACGCCAGGGGCCTGAGTAGCCATCAGGTTCCGCACGAAGGCGTCACGCGCAGTGACGTCAGGATACTGGGACGCATACTGCAGCATCAGCAGATCATAAAGGGTCACCCCGCTGAACAGCGACTGGCTGAGCGAGCTGACGTCCTTGGAGAAACTGAAGCGGAAGGCAGAACGGGCCTGGCGGTGCTCCGCGGAGATCAAATAGCCGGGACCAAAAAAGCGATCCTCAAATGTCGCCCCTACACGCGTGAGGGGTGAAGGCGTCCAGTCCAGACCGATACCACTGATGAAGTTGCGGGTGGTGTCAATGCTGTTCAGGTTGTTCGATTCGGAGCCTGCAATCAGACGTAGTTGAAGCTGAGGGTCCAGACTCACAAGGCCGGTGAAGCGGGCAGTTTGCTGTTTGGTATCCCGCAAAGTCTGGGAACTGAGCTGGGAATCACTGAAACTGAATGCCCAGCCGAGTCGGCCAGTCACCCTGGGGTCCGTCGCAGACGCAGTCCAGACCTGCCGGACAGAGCGGCCGACAGTGGCGCTGTCGGTTTCCGTCATATCGGAGGTGTAGCGCAGCTCCATGGTTCCGGAATCACTGAAGCG
Source organism: uncultured Zoogloea sp. (assembly GCA_937967645.1). Classification (GTDB taxonomy): domain Bacteria; phylum Pseudomonadota; class Gammaproteobacteria; order Burkholderiales; family Rhodocyclaceae; genus Zoogloea. The sequence goes on from CALBTT010000062.1 coordinate 72,296, forward strand.
CCCCACCACGTAAGGCGAGACGTTGAGGTTTCGCACCTCCGCCTGGTTGCTTGTACCGGTGACCTGGTCCGCGGGGCGCGGTCCCAGCACCGACAGGAGCTGACGGGAAATCGAGCTTTTGACATCGATGAATGCCCGCTTCTCAATTGCCTCAAGCTTCCCGGTACCGGCCAACGAAAGCGTGTTCTGGTTCCGGGAGCTGTCATTGGCATACAAGCTCGAATTAACCCCGAAACTCAACGACCCCTGCAGACGACCGCCGCGCGCCTCCATGCGCACGGCAGGGGAAATCATGGTGATCCAGTCACTCTCCGATTTGCCGCTGGCGCTGCTCTGGCTGCCGGCCGCACCATTCAATCCAACGTTGTCAGTGATCGTCTCGGTCAAGCGCACGGACGGAAGGACACGGAAGGCGTGTTCCTGCGCAAACGCCTGACCGCAGCCGATCCCGAGCGGCAAACCAATCGGGAGGAGAATAGCGACCGCGCGCCAACGACCAGCGGCCCGGATCGAGCCCGACGGACGGATCTTCATTGATTTTCCTTTGGCGCGTGTCCGTAACCATAGCCATAGCCGTAGCCATAGCCGTAACCGTAGGAGCCCGTGGAGGCGTGCTGTGACTTGTTCAGCAGCATCAACTTCACCGGGCAGGTCTCGATCGTCGACAGCGCCTGCTTGACCGCCGCCTGAGCAGTCCTGTTGGATTCGACAACCATCACGATCTGGCCCATGTGGGTGGCCAGAACGCGGGACTCGGTGGTTACCAGGAGGGGCGGCGAATCAAACACGATGATCCGGTCGGAGTAGCGCTCGGCCAGTTCGGCCAGCAGTACGTTCATGGCATCACTGGCCAGCAGTTCGGTCGCCCGCGGGTGGGGAGTCCCTGCCGGCAGGAGGCTCAGCTTCTCGATATTGGTTTTCAGCAGCACGTCACCGAGCTGCATGTCATTCGAGGTCAGCACATCCATGAGGCCCTTGCGGGGAGGCAGGCCAAGGATGTTGAGGACCGAGGGACGTGACACGTCGGCATCGATCAGCAGCACCGTGTGGTCCAGCTCCATGGCCATGCTGATGGCGAGGTTGATGGAGCTGAAGCTCTTGCCCTCCCCCGGGAGGGAACTGGTCACCATGATCAGATTGGCATTTTTGACCTCTGCCGCCCCTTTGCCCTGGACATTTCGGAGCAAGGGCCGCTTGATGATCCGGAATTCGTCGCCGATCAGGGAGCGCGGTGCGTTGGGCGTGACGATGCCCACCGAGTGCAGGCGCTCCAGGTCGATCTCCACCGAGCGATCAGCGGTCGGCGTCCGTACCGGCCGGGGTTCCGACTTCTCCGGCGCTGCGGCCTTGGCCGGTGCAGCCTTTTCCACTGCGGCCGCAGTCGCGGCCACCGCGGCCACAGGAGCCGGTACGTCAGCGACGGGTTCGGACCTGGGTGCGGAATCAGGAAATGCCGACGCCTTCTGGGCCTCGTCGGTCTCGGCGGGCACACTTGCACCAGTAGCGCGCTGAAGCTGCTCAAGCCGTTCTACCGCTTTTTCAATAATGCTCATGTTCTTCCCCATCAAGCCATTCTGGCCAGCATCAACCACAAGGTCATGGCGCCAAACAAGCCTATCAACGCGCCCAGGCAACCCAGGAAGGCAATCTTGCCACGACGGATGCTGCGCATGCGGTCCTGGTCAGACAACAGGCTGACCGAGCCCAGCACCGCAAGGCCGGTGACCTCGCGAAGCACATTGACATCCGAGAAGGTCGGCCGGATCTGACTGATCAGGAAGCTGATGACCGTCCCGAGGAGCAGCGCAGCCATGCCTGCCGCCGGCATCAGGAGCAAGCGATTGGGCGCGGCCGGCTTGCTCGGAACCGTCGGCGGGTCAATCAGGCGGAAATCCGCAACCCCGGAGGTGGCCCCCATCTCGACGGCCATCGATGCCGACTCACGCCGGGAAACCAGCTGGTCGTAGTTACGCTTGTTCACATCGTAGTCCCGGTTCAGCTGAGCAAACTCGGCTTCAATCTGCGGAAGCATTCTCGACGCGGCGTTGAGTGTCTGGACACGGCTCTCGTATTCGGTAACCCGTGCCTTGAGGGAAGCCACATTGGCCTCAGCCTCAGCCAGAGACATCTTCAACTGCTGGAAGACAGGGTTGGAGCCGAGCGAGCTCCCTCCCGATGCAGGCGCAAGCTTCTTCCTGGCCTGGACTTCCTGCATTTTCTGAGCCTCCAGCTGCGCGATCATCTTACGTGCGCCGACCACATCGGGATGCTGTTCGGTAAAGCGCTGCAGCAGCCCGTCCAGGGCCTTTTTCTGCACCTCGATACGGCCGTCCAGTTCGGGCACGGACACCGTCGACAGCACCGCACTACTGGGATTGTCAGGGAGCAGCACGGGCTCCTCGCCGACAAGTTGACGCTTGAGCGTATCCCGGGCGTTCTCAGCCTCGCGCAGCGCCAGGCGCGCCTGTCCGAGTTGCTCACTCGCATCGGTCATCTTGGCGAAATAGTCGCGACCACCGGAGCCCACCGTGGACAGGTTGCGCAGCTTGAACTCCTTGAGGCGGTTCTCAGCTTCTTCCAGCTTCTGCTCGTAAGACTTGATCTGCTCTTCAATGAACTTGCGCGCCGTGTCGGAATCCTTGCGCTTGTCCCCCAGACCGGACTCCACGAACATCGAGACCAGCGACTGCACGACGCGCTTGGCGCGCTCCGCATCCGTGTCGGTGTAGGCAAGCGTGTAGAGGTTGTCACGACCGGCCACACGGATCTCGAGTGCCTTGGTGACGCTGGCGATCAGCGCTTCGCGTTCTTCCTTGGTCTTGACCGTCAGATCCAGGTCGGCCATCCGGATGAGTTTCTCGACGTTCGGCCGGCTGATCAGGGTACGGCTCAGGATGCTGATCTGCTGATCCACGTTAGGCTGCACTGCGAGGCCTGACATGAGCGGCTTGAGAATTGACTGGGTATCCACATAGACCCGCGCGGATGACTCATAGCGGTCAGGCAGCAGATAAACCGTCGCGGCAGCAATCGGACCCACAATCCAGGCGGCGGCCAGACCCCACCAGCGATAGAGCCACATGCCGCGGAGGATCACCGACAGCTGTCTTAATATGTCTTCCATTGGGAGATTCCAAAAGCGCCTCCCCGGCCCGTGCCGGGGAGGATGTCATGAGAGGAATTGCAGATCAGAACCAGCTTTGCGGAATGATCAGGACGTCACCCGGCTTCAATTCGACGTTGGCGGAGACGTCACCGCGCTTGATCAGGTCGCGCAGCCGGACCGAGTACTGCTTGCTGCCCTCGGGCGTCAGACGCAGCAGGCTGGCCTTGTTGCCGTCGGCGAAATCAGTGATGCCACCGACCGCGATCATCAGGTCGAGCAGCGTCATGTTCTGCTTGAACGGCAGCGTCATCGGCTTGCTGGCCTCACCCACGACACGGATCTGCTCGGAGTAAGGACCGACGAAGCCGGTCACGATGACCGTCACGACCGGGTCACGGATGTACTTGGCGAGGGCCTTCTCGATCTCCCTGGCGAGCGTGCTGGAGTCCCTTCCCGCAGCCGGCAGGTCTTCAACCAGCGGGGTGGTGATCTTGCCGTCCGGGCGGACCGGAACGGACATGGACAACTCGGGGTTACGCCACACCACGATGTTGATGTTGTCGCCAGGCCCCACCAGGTAGTTGTATTCGGTATTTGCAGCGGACACCGGCGCCGGAGGATAGGGTGTCGCACAACCCGTCAGGCCCGCCACCATGCCGGCCAGGGCACTCATCGCCAAGAAACGTTTCATATGCTACTTCCCCTCAATTAAGCCGGACTTCAGCCTTTTGATGATAACAAGCGGATATTACGGGAGGCCTTGAAGACCTCCGGAGAAAAACATCACGCCCCCATGAAAAGGGCACATGCGCATGCCATCTTGCCTGCCTCCCCGGAAACTGGACGACTGCCGGGCGAGGCGGGCGTCACATGCGCTCAGAAGGACCAACGGGCCTCGGTGTATACACGGTCACTGTCGTCATAGCGGCCAAAGAGCCCGTTCTGCTTGCCGCCGAACACATCAACACCGAAAGTCACCTTGAGGTTCTTTGCCGCCGCCCACTTGAGCTTGGGACGGAACATGTAGTCCGTGCGATTGAGCATGGACACGAACAAAGCCTCGGTCTCCCAACCGCTGGCAATCCGCGTTCCGAGCAGTATGCTGCCCCCCCCCTCGGTACGGTCGAGTCCGGTGGCAGGTTCATGATTTGCGGCACGGCGCGCAAAATATTGAAGGTTGATTCTGCCATCGTCGAAAGCCGGGATATCGATACCCACCACGTAGTCGAGGGTGTCCTGCCCGACAAGCCCGTTGGGCGCGGTCGGATCAGCCGTCAGGGACTTGCGCCCGCGGGTGTGAACGAGCTCGCCCTTGAGGACGAACTCACCAAAATCCTTGGCAAAGGTGCCCCCCAGCTGGGAAATCCGCTCATGGCGAGGCTGAAATTCATTGGGCCCGACCACATAGAAGGTCTGTGCCACATCCATGCTCCGGTAGTAGAAACCGGAGACATCCCATCCGCCGATGAGACGTGACACCCTGCCCCCCCAGTTGGCATTCCCGGCAGACGCATCCGGCTTGACCTCGCCGCGGACCGTGGCACCGCGGGGCAGCGGATAGAACTCGGCGCCGGGCTTGCCGATGCGGTCATAGCTGGGCACCGGGATCCACACCAGTTCGGCATGGGTTTCACCGAAGTAATACTCGGCCCGGGCCGCCCACTGGGGAATACGCAGTTGCTCGAAGTCGGGCAGATAGAAGGTCCGGAGGTCTCGCGCCGAAACCACGTCGGCGAAGAACAGGCCGACCATCTCACCCCACACGATGTGCTGGCGGCCGACCCGGAAATCCACGTCACCGGCCGAGAAGTCCAGATAGGTCTCGCGAAGGTCGAACTGATACTGCTGGTCGCGCCGGACCGCATCCGGGTAGAAGCCGTTGTCGATGGCGAAAACCCCATCCGCGTCCGCACGGCCGGAAATCTTCCACTTCAGGCCGGACTGGCCACCCTGTGCGGAGACCTCGGTCCGCGCCCTGGCCATGGACCAGTGATCCTTGCCGGCGTAGGTCCGGGCAACATCGAACTGGAGACTGGCGGCGGTCCGGGTCTTGCCACCTGAATCGAGCTCCAGGTCGAGATCGAGGTCATCTGCCGCTGTGGCGGAACCCGCAACAAACATGGCGGCCATCGCGATTGAAATGGCCGAAAGCTTCGATCTGAAGAAACGCATGAATTCCTCTTGGATGGGAAAGCAAGTCAAATATCGGGGTCGTCCTCGGGCTTGCGCCGATCCTGCACAAAGATCCAGCTGCCCTCGCGCTTGAGACCCAGCGCGGTGATCTGGCCGTCCTCCATGCGCACCAGCCGATCCGCCCGGTTCATGACGCGCTTGTCATGGGTCGAAAAGACGAAGGTGGTCCCTGAGTCCTGATTGATGTCGCGCATCAGGTTGAGAATGCTCTCACCCGTGCGGCGGTCCAGGTTGGCGGTGGGCTCGTCGGCCAGCACGATCCTGGAGTGGGTCACCAGAGCCCGGGCGATCGCCACCCGCTGGCGCTGCCCGCCAGAAAGCTGATTGGGGCGGTGATGGGCATACTTGCCCAGGCCGACCATCGACAGATAGTGCTCGACCCGCTCGCTGCGCTCGGCCTTGCTGAGCTCGGGAATCTGCAACAGGGGGTACTCGACGTTCTCATGGGCCGACAGCACCGGCAGCAGATTGAAGGTCTGAAAGATGAAACCGATCGTACGCGCCCGCAGATCGGCCAGGTCGTCGGGTGTTTGCCCGGACACATCCTTGCCTGCCACCTCAACGCGCCCCTTGCTTGGCGTATCGATGCACCCCATGATATTGAGCAGCGTCGATTTGCCACTGCCGGAGGGCCCGGCAATCGCCATGAAGACGCCCTCTTCAACCGTCAGAGACACCCCCTCAAGAGCCGTCACATCCTGCTCGCCGAGGCGGTAGACCTTGCTTAAATCTTCAACACGAATGATCGGCATGTGCGCTCTGAACTATGTTGTTTGCTTTCCAAGGATAACACCATGCGCTTCAACTTTTACCTGCAAGGCTTGATGAACGGCTGCCAGGCGCTGCTTGTCGCCGCAGCCATCGGGACGTCTCCCGTCGCCCAGGCGGATGACGTGGAAACCGCCCGTGCCATCGTTGCGCGGGCGGACGAAGTCCGCTTTCCGAAGGATGGCTTCCAGGTGATGATCGACATCACCTCCACCACCCCAGGGGAAACCGGAGAGGACAGGAAGTACCGCATCCTCTCAAAAGGCAATGAAAACACCATCGTGCAGACCCTCGAACCCGCCGCCGACCGGGGCCAGGCCATGCTGATGCGAGGGCGCGACCTGTGGGTCTTCATGCCCAACGTGTCCCAGCCGATCCGGCTGTCCCTGGCCCAGCGCCTGACCGGCCAGGTTGCCAACGGAGACCTGGCGCGGGCCAGCTTCTCGGGCGACTACGAACCGAAGATCCTGCGCACCGAGACCATCGATGGCGAAAAGATGTATGTGCTCGAACTCACCGCGGTAGACCGGGGAGTGACCTACGCCAAGGTGCTGTACTGGGTCCGCCAGTCCAACAACTATCCGCACCGGGCCGAGTTCTACTCGCTTTCCGACCGCCTGCTGAAGGTGTGCCGCTATGAGAAGTTCCAGAATCTGGGCGGCCGCATCCGGCCCACCCAGCTGGTGATGGAAGACGCCCTGCGCAAAGGAGACGTATCGACCCTGCGCTACTCCCAGATGAGCATGAAAGACCTGCCTGAGCGAGTCTTCACCAAGCAGTACATGGACAAGCTGAACCGGGTCGACTGATCCCGGACGCCGGGCCAGGGGCAAGGCCGTCAGGCCAGCCCGGCAGGGTCCGGCTCCATCGCCTCGAGCTTTGCCAGAGCGGCCTGCGCGGCCGCCAGCAGGGCCCGCAAGCCTTCACCTTGAGGAGACAGGGGCAAGCGGCGGATCACACCTGCGATACGCACATCCAGCCCCTCCTCATCCAGTCCCAGCACGCCCACCCCGACCGGCGCCAGGCGCGCCAGTTCGTCGAGCAGCCCGCCCTCCTCCGCTTCGGTCAGCCAGGCTGCCGGCACAAGGGGATCGCTCCAGCCCATCCGCGCAAACCCACCGATGAATCGCAGGCGGGCCGGTTCAAAGCGAAAGAAACGGAAATCCCCCAGCTGCAGGTAATCGGCGGATTCAGGGCTGTAGCGCAGAAAGCGCCGCAGCGCGGCCTCGTCGGGCTCAAACTCGGCGACTTCGCCGACCAGGGTCAGACGCGCCTGCTCGAGGGGATGCGCCCCGCCCTCCGCCAGCATCAGGCTGGCCCTCGCATCGGCGCGCAGGTTGCGTGTGTGCTCGGCCAGGCCACTCAGCAGGAAGACCGGCCGCAGACGGGAGTCTGGAACGAACGTCACCAGACTGACAAACGGGTGACCAGGCACCGCCAGGGAGAGGCTCCCGAGGGCGCCGCAACGCGCCGTCCGCAACAGCTGACGTACCGCCCGCGAATCGACGCCCATGCAGACTCAGCCCAGGCGCTGGCGCCGCGCCTCGAAGAGGCACAGGCCGCTGGCCACCGACACGTTGAGGCTCTCCACCGTCCCATACATGGGAATGCGCACGAGCTCGTCGCAGGTGTCGCGGGTCAGGCGCCGCAGACCATCCCCCTCGGCTCCCAGCACCCAGGCCACAGGGCCCTTCTGATCCACCGTGTAAATGGACTTCTCCGCCTCACCCGCGGCACCGAGCACCCACACCCCGGCCTCCTGCATCTCGCGCAGGGCCCGGGCCAGGTTGGTCACGGTGACATAAGGCACGGTATCAGCCGCACCGCTGGCCACCTTGACCGCGGTGGCGTTGAGTCCGACCGCCTTGTCCTTCGGCGCGATGACCGCATGGGCACCGGCCGCATCGGCCACCCGCAGGCACGCCCCCAGATTGTGGGGATCCTGGATCCCGTCGAGCACCAGCAACAGCGCCGGCTCGGTCAACCCCTCCAGCACATCCGGCAGCTTGAGCTCCTTGCGGCGGGCGTCCACCCGGGCCACGACGCCCTGATGGCGCCGCGTGCCCACCATGCGGTCAAGACGCTCCCCATCGGACGGAATCACCCGGGTTCCCAGCTGCTCGGCATGACGCAGCAGATCCCTCGCCCGCGCGTCGGTACGCTGGGCATCGGCAAAGATCTCGAAAACGCCCTCCGGGTCGTGGCGGAGCTTGGCAAGAACGGCATGAAAACCGTAGATGAGGCGGGAACTGGCGTTATCAGACACTGGACTTGGCTTTCTTCGTAGTACGGGCTTTGGCGGGCTTGGCCTTCGCAGGCTTGCTCTTGCCGGTCTTGGCTTGGGTCTTCTTGGGCTTGGCAGCCTTGGGGGCAGAGGCAGGCGCAGCCTCGACCGCCACCTTGCGTGCCCGGCTTGCCGACCGGGGGGCGGATTCTACCGCAGCCTCGACAGGGGCTGCGCCCTTGACCACCCTGCGCCCGGGCTTGGAAGTCGGCGCGACTTCGGCCTGTGCGCCAGCCGGCGGCGCAGACACCTCCTGCCCCCGATCCCGGTCGCGGGCTGTCTTCCCCGTGCGGGCGGTAGCACGCTCCGGGCCCTTGACGAGCCGGAAGTCGATCTTGCTCGCTTCCATATTGACCCGCACCAACTGGATGCGAACCCGGTCGGACAGGCGGTAGCGCTCGCCCGACCGCTCCCCCACCAGCGCGTGCTGGGCATCATCGAAGTGGAAATAGTCGCTCCCCAGATCGGAGATGTGCACCAGCCCCTCGACAAACACGTCGTCCAGCGCCACGAACAGCCCGAAAGGCACCACCGCCGAGACGCTTCCCTCGAACTCCTCGCCGATACGATCCTGCATGTAGTAGCACTTGAGCCAGTTCTCCACGTCCCGATCGGCTTCATCCGCCCGTCTTTCGGTCATCGAGCAATGCATGCCGATGGCGTCCCAGTCACCATTGTCCTGCGCCGGCACATAACGTTCGCCGAGAAGAGCCGCCTTGATGGCGCGGTGCACCAGCAGGTCGGGGTAGCGCCGGATGGGCGAGGTGAAATGGGTATAGGCCTCGTAGGCCAACCCGAAGTGCCCCATGTTGTCCGGGCTGTACACCGCCTGACGCAGGGAACGCAGCATGACCGTCTGCAGCAGTTGCAGGTCGGGGCGCTCCTTGATGCTCGTCAGCAGCTTGGCGTAGTCGCCCGCCTTCGGCTCCTCGCCACCACCGAGCTGGAGACCGAACTCCCCCAGAAAATCGCGCAGCTTGGCGAGCTTCTCGGGAGTCGGGCCCTCATGGACCCGGTACAGCGCCGGGTGCTCCTGAGCCTGCAGGAACTCCGAGGCACAGACGTTGGCCGCCAGCATGCACTCCTCGATCAGCCGATGGGCGTCATTGCGCGACTCCGGCACGATCTGGGCGATCTTGCCGTTGTCGTCGAAGATCATCCGGGTTTCCTGGGTCTCGAAATCGATTGCCCCCCGCTTGGCCCGCGCCTTGAGCAGCACCCGGAACAGCTTGTCGAGGTTCTGGAGATGGGGCAACAGGCCGCCGATCACCTCAAGGGCAGCCGGATCGTTGTCGTACAAGGCCGCCGCTACCTGGTTGTAAGTCAGCCGGGCCTTCGAGAACATCACCGCAGGATAGAAACGGTACTGCTTGATCACCCCGGTCTGGGAGATCGCCATGTCGCACACCATGCACAGGCGCTCGACCTGGGGGTTGAGGGAGCACAGGCCGTTCGAGAGCTTCTCCGGCAGCATCGGGATGACCCGCCGCGGGAAATACACCGAGTTCCCCCGGTCGTACGCGTCACCATCCAGCGCCGAACCGACCTTCACGTAGTGGGACACATCGGCGATCGCCACCACCAGCCGGAAGCCGCGCCCCTGGCGCTCGCAGAACACCGCATCATCGAAATCGCGGGCGGTCTCGCCATCAATCGTGACCAGAGGCAACGCCGTCAGGTCCTCGCGCCCCTTCCAGTCCATCTTGCGCACGGCGTCCGGCAGGCGTCGGGTCTGCTCGCGGGCCGCCCGGGAGAACTCGAAGGGCAGATCATGCTTGCGCAGGGCAATCTCGATCTCCATCCCGGGGTCGGCATAGTTGCCCAGCAACTCGACGATCTTTCCGACAGGCTGGGCGTACCGGGTGGGCTGCTCCACCAGCTCGACCACCACCACCTGACCCGGCGCCGCCTTGAACTTGGGGCGGGTGGCCGGCGCCAGCAGGATCTCCTGGGAGATGCGGCGATTCTCCGGGACGACGAGGGTGACGCCGTTCTCCACCACCACACGCCCGACGATGCGGGTGTTCGCCCGCTCGAGGACCTCGACGACCTTGCCCTCGGGGCGGCCGCGCCGGTCCATGCCGGCGATGCGGACCATGACCCGATCGCCATGCAGGACTTCCCGCATCTCATTCGGACCCAGGAAGATGTCCTGCCCCTCATCGTCAGTGACGACGAAACCATAGCCGTCCGGGTGGCCCTGCACCCTCCCCTTGATCAGGTCGGCCTTGGCGGGCAGCAGGTAGGCACCCCGCCGGTTACGCATGACCTGCCCGTCCCGCTCCATCGCGAACATGCGCCGCTCGAAGAACTCGCGCTCGACGGGCAGGATGTCCATGGCCTCGGCCAGTTCTGCGAACGGCAGGGGCACGCCCTGCTCGGCCAGAACCTGGATGATGAATTCCCGACTGGGCAGCGGGAAGTCGTATTTCTGACTCTCACGCTCGAAGAAGGGATCGCTGCGACGCAGCTTACTAAGTTTTTTAGTGTTTTTGCTTTTTGATATTGACACGGATAATTTCTACTCTATAATTTCTAGCTCGTTGCCCAGATGGCGAAATTGGTAGACGCGCTAGTTTCAGGTACTAGTGCCGC
>CALBTT010000063.1 GCA_937967645.1 uncultured Zoogloea sp.
GGACCACGCTGTGGTGGTCACGCTCGTCCCAGGCCTTGAAATAGACCCGCCCCTGCGCGTCACGTCCGGTTTCGATCAGGCCGAGGACCTTGGAATAGAAGTGGACGCTCTCGTCGAGATCGAGAACCCGCAGCTGGATGTGGCCAGGCCGCATCACGCCGGTAGTTGCCATGTTCGCTCCTTGCTTCTTCTTGCTTCTGGGTAGGGCCGGAGCCCCGCAGCCGGTCGGCACAACGATTGCTGCGCCCGGCATCCGGGGTTCCATCATGCGAAGGAGCGCCAGACTCCCCGCTTTTGGTTCAGGCGTAGATTAGGGATGGCGGCGCCCTCTCAATATCCATTCTTCGCAGGATGTTTATCCGTTTTTTGCAAAGCCGGACGCGATGCATGAATTGGATACGTGAATTGCACGAAGTGGATATTTCCCGCCCCACGGCCTTCCTAAGATCCACCTCACCGAGCCATCAAAAAGAGGAGACTCAGGCAATGATCACGACCGACTATCTGGATTCGCTGCTGCAGAAAGACAAGGAAAAGGGACTGTTCCGCTGCAAGCGGGAAATGTTCACCAACCAGGAGCTGTTCGACCTGGAGATGAAGCACATCTTCGAAGGCAACTGGATCTACCTGGCCCATGAGAGCCAGGTCGGCAAGGTGAACGACTACTACACCACCAAGATCGGCCGTCAGCCGGTCTTCATCACCCGCAACAAGGACAACCAGCTCAACTGCTTCATCAACGCCTGCGCCCACCGCGGCGCGACGCTGGCCCGCTTCAAGCACGGCAACAAGGCCACCTACACCTGCCCCTTCCACGGCTGGACCTTCAACAACTCCGGCAAGCTGCTGAAGATCAAGGATCCGGAAGGCACCGGCTACCCGGAGACCTTCAACTGCAACGGCTCCCACGACCTGAAGAAGATCGCCCGCTTCGAGTCCTACCGCGGCTTCCTGTTCGGCAGCCTGAACCCGGACGTGCAGTCCCTGCAGGACTACCTGGGTGAATCCACCAAGATCATCGACATGATCGTGGACCAGTCCCCGGACGGCCTGGAAGTGCTGCGCGGCGCCTCCACCTATGTGTATGAAGGCAACTGGAAGCTGCAGGCCGAGAACGGCGCCGACGGCTACCACGTGACCGCCACCCACTGGAACTACGCGGCCACCCAGAACCAGCGCAAGCAGCGCGATGCCGGCAACGACGACATCAACGCCATGAGCGCCGGCGGCTGGGCCAAGAAGGGCGGCGGCTCCTACTCCTTCGAGAACGGCCACCTGCTGCTGTGGACCCGCTGGGACAACCCGGAAGACCGCCCGCTGATGGAACAGCGCGACCGCCTGGTCTCCGAGTTCGGCGAGGCCCGTGCCGACTGGATGATCAAGAACTCCCGCAATCTGTGCCTGTACCCGAACGTGTTCCTGATGGACCAGTTCAGCTCGCAGATCCGCGTGTTCCGCCCGCTGGCGCCGGACCGCACCGAGGTCACCATCTACTGCATCGCCCCCAAGGGTGAATCCCCCGAGGCCCGCGCCCGCCGCATCCGCCAGTACGAGGACTTCTTCAACGCCTCCGGCATGGCTACCCCCGACGATCTGGAAGAGTTCCGCGCCTGCCAGGAAGGCTTCCTGGGCAGCTCCCTGCCCTGGAACGACATGTCCCGCGGTGCCACCCACTGGGTCGAAGGCCCGGACGAGGAAGCCGACAAGATCAACCTCAAGCCGATCCTGTCCGGCATCAAGACCGAAGACGAAGGCCTCTACGTCGCCCAGCACACCTACTGGCTGGAGCAGATGCACAAGGCCCTGCAAGCCGAAGAACAAGCCCAAGCCGAATAATCGGAGACAAACGCAATGAGCCTTTCCTACGAAAACATCTGCGCCTTCCTGTACCGCGAGACGAACTTCCTGGACGACCGGGACTGGGATAGCTGGCTGGCCCTCTACGACGAGAACTGCACCTTCTGGATGCCGGCCTGGGACGACGACGGCGAGCTGACCGAAGATCCGCAGAGCGAGATCTCCCTGATCTACTACGGGCGCCGTGCCGGCCTGGAAGACCGGGTCTACCGGATCCGCACCGAGCGCTCCAGCGCCACGATCCCGGACACCCGCACGACCCACATGATCTCCAATGTGCTGGTCCTCGAGCAGGACGACAAGCAGATCAAGCTGCGCTTCAACTGGCACACCACCAGCGTCCGCTACAACCACACGGATCACTTCTCCGGTACCAGCTTCTATACTCTGGACGTGACGGGCGCGAGCCCGCTCATCAAGGAAAAGAAGGTTGTCCTGAAGACCGATTACATCCGCCACGTGATCGACGTCTACCACATCTAATAACGAGGGCACGGCGCCGCGACGCCGTCACGAACACGCAGGGGCGGCCGGGACACCGGACCGCCCCGCGTCACCGGGGGCTTCACGCACAAGCCGCTCCACAACGGAGAAAAACATGACCTACAAGATCGCCCTGAATTTCGAGGACGGCGTCACCCGCTTCATCGACTGCAAGACTGGCGAAACGGTGGCCGACGCCGCCTACCGCCAGGGCATCAACGTCCCCATCGACTGCCGGGACGGCGCCTGCGGCGCCTGCAAGAGCGCCTGTGAATCCGGCACCTACCGCCTCGGCGAGTACATCGAGGACGCGCTGTCCGAAGCCGAGGCCCAGTCCGGCTTCGTCCTCACCTGCCAGATGCACCCCCAGAGCGACTGCGTGGTGCGCATCCCCGCATCGTCCCAGGTCTGCAAGATCAAGCAGGCCCAGCTGACCGCCGCCATCACCGAAGTCCGCCAGCTGTCCGACAGCACCATCAGCCTCACCCTTCAGGGCGACGGCCTGTCCAGCCTGGCCTTCCTGCCCGGCCAGTACGCCAACCTGCAGGTACCCGGCACCACCCAGCACCGCGCCTACTCCTTCAGCTCCATGCCGAAGGACAAGGCCGTGTCCTTCCTGATCCGCAACGTGCCGGGCGGCCTGATGAGCACCTACCTGCGGGAAACCGCCGCCCCCGGCGTCCCGATGACCCTGGCCGGCCCCCTGGGCAGCTTCTACCTGCGCGAGATCAAGCGCCCCGTGCTGATGCTGGCCGGCGGTACCGGCCTGGCCCCCTTCCTGGCCATGCTCGACAAGATCGTCGCCGACGGCGGCAGCCCCCACCCCATCCACCTGATCTACGGCGTCAATACCGACACCGACCTGGTGGAACTGGACAAGCTGGAGGCCTTCGCCAGCCAGCTGCCCAACTTCAGCTTCGCCCTGGTGGTGGTGGCCGCAGACAGCGCACAGCCGAAGAAGGGCTACGTGACCCAGCATATCGAGCCGGCCCAGCTCAACGACGGCGACGTGGACATCTACCTGTGCGGTCCCCCGCCGATGGTCGAGGCCGTCGCCAACAACCTGCGCGAGCGCGACATCCAGCCCGCCAGCTTCCATTACGAGAAATTCGCGGCCAGCGCCTGAGCGGCCTTCCCGATAGGAGACAGCATGCGTAACCGTTTCGAGAACAAGGTGGCCGTGGTCACCGGAGCCGCCCAGGGCATCGGCCGCCGGGTGGTCGAGTTGATGGCCGCGGAGGGTGCCCGGCTGCTGCTGGTGGATCGCTCGGAGATCGTCCACGAGGTGGCCGACGCCCTCAAGGACCAGACCGAGGTACTGGCCCTCACCGCCGACCTGGAGAAGTTCGCCGAATGCCAGCGGGTCATGGACGCCGCCAAGGCACGCTTCGGCCGTATCGACATTCTGGTCAATAACGTCGGCGGCACCATCTGGACCAAGCCCTTCGAGTTCTATGCCGAAGACGAGATCGAGGCGGAAGTCCGTCGCTCGCTCTTCCCGACCCTGTGGTGCTGCCGTGCCGCCCTGCCGCACATGCTGGAGAACGCCCAGGGCAGCATCGTCAACGTGTCCTCCATCGCCACCCGCGGGGTCAACCGGGTGCCCTACGGCGCCGCCAAGGGCGGGGTGAATGCCCTCACCGCCTGCCTGGCCTTCGAGCTGGGCGAGCGCGGCATCCGCGTCAATGCCACCGCACCGGGCGCCACCGAAGCCCCGCCGCGCCGCATCCCGCGCAATGCCGCCGAGCAGAGTGAGCAGGAAAAGGGCTGGTACAAGCAGATCTACACCCAGTCCCTCGACAGCAGCCTGATGAAGCGCTATGGCAGCCTGGACGAGCAGGCCCACGCGATCCTGTTCCTGGCCTCCGACGAGTCCTCCTACATGACCGGCACGGTGATCCCGGTGGGCGGTGGCGACCAGGGCTGAGCCCGCCGGCCACGAGCACAACCGACAGGCACAATATCAATCACAGGAGGACGGCATGGAAATACACGCCATCAACCCGGATCAGCTCTTCAAGGGCAAGGCCTTCAGCCAGACCTTTTCCATCAGCGGCATGCAGCGCCTGATCTTCGTATCCGGCCAGGTGGATTGCGACAAGGACGGCAAGGTCCGCCACCCGGGCGACCTGGAAGCCCAGCTCGCCGGCACCCTCGACAACCTGGCCATCGCCCTGGCGGCCCAGGGCGCCACGATGAAAAACCTGGTCAGTGTGAACATCTACGTCACCGACCTGCGCCCGGAGAACACCGCCCGCATCCGCGAGATCCGGTCGGCCTACTTCGACACCGAACGTCCCCCGGCGGTGAGCCTGCTGGGCATCGAACGGCTGGCCTTCGAAGGCCTGCGCGTCGAGATCGAGGCCACCGCTGCCGTGTAGGCGCACAGCACGTCCCCGCAGTCCGACAGGCCGGCGTTCCGAAAGGGACGCCGGCCTTTTCACAGCTTTTTCAGGCCAGGGCGGCCACTTCCACGGACCCCGTTTCTTTCGAAATTTTGCAAAATATCGAGACTATTGATTTTCCCGCGCTTTTGATCGATAGTCAGACATATAACAAACAAAATCCAGGGTAATCCCCGGGGGAGACATCGTGAAGATAACTGTGAGCGCTGGCCCGTTTCCGTTCTCCCTGTCCGGAGGCGTGGCGCAATGAAAGGCTTCTTCCTCAACGACTCCAGCCGCGTCTTTGCTGGAGCCAACCCTTTCGAGGTCTCGGACTTCGTCAACCGGCACGTGGGCTCCCACCAGCTCCGCATGTCGCGCAGCCACGACTCGAGCGCCTTCCTGCAGCACCGCAAGGTCGGCGCCCTCGACCTGTGCCGTCTGAGCTACGGCACCCAGGCGCGGATCATCTCCGAGGGCCTGCCCGACATCTACCACGTCCAGTTCATCCTGCGCGGACACTGCCGCTACGAAGTGAGCCGTGACACCCTGAGCCTGCCGGCCGGGCACGTGCTGGTGATCAATCCGGAAGACCCGATCGACCTGACCTACTCCGAGGATTGCGAGAAGTTCATCGTCAAGATCCCCACCGGAATGCTCAACGAGGCCTGTGAGGAACACCGCTGGTTCAAGCCGAACGAGCGGATCAAGTTCAATCAGGTGCCCTACCAGTTCACCGAGCTCGACAGCCTGATCCAGTTGCTCTCCATCGTCTGCCAGGAGGCCGAGTCCGGCATGGCCACCCCGCAGATGCTTCAGCACTACAACCGGGTCGTCACCGGCAAGCTGATGATGATGCTCAAGCACAACGTCTGCCTGGACAACCCGGCCGGCCACTCCGTGTGCTTCGACCGGCTGGCCCAGTACATCGACGAGCACATCAAGGACAACCTGACCGCCGAGTCCCTCGCCGCCTACGCGAAGATGAGCCTGCGCTCGCTCTACCTGCTGTTCGAGAAGAACGCCCGGACCACGCCGAAGAACTACATCCGCCAGAAGAAGCTGGAGCGCGTTTACAGCACCCTGATGGATCCGGTGCAGAACATCCAGAACATCACTGCGATCGCTCTCGACTACGGCTTCACCCACCTGGGTCGCTTCTCCGAGATCTACAAGGCCACCTACGGCGTGCTGCCCTCCGAATCGCTGCGGCAGCGGCAAGCCCGCCGGGACTGAACGCAACATCCCAAAAAACGAGGGCGGTCCGTGTCATGCGGGCCGCCCTCGTCACATTCCGGCTCCCGCCTCGTCAGGCCGCCCTGGGCTTGTGATGCAGCACCAGGTGGGCCACGGAGCCCAGCACCACGCCCCAGAAGGCCGACCCCAGGCCCAGGAAGCTCATCCCCGAGGCCGTGGCCAGGAAGGTGATGACCGCGGCCTCGCGATGATCCGCCTCGGCCATCGTGCCCATCAGGTTGCTGGTGATCGCCCCGATCAGCGCCAGCCCCGCCAGCACGGCCACGAACTCCTTCGGCAGCACGGTGAACAAGGACACGATGGTGCCGGCCAGGCAGCCGCCGATCAGGTAGAACAGACCGTTGCCCAGGCCCGCCACATAGCGTCGGGCCGGGTTCTCATGGGCATCCTTGCCGGTGCACAGGGCCGCGGTGATGGCCGCGATGACGATGGTGATGCCCCCCGCCAGGGCGACGAAGGCCGACACCACGCTGGTCACCGCAATGATCGGACGCGCCGGTGTCGAGTAGCCGGCCCCCCGCAGGATCGCCATGCCCGGCAGGAACTGTCCGGTGATGCTCACCAGCACCAGCGGCAGCGCCAGGCTGAGGGTCGAGCCCCAGCTCCATTCGGGCGTGATCATGACCGGCGTGGTGAAGGACAGCTTCACATGGCTCAGGTCCGCGCCCCCCATGCCCACCGCCAGGCTGATGCCGGCCAACAGCACCAGCACCATGCAATAGCGGGGCACGAAGCGCCTGAACAACAGGTAGGCCGCCAGCATCACGAAGGTCAGCAGGGGCATGGAGCCGGCCGACTTGAAGGCGTTGGCACCGAACTGGAACAGGATGCCGGCCATCATGCCGGCTGCCACGCCCTTGGGGATCAGCTTGAGCACCTTGTCGAAATAGCCGGTGATGCCGATCAGGAAGATGATTGCCGCTGCGGTGATGTACGCCCCCACCGCCTCGTTGAGGGACAGGGCCGGGAACAAGGTGACCAGCAAGGCTGTGCCGGGCGCCGACCAGGCCGTGACCACCGGCACCTTGAGGAACCAGGACAGCAGGATCCCCGAAACGGCCGCGCCGATGGACACCCCCCAGATCCACGAGGCGATCATGTCACCCGACACGCCGGCCACCTGGGCCGCCTGGATGATGATGATGGCCGGCCCGGAATAGGAGATCAGCACGGCCAGAAAGCCCGCCGCCACCGCCGACACCGACCAGTCGCGACGCAGACCCGCCGCAGCCGGCGCCTCCTGGGCCGGCATGCCCTGGGCCACCTCGGCCTTACTCATGGCCGGCCACCGGGCGCGGACGATAGGCGGCCTCCAGGCGGCTCACCTCGGCCTCGGTCAGGCGCAGCTCGAGGGCGGCGACCGCATCCTCCAGGTGATGCGGCTTGGAGGCTCCGATGATCGGGGCGGTGATGCCCGACCGGCTGGCCACCCAGGCGATCGCCACGCGGGCCGGCGCCACACCCCGCGCCGCCGCCACCTCGGTGACCGCCGCCACGATGGCATCCTCCATCTCCTGGTGGTCGTACCACAGCCGGGACATCTGGTCGGTAGCGGCCCGGTCGGTACCGCTCTGGCGGGTCCCGGCCAGCAGGCCACGGGCCAGCGGCGACCAGGGCGTCACCGCGATGCCCTCGCTCCGGCACAGGGGCAGCATCTCGCGCTCCTCTTCCCGGTAGGCCAGGTTGTAGTGGTTCTGCATCGAAACGAAGCGGGCCAGGCCCATGCTCTTCTGCATGCCCAGGAGCTTCATGAACTGCCAGGCGTACATCGACGAGGCGCCGATGTAGCGGGCCTTGCCCGAACGCACCACGCTGTCGAGGGCTTCCAGCGTTTCCTCGAGGGGGGTCTCCGGATCGAAGCGGTGGATGATGTAGAGGTCCACGTAATCGGTGCCGAGACGCTTGAGGGAAGCATCGATGCTGGTCAGGATATGCTTGCGCGACAAGCCCCGGTCATTGGGCCTGGCGCTCATCGGGTAGAACACCTTGGTGGCGATCACCGCCTCGTCCCGCGGCAGGTGCTCGCGCAGGGCCCGGCCGAGGATCTCCTCGCTGGCGCCCAGGGAATACATGTCGGCCGTGTCGAAGAAATTGATGCCCTTCTCCACCGCATCCCGGATGAAGGGTCGGCTCCTGTCCTCATCCAGCACCCAGGGCCGCCAGCTGGGACTGCCATAGGTCATGCAACCCAGGCAAAGGGACGATACCTTGAGGCCGCTCGATCCGAAGCGCACGTATTCCATCATGTTTCTCCTGTATGACACCTACTCAGTCAGGCCATTATGGTTATACGATCCCTATTGATAAATACCCGCATTAAAGCAACACTGTTTTGATTATTAAAACAATGGAAACCCCATCGTGGATCATCTAGTGGCCATGCGCCTTTTTGTGCGCATCGTCGAACTGAAGAGCTTCAGCCGCGCTGCCGAGCAGCTCGAGCTGCCCCGTGGCTCGGCCACCCAGATCATCAAGCAGCTCGAGGCCCGCCTGGGGGTCAAGCTGCTGCTGCGCACCACCCGCCAGGTACGCACCACGGTGGATGGCGAGCTGTACTACGCACGCTGCTCGGCCATCCTGGCCGAGATCGACGAGGTAGAGGCGGCCTTCTCCCAGGCAGCCCGCCAGCCTGAGGGGCGAATCAGGATCAACATGTCCAGCTCCCTGTGCCGGCATGTGCTGATACCTGCCCTGCCCGGCTTCTGCACCCGCTATCCGGACATCGTTCTCGACATCAGCGTGCAGGACAAGCAGATCGACCTGATCAGCGAAGGGGTGGACTGCGTGCTGCGTATCGGAGAACTGCGCGACTCGGCCCTGGTCGCCCGCCCGCTGGCCCGGCTGGAGCAGATCACCTGCGCCAGCCCCGGCTACCTGGCCCGCCACGGCATGCCGGACAGCCTCGCTGCCCTGAGCGGCCATCGGGTCGTGGACTACATCTCCGCTTCCAGCGGGCGCTCCATTCCGCTGGAATTCGACGTGGACGGCCGCATCGAATACCGCAGCCTGTCCGCCTCCCTCGCCGTGAACAACGGGGATGCCTACGTGGCCGCCTGCGAAGCGGACTTCGGCATCATTCAGCTGCCCACCTATCACGTCCGCAGCCGCCTGAAGGCCGGGGTACTGGTCGAGATCCTGCCCCAGCACCGCCCTCCATCGCTGCCCCTGCACGTCCTCTATCCCCAGAACCGCCACCTCTCGCAACGGGTACGGGTGTTTGTGGACTGGCTGGCGGAGTTGTTCGCCCAGGGCGTGTAAGCCGCCTCAGCGGGCACGCGCCATGCGCAGATCGATCTCGGCGAGCAGCTGCTCCAGCCTCTCCGCCAAGGCCAGGACCTCGCCCCGCCCCGCGGGAAACGCCTCGCCGGCGGCAGCCTCTACCCGCCGAGCTTCCTCATGCAGACGACCCGCCATGAGATTGGCGGCCATGCCGGCAACCCGGTGGCTGATGCGCAACAGCGTCGCGTCATCGCCAGCGGCGGCGGCCGCACGCAGCGCCGCCGGCAGGGGGGCTGCGTCCGCCTTCACCGTGGCCAGGAGCTGGGCGACGAAGCCCTCCCCCCTTGCAAAGCACTGCTCCAGCCGGCGCCAGTCAACCAGGCCGCGGCCGGCCTCATCGCCCCAGCCCTGAGCGGGTTCGACCAGCGGCGTCGAGGAAGAAGCAGGCGGCTGCACCTGCTGCGCCAGCGCAGCCAGCAGCACGTCCACCGACACCGGCTTGGTGAGCAGATCAACCATGCCGGCGGCCAGGCAGTGCGCCCGCTCCTCCGGGAGGACGTGGGCGGAGAGCCCGATGACCGGCAGCTGTGGCGCCAGCCGGCGCACCTCTCGGGCGGTGGCAAAGCCGTCCATCACCGGCATCTGCAGGTCGGTGATCATCAGGTCGAAGGCTGCGGGCCCCTCCCGCTGCAGGCGCTGGCACGCCGCCAGACCATTCTCCTCGACCACCAGCCGTGCGCCGGCCAGCGCCAGGATCTCCTGCAGCACCAGGCGGTTCGCGGCGTCGTCTTCGGCAGCCAGCACGCGCATCCCGGCCAGGCCGGACGGCGGCGGAACCACCCCATGCCCAGCCTGGTGCCCCTGCCCCACGAGCCGCCAGACATGACGCCAGCGCAGTGGCCAGGCCAGTGACGATGCGGCCCCATCGCCGCCGGCGACAAGCACACTCGGCGACGACAGGACGAGGATCGGGCCCTCCCCCGGAAGCCCGGCCGGCGCGGACGCCAGAGGCGCCGCCACGATGCGGACGCGCAAACCGTGGCGCTCCCCGGCCCCCTCCTCCGGCACGCCCGCAATCCGGACATCGGCCGGCGCCGTCTCACGGATCGCCGCGACCTCCTCCTCCGGGAAGCCGAGCAGCGTGACCTCGAGGGGCGGACGGGCGGCGGCTGGCGCTTGTTCGGCACGCAAAGGCAAGCGGACGGTCATGCAGGTTCCACGGTCCGGGGCGCTGTCCACCTCAAGCGTGCCGCCCATCAGCCCGACCAGACGGTGGCTGATGACCAGCCCCAGCCCGGTTCCCCCGAAGCGACGGGTGATCGAGGTGTCGGCCTGCTCGAAGGGCTCGAAGAGACGCGCCTGCACCTCGGCGGACATCCCCACGCCGGTATCGCGGATGCGGAAGCACAAGGCGCCGGACTCCAGACCCACGTCCAGAGCAACCTCCCCCCGCGGGGTGAACTTGATGGCATTGGCCAGCAGATTGACCAGCACCTGGGTCAGCCGGAAGGCATCCCCCAGCGCCGCCGCCGGCAGTTCGGGCGCCTCGGTGACGACCAGCGCCAGCCCCTTGGCATGCGCCTGGGCGGCATTGATCTCCACGGCCCGGTCGACCACCTCACCGAGATCGAAGAGGGATGCCTCGAGCTGCAGCTTGTGGGCTTCGATCTTCGAGAAATCCAGCACGTCGTTGATGAGGCCCAGCAGCAGCTCGCCAGAGTGCAGGATGTGTTCGAAGGTCTCGCCGAACGGCCCGCCCTGCCCCTTGCGCAAACCCACCTGGGCGAAGCCGAGGATGGCGTTGAGAGGCGTCCGGATCTCGTGGGACATGTTGGCCAGGAACTCCCCCTTGGCCCGGGCCAGGCGTTCCGCCGCCTTGCGGGCCGCCTCCCGGGCGTCCTCGATCTCGCGCTGGCTGGTGACATCCCGCAGCACGACCACGAAGCAATCCTCACCGGTCGTGGCCAGGCGGGCCACCGAGAACTCGAGGGGAAAGCTGCGCCCGTCCTGACGCAGACCGACGGCCGATGCGGGCCGCAGATCCAGGCGCCCCTCCGCCTCCTCGGCCAGGCGCGGCAGGCGGGCCACCGGGATGCCGGGCATCAGGCGGGCGCATGGCACGCCGAGGAGCGCATCGCCGGCGTAGCCAAAGATCTGGCAGGCCGCCGGATTGGCCATCCGGACGCAGCCGTCCGCCCCCACCTGCAGCACCGCATCGTGGAGGCTGTGCAAGATGGCCGAGGTATGCGCCTCCCGCGCGGCCAGCTGCGCGGTGCGCTGCCGTACCCGCATCTCGAGCTTGTCCTGCGCCTCCTCCAGCTTGTCGGCCATGCGGTTGAAGGCCTTGGCCGTGGCGGCCAGCTCCGGCACGTTGCAGGTCGGGGCCCGCACGGCGAGCTCTCCCTCGCCGAAGCGCCTCACGGCGATCGCCAGATCGTGCAGGGGCTGCAGCCCCGCCCGCAGGGAGCGCTTGAGGAACAGCAGCAGCACGATCAAGGTGGCCGACCACAGGGCAATGGCGGTCCACATGCGTCGCCACAGGTCGGCCACCAGGGAGCTCGACGAGGGCTCCGCCAGCAGCGTGGCACGCACCGCCTGCCCCACCTGCACCGGGAAATGCTGGGTCTCGAACTCGATGTGGAGCAGGCGCCGGAACCAGCCCGGCGCATAGTCTCCCGGCGGCTCCGCGGTGGCATGGCCGGCCGCCAGCACCGAGCCGGAGCCCATCTCCACCAGGGAGAGCCGGTTGAACTGCCCATGGCGCATGATGTTGTCCAGCGTGTCCTGCACCATGGCGATGTCCTGCCGCGCCAGCGCCCCCTGGAGCAGCGGAACGGTGGCGGAGGCCAGGCTCTGGGTGCCATTGAAGGCCCGCTGGCTGGCGGCGTCCACGTCACTGGCAACCTGCACCGACACGTGGATCGAGAAGACCGGCAGCACGGTGACCAGCATCACCCGCAGGAGGCGCTGCAACAGGCCGTTGCGGCTCATCATGACGCGATCCCCCGCGCGTCAGGACAACACGTGCCTAGGCACCCGCATGCAGGTGGCGCAGGGTCTGGCCTACCTGGTGAAGATGATCGGTGGTGTTCTTGCCCTGGGAGAGCGCACCGCCCACCTGGGTCGCCGCCTTGCGCGCCAGTTCGCTCAGCAAGGCCTCCTGCCGCTCGCTCAGCCCCAGATGCACGAAGGAACGCTCCAGCTCCTCGATGAAGCTGTCCATCACACACAGGGCGTTCAGGCGCACCGTGTCCTGCTCCCGCTCGATCACCTCCAACGCCTCGGACAGGCGCATCGCTGCCTCCCCGATGCCATGCGCCTGGCGGGACAGGGTCATCTGGTCGGACAGCGCCCTCAGGCGGGTATCCGCCCCCTCGATAAGCAGGGCCAGATTGTCACGCATGCGCCCCAGCCGCGCCTCGTCCCCGATTGGCAGGCCGCGGACGAAGAGCGTGACCTGCGGATAATTGATGACCATCCGGTCATGGAACTGGAAGATCCGGTCCATCAGGCGGACATGCTCGAGGATCGACCGCTCCAGCTGGGTCGCCTCCCCCTGCCCTGAAAAGCAGCGGCTCTCCTGGCCGCTGCGCAGTTCCAGGATGTACTCCACCCCATACTGCTCGAGCGCCTGGGCGAGCGCCGTGTTCAAGCCGTCGACCGAATGCGTGGCAAACGAAGCACTCAGGAAATGCAGCACCGTCCCCAGCTCCGCCGCCGACGACATGGCCGAAAAGGCAATGCTGGAGGCCTGCTCGACCTGCGCCTCGAGCGAGCGCTGCTGCTCCAGCACATGCATGGCCACCAGGACCTTGGGCTCCAGCTCGTCGGGCAGCACCGGCTTGACGATGTAATCGTTGCCGCCGGCGTCGTACGCCCGGAGCCGCGTCTCCAGATCATTGCGCACCGACACGAAGATCACCTGGGTGGACGCCAGCCCGGCCTCGCGGATCGCCCGGCAGGTCGCCACACCATCCAGCCCCGGCATCTCGATGTCCAGCAGCACGATGTCGGGCATCTGGTCGAGGGCGGCCAGGCAGGCCTCCCCGGACTCCAGTTGAACGAGCTCGAATTCGGGTTGCCGGAAGCAGAAGGACGAGACAAGCCGGGAGGAGGGATCGTCATCAACGATGAACACCTTGTAAGCCTTGCCGCTCATGCCCCTCCCTTTCACCGCGAAGGTGCCCGGCAGACTGCCTGAGGCACCGATTCTGAATTAACCACATTTAACAGAATCGGATAGTACCGCCCGGCTCCCGGGCCCCCGCTTGATCTGTGACAAAGGATCTTCTTGTTGTCATATCTTCGTCATCACCCGCCGCCGCGGCGAACGGAAAAAAGACGGCCCAAAGCCCCGGCCGGCAGCGCACACAGCACCGCCCCCAAAGACACCGCAACGATGCCCACCACGGCCCGCAGGTCGAGGGGCTCGCCGAGGATGAACCACGCCCCCACGCCCGACACCCCGGGCACCAGGGCGAGCATCATCGAAGCCTGGCAGGCCCCGATCTTCTGGTTGGCGTAGCTGTACATGCCTCCCGCCAGCAGTGCCGCGATCACCCCCTGGTAGCCCGCCTGCAGGGCAATCTCCCCTGCCGGCGCGGCCCCCAGATTGGTGGGCAGCCACAGCAGGTAAACCGGCAGGTAGGCCAGCATCGAAAAGCTTGCCACACCGGTGATCGCCAGTTGCGGCCGGACCTGCCAGCGGCGCATCAGGAGCCCGAAGATCGCCCAGGACAGGGCCGCCAGCAGGAACAACAGGTCGCCGATCCAGCGCGAGCCGCCGCCCGCCTCGAACAGGCTGCCAGATGCCAGCAGGATCAGGCCGCCACTGGTCAGCAGCAGGGCCAGCGCGATGTTGCGGGCCAGCCGGAAGCCCGACATCACCGCCACGAGGACGATGGTCCAGAACGGGATGCCGCCATTCACGAAGACCCCGGCGTGCGCCGTCGGCGCGAAGGCAAAGCCCGAATACACCAGCAGGCCATAGCCCAGCCCTCCGAACAGGGCCAGCACCATGTAGCGCGGCCACTCGGCCGGCGCCACCCGTGGCATGAAATACGGCAGAGCCAGCAGACCGGACACGCCGAAACGCAGGGCGGCGATGTCGAAAGGCGTCAGCACCCCGGTGCTCCCCATCCGGGAGACGATGTTGAAACCCGACCAGCACAGCACGACGACGCCGGCGGCAAGCAGCCCACGCAGGTGATCGGAGAGCCCGGAAGCGGGCGTAGAAGGCGCATTCATCATGATGGGTGGAGGGCTAGGATGCCAGGACCGGAAACGCGGCAGAAAAGCCTGCATTAGACGCCGCCCGCAGCGATGGGAACAGACTCAGATGAACGGCAGGACGACCAGCACAGAAGACACCAGTACGTACGCCGCAATGAAAAACGGCCCCGGATCGCTCCGGGGCCGCTGTGCGTCCTGCAACCGGCGGAAGACGTTCAGCCGGCCTCGACGGTGCGGGCGATCAGGGCCTTGATGGCGTCGGCATCCACGTCCATCACCTCGACGCGCTGGGGCAGCGCCTCGATGTTGTCCAGGCCGGCCGGGCGCGCCGGCTTGCGGCCGAGGGCTTCGACGATGGTCTCCTCGAACTTGGCCGGCTGGGCGGTCTCCAGCACCAGGGTCGGCACGGCCGGATCACGCAGTTCGAAGGCCACCTTCAGGCCGTCGGCGGTGTGGGTGTCCACCACGGTAGCGTAGTCCTTGTCGGCCCGCCGGATGGTCGCCAGGCGGTCGGCGTGATTGCTGCTGCCCGAGGCGAAGCCGTATTGCCCGATGGCGGCGAATTCCGGGGAGGCGGACAGGTCGAAGGCGCCGCCGGCATCCACCTTGCTCCACAACTCACGCACCTTGGCGCCGTCGCGACCGACCAGGTCGAAGACGAAGCGCTCGAAGTTGGAGGCCTTCGAGATGTCCATCGACGGGCTGGAGGTGGCGTGGGTCTCGGCGGTGTTGCGCGGGCGATAGACGCCGGTGCGGAAGAACTCGTCGAGCACGTCGTTCTCGTTGGTGGCAAGGATCAGCTGCGCCACCGGCAGGCCCATCATGCGGGCGATGTGGCCGGCGCAGATGTTGCCGAAGTTGCCGGACGGCACCACGAAGGCGACCTGCTGGTCGTTGTTCTCGGTGGCGGCGAAGTAGCCCTTGAAGTAGTAAACGATCTGGGCGGCGACCCGCGCCCAGTTGATCGAATTGACTGCGCCGATCTTGTATTTGGCCTTGTAGGCGTGGTCGTTGGAGACCGCCTTGACCACGTCCTGGGCGTCGTCGAACATGCCGCGCACGGCGATGTTGAAGATGTTGTCGTCCTGCAGCGAATACATCTGGGCACGCTGGAAGGCGCTCATGCGGCCGTGCGGCGACAGCATGAAGACCCGCACGCCGTGCTTGCCGCGCATGGCGTACTCCGCCGCGGAGCCGGTGTCGCCGGAGGTGGCGCCGAGGATGTTGATCTGCTCGCCGCGCTTGTCCAGCACGTACTCGAACAGGTTGCCCAGCAGCTGCATGGCCATGTCCTTGAAGGCCAGGGTCGGGCCGTTGGACAGTTCCAGCAGGCCCAGCTTGCCCGGCTCCAGCCAATGCACCGGGGTGATCTCGGCAGCCTTGGCACCGTCGCGCACATAGCCATACACCTCGGCGGTGTAGGTCTTGTCACAGATTGCCTTCAGATCGGCGGCCGGGATGTCATCGATGAAGCGCGACAGGATCGCGTAGGCCAGCTCGGCATAGGACAGGCCACGCCAGGCGTCCAGGTCGGCACGGCTGACCTGCGGATAGGCCTCGGGCAGATACAGGCCGCCATCCGGCGCCAGGCCGCCAAGCAGGATGTCACAGAAAGATTGGGGGGCAGACTGGCCGCGGGTGGAGATATAGCGCATGGGGCTCGCCGAAGTGAAAACGAAAACCTTGGAAGATAGCACAGCCAGCCCCGCCCTTGGCCCCCGCCCTGCCCGACCCCATCAGCGCCGCAACAATCCGCCGGCCAGCGCCACCGCAAAGAGCAGCACCCCGGCAGCGACCAGGCTGGCGCCAAGCAGGCCGTGGATCGGCAGGAGCAGCCCGCCGGCCAGGAACAGGGCGGCCCGCAGGCCACCACTACGGGCCAGACGCGTGCGCAGCGCCGTGCGGGCCGGTGTCAGTGGCCCCGGATGGCGCCACACCGGCAGCAGCTGGGACAAGGCCCCCGTCACCAGGGGCAGCAGGAAGAGGATGAAGAAGGCCGCCACCGCCGGCCTGCCCGGCACCCAGCCCAGGCCATGGGCCGCCCCCATCGCGGCCAGGCTGGCAAGACCCACGGTAGCCAGCAGCAGGGACGTCGCCACCCCATCCCCCAGCAGGCGCTTGATGCCATGGCCGCGCAGCCAGCCGGTCACGGTGGCGATCGCCACCCCGCCAACCAGGACGGCAGCAGGCAGGCTCACCCCGGGCAGCCCGCAGGCCAGCACCGTGGCCGCAACGCCGCCGAGCATCCACGGCAGCTGGCGCTTCAGCCGGCTCGCCGCCTGCGGATCGGGCTGCCCCAGAGCAGTCGGCATGAGCACATGCAGGGTGCCGATGGCGCTCAGCCCGATGAAGCCGAGGGTGTTGAGGTGCAGATGGGCGAGGCGGGCCAGCGGATAGACGGCCGGCCAGAACAGCCCGGTCACGATGGCCAGCAGCGCGAGAAGCAGGCAGCCCAGCGCGGCCACGTACCAGTACAGCCCCGGGTGCGGCCGGCCCAGGGCCTTGCGCCCCCGCCCCAGCACCCACACCAGCATGCCCGCCGCAGCGGCAAGCCCCAGCGCCAGGGCGACGTGCAGGGCGGCCCCCGGAAAGGCGCCGGCCAGCACGCCCGTCACCAGGATCCCCGCCCCCTGCAGCCCCAGGGGCAGCCGGCCGATGCGCGACTCCGCCCCGGCGCTGCGGGTGAGCACCGGGACGAAATGCCCCATGGCGGCAAAGATCAGGGGCATCGCCCCCGCCGCGAAGGCGGCATGGGCCGCCGCAGCCGGCGCCTCGCCACGCAGCGCCAGCAGGATCGCCGCCGCGAAGGCCAGCACCGTGCAACACCCCAGATAGATCAACACCTTCGCGCCCGCCCTTTCATCCGTCACATTCATCCGGAACCAAACATGGATCAAGGAAAGCGCCCGCGACGTCTGCGTAGAGTGCCCGACCTTTCCGGCCCTCCCGCGCTTCCCGATGGACGCCCTCCGTACCGCCCTGACCCGCTTCGCCCACCGCTACCTGATCGCCGACGCGGCCCCCTTGTCCCGTGCCGAACGCCTGCGCAGCACCCTGGCGGCCTTTGCCGGCATCCTGATCTACGAGGCGGTGCTCTACATCATCCCGGCGCCGCCCGACGCCCGGCGCGCCCTGGCCCCCCTCGGGGCCAGCTCGGTGATCCTGTTCACCTTACCCCACTCGCCCCTCGCCCAACCCTGGTCGGTGGCCGGCGGCCTGCTGCTGCCCGCCCTGATCGGGCTGGCCTGCGGCCTGACCGTCACCTCGCCCTATCTGGCCGCCGCCCTGGCGGTCGGCCTGTCGGTGGGGGCGATGGGCTGGCTGCGCTGCATCCACCCGCCGGGCGGGGCCATGGCCCTGGTGATGGCCGCCCACGGCGCCCAGGGGCTCGATCCGGCCACCGGACTCGCCGCCGTCGGCTGGAACACCGTCGCCATCCTGATCGCCGCCACGGCCATCAACAACGCCGTGCCCGGCCGACGCTACCCGCTGTGCTCACCGCCGCCGGCCACGCCCGGGCGCCCCGAGCCTGCGCCTGCAGGCATCACCCAACCCGACCTGGCCGCTGCGCTGGAAGAGATGGACGCCTACCTGGACATCAGCGAGGACGACCTGGAGCAGGTCTTCCGGCGCGCCGCACGCCATGCCTTCCACCGCCACGTGCTGCTGACCTGCGGCGACATCATGAGCCCGGCGGCCGCCTGGCTCGACTTTGCCACCGAACTGAACGAGGCCTGGCGCACCCTGCGCCACCATGCGGCGGACACCCTGCCGGTGGTGGACCGGTCGGGCCGGCTGGAAGGTTTGCTCAGCCTCGGGGACTTTCTGCGCCACGTGGAGCCCGAGGACGGACGCCGCGTCGGCGACAACGTCCGCCGCCTGCTGCGGCCGACCCCTGGCCCCCACGCAGACAAGCCCGAGGTGGCCGGCCAGCTCATGCTGACCCGCGCCCACGGGCTGCGCACGGTACAGGCCACGGACGGCATCGCCGCGGCGGCCGACGCCCTTTCGGGCACCACCCAGACAGCCCTGCCGGTGCTCGACGACGCCGGGCGCCTGATGGGGCTGATCAGCACAGCACGACTGGCCTCGGTGCTGTTCCAGCACGAGGCCCTGGACTACGTGCGCAACGACCGGATCTGAAGTGGCTCAGCCCACCCGCGCAAAGTCGATCACGATGGCGCCCGGCTCGCGCTGGCGGTAGGTGATGCTCACCGTGTCGCCGTAGCGCTGCTGCAGCTGGCCGAGCAGCGGCAGGGGATCGTGGTCATTGCAGAAGCGCATCACCTCGCCGGGAACCAGGGCATCGAGGGCGCCGAAGATCGCCGCATGGCGGAAGCGCTTGGCGATGCCGCGGGCGTCAAAGGGATACAGGGCTTCGGGGGTGGTGTGGTTGCATACGTGGATGGTCTGCATGACGGCTCCTGGGGTCGATTAAATCCGACTGGATTAGTCGGGTATCGGCAGTGTGCCGTCCGTCGGACCCGTTTTCCTTGATCTGGATCGGGTTCCCGCCCAGACGCAAAACGGCCGCCCGGAGGCGGCCGCTGGCTGGCGACGGAAAGACCCGGGATTACAGGTTTTCCAGACGCAGGCGGGTCACCTGGCCGGTCACCGAATCGAGGCTCTCGATCTTGGCGATGGCGGTGTCCACGTTCCCCTCGATGGTGAGGTGGGTAAGGATGATGATGTCGGTCTGGGACTCGCCCTCTTCCGGCTCGCGCTGCAGCATGGCATCGATGGAGATGGACTGATCGGCCAGGATGCGGGTGATGTCGGCCAGCACGCCCGGCTTGTCGAGCACACGCAGGCGCAGGTAGTAGCTGGTCTCCACCTCGTCGATGGGCAGCACGCGCACTTCGGCGATCTGGTCGGGCTGGAAGGCCAGGTGGGGCACCCGGTGTTCCGGATCGGCGGTGTGCAGGCGGGTCACGTCCACCAGGTCGGCAATCACCGCGCTGGCGGTCGGCTCGGCGCCGGCGCCCTTGCCGTAGTAGAGGGTGGCGCCCACGGCGTCGCCCTGCACCAGCACGGCGTTCATGGCGCCTTCCACGTTGGCGATCAGGCGCTTCTCGGGGATCAGGGTGGGGTGCACGCGCAGCTCGATACCCTGCGGACGGCGGCGGGCAATGCCCAGCAGCTTGATGCGGTAGCCGAGCTGCTCGGCGTACTTGATGTCGGCGGCTTCGAGCTTGGTGATGCCTTCCACGTAGGCCTTGTCGAACTGCACCGGCACGCCGAAGGCGATGGAGGCCATCAGGGTGGCCTTGTGGGCGGCGTCCACGCCTTCGATGTCGAAGGTCGGGTCGGCTTCGGCGTAACCCAGGCGCTGGGCTTCCTTGAGCACGTCGGCGAAGGGCAGGCCCTTGTCGCGCATCTCGGAAAGGATGAAGTTGGTGGTGCCGTTGATGATGCCGGCGATCCACTGGATGCGGTTGGCGGACAGGCCCTCACGCAGCGCCTTGATGATGGGGATGCCACCGGCGACGGCCGCCTCGAAGGCCACCATCACGCCCTTCTTCTGGGCGGCGGCGAAGATCTCGTTGCCATGCACGGCCAGCAGCGCCTTGTTGGCGGTGACCACGTGCTTGCCGTTCTCGATGGCCTTCAGGACCAGTTCCTTGGCGATGCCGTAGCCGCCGATCAGCTCGACGACGATGTCGATCTCGGGGTCGGTGACCACGGAGAAGGCGTCGTCGGTCAGGCGGACATCACCGCCCGTCACGCTCTTTGCCAGTTCCAGGTTCTTGTCGGCCACCGCGGTAATGCGGATCGGCCGGCCGGCGCGGCGGGTGATTTCTTCTTCGTTACGCTTGAGAACGGTAAAGGTGCCACCGCCGACGGTGCCGATGCCCAGGAGGCCAACATTGATGGGTTTCATGGTCTTTTGGGGAGTGAAAAAGCAAGGTGTTGAATGAACGAAGGGCGCAGCCGGATGCCGCGCCCCTCTGGAATGATGTCAGGTGCCGTGGCGCTTGCGGTAGTTTTCCAGGAAGCGGGCGACCCGCCCGATGGCGACGCGCAGGTCGTCCTCGTGGGGCAGGAAGACCAGCCGGAAGTGATCCGGATCGGGCCAGTTGAAGCCGGTGCCCTGCACCAGCAGCACCCGCTCCTCTTCGAGCAGTTCGGCGATGAACTGCTGGTCGTCCTGGATCGGATAGATCTTGGGATCGAGGCGCGGGAACATGTACAGCGTGGCCTTGGGCTTGACGCAGCTGACCCCCGGGATGGCGGTGATCAGCTCGTGGGCCAGGTCACGCTGACGGCGCATGCGGCCGCCCGGCGCCACCAGGTCGTCGATGCTCTGGTAGCCGCCGAGGGCGGTCTGGATCGCGTACTGCCCGGGCACGTTGGCGCACAGGCGCATCGAGGCCAGCATGTTGAGGCCTTCGATGTAGTCGGCCGCCGGACGCTTGTCGCCGGACACCACCATCCAGCCCGCGCGGTAGCCGCAGGAGCGGTAGTTCTTGGACAGGCCGTTGAAGGTGATGGTCAGCACATCCTCGGACAGCGCGCCGATGGAGGTGTGGGTCACACCGTCGTACAGCACCTTGTCGTAGACCTCGTCGGCGTAGATGATCAGGCCGTGCTCGCGGGCGATCTGGACGATGGCCTTGAGGGTCTCGTCCGGATAAAGCGCGCCGGTCGGGTTGTTCGGGTTGATGATGACGATGGCCCGGGTCCGCGACGTGATCTTGGCGCGGATGTCGTCCAGGTCGGGCAGCCACTCGTTGGCCTCGTCACAGATGTAGTGGCGCGGCGTGCCGCCGGACAGGCTCACCGCGGCGGTCCACAGCGGGTAGTCGGGGGCCGGCACCAACACCTCGTCGCCGGTGTTGAGCAGCGCGTTCATGGCCATCACGATCAGCTCGGACACACCGTTGCCGACGTAGATGTCCTCCAGCGTGACACCCTTGATGTGCTTCTGCTGGGTGTAGTGCATGATCGCCTTGCGGGCCGCGAAGATGCCCTTGGAGTCCGAGTAGCCGGCCGCGTTGGGCAGGTTGCGGATCATGTCGAGCTGGATCTCTTCGGGGGAATCGAAGCCGAAGGCGGCCAGGTTGCCGATGTTCAGCTTGATGATCTTGTGGCCCTCGTCCTCCATCTGCTTCGCCTTTTGCAGCACGGGGCCGCGGATGTCGTAACAGACGTTGGCGAGCTTGTCGGACTTGCGAATGGGTTGCACGGTGCTTTCCGTTTCCTTGCTGGTGAGTGCGGCACCGTTCTCGGCCTGGGGCTTCGAAACGACGCGCAGTTTGGCGTGGCGACTCATGATCGGGGCCTCTTACCCCATGCTTCCGGTCCGTCCGGCGGGTGGAAGCCGCGACGGGTGCGTGGCGACGCAAAGGTATAATGTTACCCAAGCCGTCCGGGGCCGGCAAATCAGCCCCCGGCTCGCCCGACCGATTCCAGAGAGTCCGCCCCCATGAAACTCCACCTCGACAAGAGCGACCAGTACAACACCATTGCCCGCTACGACGCCCAGCACGTCATGGTCGGCACCACCCGCCACGAATCCAGCGTGATCGTGATGCCCCAGCACATCGAGCCGGACTGGCATCAGGGCGGCTTCGAAACCCTCGACGCCGCCGCCTTCGAGCACCTCGCCGGCCTGGGCGTCGAGATCCTGATCCTCGGCACCGGCATGAAGCAGCGCTTCCCCCACCCCAGCCTCATGAAGAGCCTGATGGCGGCCCGCATCGGTCTCGAGGTGATGGACCTCGGCTCGGCCTGCCGGACCTATAACATTCTCGTCGCCGAGCACCGTAACGTGGCCGCCGCGCTGCTCTTCGATCCAGTCTGAACGCCCCTTTCCGTCCATTCTTCATTCAGGACGGATTGCCAGCCCCGCGGCTTGGGATTAGGCTGCTACCGGACAACCTCATCCGGAGAAACCATGCTCGACCAGGCCGCGCCCGACTTCAGCCTGCCCGCCACCGGCGGCGAGGCGATCACCCTGTCCGCCCTCAAGGGGCACAAGGTGGTCCTGTACTTCTACCCCAAGGACAGCACGCCCGGCTGCACCACCGAGAGTCAGCAGTTCCGCGACCTCCACGACGCCTTTCTGGCGGCCGGCTGCCTCGTCTTCGGGATCTCCCGCGACGGCCTCAAGTCTCACGACAACTTCCGCGCCAAGCAGGAACTGCCCTTCCACCTCATTTCCGACCCGGACGAGACCGCCTGCACCCTGTTCTGCGTCATGAAGATGAAGAACATGTACGGCAAGCAGGTGCGCGGCATCGAGCGCAGCACCTTCGTCATCGACGCCGCCGGCGTGCTTCGCCGTGAATGGCGCGGCGTCAAGGTGCCTGGCCATGCCCAGGAAGTGCTGGACTACGTGAAGACCCTGTAAGCCCCGCCGCGCGCCCTCCTCCGACCGACGAAGAGAATCGAGACATCATGGCCACCCGACGCCCCGCCAAGTCCAAGACCCCAGCCACCAAGCTTTTCGTCCTCGACACCAACGTGCTGATGCACGACCCGACGAGCCTGTTCCGCTTCGAGGAGCACGACATCTTCGTACCGATGATGACCCTCGAGGAACTCGACTCGAACAAGAAGGGGATGTCGGAGGTCGCCCGCAACGCCCGCCAGGCCAGCCGCAGCCTCGACGAGATCGTGCAGAGCAGCCCCGACGGCATCGAGGCCGGCATCAGCCTGCTCGCGCCGTCCAGCGAGCTGGCCAGCGGCCGCCTGTTTCTGCAGACCGAGGCCATCAACGTCCAGTTGCCGGCCGCACTGCCCACCGCCAAGGGTGACAACCAGATCCTCGCGGTGGTGATGCACCTGTTCGAGAAGTTCGACCGCAAGCGTCCGGTCATCCTGGTGTCCAAGGACATCAACATGCGCATCAAGGCCCGCGCCCTGGGCCTGGAAGCGCAGGACTACTTCAACGACAAGGTCCTCGAAGACACCGACCTGCTGTACACCGGCACCAAGGAGATCGACGCCGCCTTCTGGGAAGCCAACGGCAAGGACATGGAGTCGTGGAAGCAGGAGAGCCGCACCTACTACCGCATCAAGGGCCCCGACACCCCCGACCTGCTGATCAATGAATTCGTCTACCAGGACGGCGAGCAGCCCCTGCAGGCCTGGGTCAAGGAGAAGGCCGGCAAGACCGTCACCCTCGAGACCCTGATCGACTTCTCCCACCAGAAGAACAATGTGTGGGGCATCACCGCGCGCAACCGGGAGCAGAACTTCGCCCTCAACCTGCTGATGAATCCGGAGATCGACTTCGTCACCCTGCTCGGCCAGGCCGGCACCGGCAAGACCCTGCTCACGCTGGCGGCCAGCCTCACCCAGGTGCTCGAGACCAAGCGCTACTCCGAGATCATCATGACCCGCGTGACCGTGCCGGTGGGCGAGGACATCGGCTTCCTGCCAGGCACCGAGGAAGAGAAGATGGCCCCCTGGATGGGCGCCCTCGAGGACAACCTGGACGTGCTCAACGGCACCACCGGCGAAGGCGGCGAATGGGGCCGCGCCGCCACCCGCGACCTGATCCGCAGCCGCATCAAGATCAAGTCCCTCAACTTCATGCGCGGGCGCACCTTCATCAACAAGTTCCTGATCATCGATGAGGCCCAGAACCTCACGCCCAAGCAGATGAAGACCCTGATCACCCGCGCCGGCCCCGGCACCAAGGTGGTCTGCCTGGGTAACATCGCACAGATCGACACGCCCTACCTCACCGAGGGCTCCTCGGGCCTCACCTACGTGGTGGACCGCTTCAAGGGCTGGCCGCACTCGGGCCACATCACCCTGCAGCGGGGCGAGCGCTCGCGCCTGGCCGACCACGCCGCGGAGGTGCTGTGATGAACGCCAGCAAACGTGAACCTCGACGCTCGGCGGTCAGCTGGAGGGCCGGACTATGATCAACTGGGCTGACCTGGAAGCCCGCTACCAGGGGCGCGACGCCTTCATTGCCCGGCTGCTCGGCATCTTCACCAGCTCCCATGCCAGCTTCTCCGCCCAGATGCGGGAGTTCACCGCGGCCGGCAACTCGGCCGAGGTGGCCCGGCTCGCCCACTCCCTCAAGAGTTCGGCAGGCAACATCATGGCGATGGAGCTGATGGATCTGGCGCTGCGCACCGAGCAGGCCGCCCGGCGCAGCGCACCGGAGGCCATGGAACTGGCCCTCCAGCTCTCCGACGAGCTGGAGACCACCCTGGCGGAGATCGAAACCCGCCTGGCCTCCCGGGGCTGAGTTCAGGCCGCCAGCAGGCGCGCGGCTTCGGCCAGGGCGGCCGGTTCGAGGGATTCGAGCAACAGCGGGCGGGCCTGACCGGCCTGCCTGTAGAGTCCCTCACCGCCGCGCCGATAGGCCGGATCGTAATGGTCGATGATCAGGGAACGGGCCAGCTCATCCCAGCTGGCCTCCTCGATCATGGACTGCCAGGCCCCGACCCGCTCATGGCCATGCTGGGGCACCAGCCGCGCCAGGGCGGCCCGGAAGGCCGCCGGCTCACCGATCAGGTCGGCATAGCAGGTCATCAGGTGAGCCACCCGTGCGTCGAGAGATGCGTCGATGCGCACACATTCACCATCCCGCAGGCGCTCGAACAAGGTGCCCGGCACATGCAGCCGGCCAATCCGCCGGCTCTCCGACTCGGCCCACACCGGCCGACCCGGCTCCAGGTTGCGCAGGACGCTCCACAGGCCGGTTTCAAAAGCCTTCTGCCCAGGCTGGCAATCCGCAACCCCGCCCCCCAGCACCGAGCCCCGGTGACGGGCCACCGCCTCGAGGTCCAGCACCTGCTGCCCCTCCCGCGCCAGGGCATCCAGCAACGCCGTCTTGCCGCTGCCCGTCGGACCGCACAGGATCCGGAAATCGAATCGGGCGGGCAGGCTGTCCAGATCCTCGATCACCCGCTGCCGGAATGACTTGTAGCCCCCCTCCAGACGGCGCGCCGCCCAACCGACCTGGCTCAGCACAAGGGTCATCGCACCGCTGCGCTGCCCACCCCGCCAGCAATAGATGAGCGGCTTCCAGCCCTTGGGCATGGACAGAAAGCGGGTCTCGAGATGGTGTGCTATGTTGCGCGACACCAAGGCCCCCCCCACCTTGCGCGCCTCGAAGGGCGAGACCTGCTTGTACAGCGTGCCGACCCGGATCCGCTCCTCGTCATCGAGCACCGGGCAATTGATGGCCCCCGGGATGTGGTCCTCGGCGAACTCCGACGGCGAGCGGACGTCGATGATGGTGTCGAACTCACCGAGCTGATCGACGCTCGCGGAGAAATGGGAAGGATGGGGGAACATGGGAAAAACGACCGATAGACAGGACAAAAAATGACAAATGCAACACTCCGACTTACCGAATTGTCTCACGGCGGCGGTTGCGGCTGCAAAATTGCCCCCTCCGTGCTGAGCGAGATGCTGGCCAGCATGCCGGCAGCCCAGCCCTTCGCCAACCTGATGGTCGGCACCGAGACCGCGGACGATGCCGCCGTGTGGCGCCTCAACGACCAGCAGGCCCTGATCGCCACCACCGACTTCTTCATGCCCATCGTCGATGACCCCTACGACTTCGGGCGCATCGCCGCCACCAACGCCCTGTCGGACGTCTACGCGATGGGTGGCACGCCGATCATGGCCCTGGCCATCGTCGGCATGCCCATCAACACCCTGCCGGTCGAGGTGATCGGCCGCATCCTGGCCGGCGGCGCCAGCGTCTGCGCCGAGGCCGGCATTCCGGTGGCGGGCGGCCACAGCATCGACTCCCCCGAGCCGATCTACGGCCTGGTCGCCCTGGGCCTGGCCCACCCGGACACCATCAAGCGCAACCGCGACGCCCGTGACGGCGACGTGCTGATCCTCGGCAAGCCGCTGGGCGTGGGCGTGCTGGGTTCGGCCATGAAGAAGGGCTTGCTCGATGCCGACGGCTACGCCCAGATGATCGCCACCACCACCCGGCTCAACCGCCCGGGCCCGGCCCTGGCCGCACTGGACGGGGTGCATGCCCTCACCGACGTGACCGGCTTCGGCCTGCTCGGCCACCTGCTGGAACTGTGCCGGGGTGCCGGCCTGGAAGCGCAGGTCAGCGCCTCCGCCCTGCCCCTGATCC
Organism: uncultured Zoogloea sp.; assembly: GCA_937967645.1. GTDB lineage: Bacteria > Pseudomonadota > Gammaproteobacteria > Burkholderiales > Rhodocyclaceae > Zoogloea. The sequence continues at coordinate 26,503 of CALBTT010000063.1, forward strand.
CGGCCGCCATCCCCTTCGCCCGTGACGGCATCGGCCCGGGCGCCATTGGCCGCAACCTGGCCAGCTGCGGCGACGCGGTGCGCTTCGAGGCGGGCGTGGAGACCTGGCAGCGTAGCCTGATGGCCGACGCACAGACGAGCGGCGGGCTGCTGGTGGCGTGTGCTCCGGAGGCCGTGGAGAGCGTGCTGGCGACCTTCCGCCAGGGCGGCTTTGGTGACGCAGCGGTGATCGGACGGATGGGCCAGGGACCGGCCCAGGTCAATGTGACGGCCTGAGCACCGGACGCCCCCTACCCTGGGGGCGAAGCCCGGACGAGCCAGGGCCCGCCCCGCATTCCACGGGGAGAGAAGCACGGAATGCGGGCGGCCTTGGGGGAAGCAAGCAGGCGTAAGACGCGGACTCCGGATCGAAGGGCAATTTCGAGGGTCGGAGGAGCCGGGAGCGCGGCCTGCGCGCGCTCCGGTTTAAGACTGTTGTTGCGTCAGGATCAGGCCGGCACGGCCTCTTCCTTCGGCACCAGCATGGCGCCCTGCTGTTCGTAGCGAAGGTGCCACGCAAAAGCCTCCTGCAGCAGATGCGGGGTGTGACCACCACGCCGGCTGGCCCGCAGGAAGTAATCACGCAGCGCATCCTTGTAGAGCGGATCGGCGCAGTGCTCGATGATCTGGCGGGCCCGCTCGCGGGGCGCCAGGCCGCGCAGGTCGGCCAGACCATGTTCGGTGACGATGACGTCCGTATCGTGTTCGGTGTGATCCACATGCGACACCATCGGCACGATGCTGGAGATCGCCCCATCCTTGGCGATCGACATGGTCACGAACACCGCCAGGTGGGCGTTGCGGGCGAAGTCGCCGGAGCCGCCGATGCCGTTCATCATGTGGGTGCCGCCCACGTGGGTGGAGTTCACATTGCCGTAGATGTCGCACTCCAGCGCCGTGTTGATGCAGATCAGGCCCAGCCGGCGGATCACCTCAGGGTGGTTGGAGATCTCCTGCGGACGCAACACCAGACGTTGCTTGTAACGCTCGATCTGCCCCAGCACGCGCTCGTAGGCACTCTTCGACAGGGTGATCGACGACGCCGAGGCAAAGCTCAGGCGGCCATCATCGAGCAGCTCGACGGTGCTGTCCTGCAGCACCTCGGAGTACATGCGCAGATCCCGGAAGGGCGATTCGAGCATGCCATGCAGCACCGCGTTGGCGATGGTGCCGATGCCCGCCTGCAGCGGCTGCAGGGCGGTGGACAGACGCCCGGCCTTGACCTCGTGGAACAGGAACTCGTTGAGATGGCCGGCGATGGCGTTCGTCTCCCGGTCCGGCGGCAGCACATTGGACGGGCTGTCGGCCTTCTCGGTGATCACGATGGCGACGATCTTCTCCGGATCCACCGGGATGTAGGGCAGGCCGATGCGCTGCTCCGGGGAGATCAGCGGGATCGGCAGGCGGTGCGGCCGGTAGGTGGGGATGTAGATGTCGTGCAGCCCCTCCAGGCCCAGGGGCATGGTCAGGTTGATCTCGACGATGATCTTCTTGGCCAGCACCGCGAAGCTGGCCGAATTGCCCACCGAGGTGGTCGGCACGATGCCGCCGTTCTCGGTGATCGCAGTGGCCTCCACCACGGCGATGTCCACCGGCGCGATCTGCCCCGAGCGCAGCTGCTCCACGGTCTCGGACAAATGCTGGTCGATGAACTTGACCTCGCCGCCGTTGATCTTGCGGCGCAGGGTCGGGTCGGCCTGGAAGGGGATGCGGCGGCTGATCACATTCGCCTCCGCCAGCACCTTGTCGATGTCGTTGCCGAGGGACGCACCCGTCATCAGGGTGATCTGCAGGGGCTCGCGGGCGGCCCGCTCGGCCAGCGCGAAGGGCACGGCCTTGCAGTCACCGGCGCGCGTGAAGCCGCTCATCCCGACGGTCATGCCATCGCGGAACAGTTCGGCGGCGGCTTCGGGGGACATGATGCGGTCCCGCAGGCGGGCAAGGCGGATGCGATCCATGGGCATTGCTGTTTTCTCCGATACTCGTTCTTGGGGTCTGACGCCCCTGGGCGCGCCTCTGATGGACGCCTGGGTGAATCCGGGCACGAGTATAGGTTCGGGAAATCAGTCACTGGATGACTTAAAATAATCCCATCAAGTCGTTTTCTTCATGATTCGATGGACCTGCGCGCCCTCCGTTACTTCGTCGAAACCGTCCGCCACAACAGCTTCACCCTGGCCGCCGAGCACCTCTGCGTCACCCAGTCCACGGTCAGCAAGATGCTGCGCCAGCTGGAGGACGAGATCGGCCAGCCCCTGCTGCTGCGGGACGGCCGTCAGCTGCGCCTGACCGATGCCGGCCGGGTCGTGTTCGAGCGGGCCCAGCAGGCCCTCGGCCTGATGCGCGAGCTGAACCGCGAGCTGGACGACCTCACCACCCTGGCCCGGGGCGAGCTCACCGTCGGGCTGCCGCCCATGGTCAACCTGCTCTTTCCTCCGGTGGTGAAGGCCTTCCGCGAACAGCACCCGGAGGTCCGCCTGAATCTGCGGGAAAGTGGCGGGCAGGTCATCGAGCAGCAGGTGGCCAGCGGAGAACTCGAGACCGGGGTCACCGTCTTGCCAGCCGACCCGGCCCTGGGCCTGGCCACCCTGAGCGTGGGCCGCCATCCGGTGCTGGTGGTCGGCCCCCGGGAAGCCGCCTGGACCCGCGCCAGCCAGCTCGAGCTGAGCGAACTGGCCGGCGAACCCCTGGTGCTGCCGCCGGATGACTTCTCGCTGACCCGCCAGGTGCGGGACGCCTTCCGCACGATCGGGGCCGAGCCCCTGATCGTCGCCCAGAGCGGCCAGTGGGATTTCCTGGTGGCGATGGCCGCCGCCGGCCTCGGCACCACCCTGATCCCGGCCCCGCTGCTGGCCCGCCTGCAACCCGATGAAGCCCTGGCCGTCAGGGCCCTGGCCGAACCGGCGATCAACTGGAATGTGGCCCTGATCCGTGCCCCCGACCGCTATCTGTCCCACGCCGCGCGGGCCTGGCTGGCGGTCTGCAAGGCCGTCCTGACGCCCACCGCGATGGGCTAAACTCCGCGGACAATTCCAACCCCACGGAGACAGCCCCATGACAAACCGCTACCTCGACGATCTCAGCGTGGGCGACCGCTTCATCAGCGGCGGCCTGACCCTCACCGAAGCGGAGATCATCGACTTCGCCTTCCGCTACGACCCGCAACCCTTCCACCTGGATGTCAACGCGGCGGCCGAATCCCCCTATGGCGGGCTCATCGCCAGCGGTTTCCAGTCCATCGCCCTGTGCTTCCGCCTGTTCATCCAGAGCGGCATTTTCAAGGAGTCCAGCATCGGCTCACCGGGCCTCGACGAAGTGCGCTGGCTCGCCCCCGTGCGGCCGGGCGACACCTTGCACAGCGAGGTCCAGGTGCTGGAGGTCCGCCCCTCCGCCTCCAAGCCCGACCGGGGCATCGCCCGCCTGCGCTACGCCGCCGTCAACCAGCGTGGGGAAACCGTGCTGAGCTTCATCGGCAACAACCTGCTCAAACGCCGGCCCGGCTGAAAGGAGGGAGGTGTAGGGAATGTGTAGGGGCGACTTCAGTCGCCCGCAGGTGCCAGATCAACGTCCGCGGGCGGCTGAAGCCGCCCCTACAGCCCCTACAGCCCCTACCGCGACAGCACGTGGGACAACCACAGCTCCAGGTCCTGCACCTCCTCGAGGCACAGGGAGTGGTCCATCGGATAGGTGCGCCATTCCAGCGGGTAGCCGGCGGCCTTGAGCAGGTCGGCGGAGGCCTTGCTGAAATCGCAGGGGATCACCGGATCGCCCAGGCCGTGGGCCATGAAGATCGGCGTGCTGGCGTTGGCCTCATGGGCCTCGGCGGCCAGGGTATCGGCCAGCGGCAGGTAGGTGGACAGGGCCAGCACGCCAGCCAGGCGCCGGGGATGGCGCAGCGCGGTGTGCAGGGCGATCGCCCCGCCCTGCGAGAAGCCGGCCAGCACGATGCGGCTGTCCGGAATGCCGCGCTCGTTCTCGCGGGCGATCAGGGCTTCGATCAGGGCAGCCGATTCGTGCACGCCCGCCGGGTCTTCGCGGCGGGTGGAAAAGTCCGACGACACGATGTCGTACCAGGCCCGCATCACATAGCCGCCGTTGATCGTCACCGGGCGGGTCGGGGCATGGGGAAAGATGAAGCGGGTGAAGGGCAGACGGTCGGTGTCGAACTCGTCGATCACCGGTTCGAAATCATGGCCATCGGCGCCCAGGCCATGCAGCCAGATCACCGAGTGGGTGGGGGACGGGCCGGTCTGGATTTCGACGGCGGGCAGGATGTTGGCGGTCATGGCGTATTCCGGTTGGGGGGCTCGAAGGATTGTAACGGACCCTAGCTGCACCGCAACATCCGTCCATATTGCCGATTTATTGCGCAAGATCATGACACTCAGGCAGCGCCGGAGTAGATTTATGCGTTTGATCCGCGCCTCTGGTCCTGCTTATGGATAACTCCGCCGCCGACACCCTGATCCGCACCCATCTGGACTTCCTGCGCCGCCACGCACCCTTTGACCGCATGGAAGCCGACGCCCTGCGCTTCCTGGGGGAACGCCTGGCGACCGCCTTCTACCCGGCGGAATCCGAGATCCTGATGCCCGGCGACGGTGCCCCCAATTACTTCTACATCGTCTATCGGGGCAAGGTGCAGGCGCGCCAGACCGGCGGCGTGGCGGTCACCGAGTATTCCACCCTGACCCTCGGCCCTGGGGAGGGCTTTCCGATCGGCGCCATCTCGGCCGGGCGGCCCTCCACCAACGGCTACCTGGCGGTGGAGGACACCTACTGCTTCCAGCTGCCCGCCGCCGACTTCCTGAAACTGCAGGAGCTCAGCCCGAGCTTCCAGCTGTTCTGCACCCGCTACATCGCCAGCCTGCTCAACCAGTCCCGCGAGCAGCTGCAGGTGCAGTTCTCGCAGCGGGCGGCCGAGCAGCAGACCATGACCACCCCCCTGTCGGGGTTGATCAAGAAGGCGCCGGTCTCGGTGGCCCCCGAGCTGGCCACCCGGGCCGCCCTGGAGCGCATGGTGGAAGCCGGCGTGGGCTGCCTGGCCGTTGCCGGCGAGGATGCCAAGCCGGTGGGGGTGCTGACCCAGAGCGACATCCTCAAGCGCATCGTGCTGCCCGGCTTCGACCTGACCCGGCCGATCGCCGACGTGATGACCGCGCCGCCGCACACCCTCAACGCCAACGCCAGCGCCTACGACGCCGCCCTCGAGATGGCCACCCACGGGGTACGCCACATCCTGGTGGTGGACGCCGAGGACACGCTCAAGGGCGTGATCTCCGAGCGCGACCTGTTCGCCCTGCAGCGCATCGGCCTGCGCCAGATCCGCTCCGGCATCGAGAGCGCCGCCGACGTGCAGGCCCTGCAGCGGGCAAGCCGGGACATCCGCCAGCTGGCCCTCAACCTGCTGGCCCAGGGCATCGGCGCCGAGCAGCTGACCCAGTTCATCTCGGCCCTCAACGATGCCCTGACCCGCCGCATCATCGAGCTCAACCTCGACCGCCATGACCTCTACGGCGTCGAATACGCCTGGCTGGCCTTCGGCTCCGAGGGTCGCCACGAGCAGACCCTGTCCACCGACCAGGACAACGGGATCATCTACGTGCTGCCCGAATGGGCCGACAAGGAACCCCTCAAGCTGCGCCTGCTGGAGTTCGCCCGGGACGTGAACAACGACCTCGCCGCCTGCGGCTTCCCGCTGTGCGAGGGCAACATCATGGCCAGCAACCCCGACCTGTGCCTGACCTTCGACGAATGGCGGGAGAAGTTCGGCAGCTGGATCCGCGAACCCCACCCCGAGGCCCTGCTCAACGCCACCATCTTCTTCGACTACCGGGTGCTGTACGGCGACGAGAAGCTGGCCTACGCCCTGCGCCACTGGCTGCTGTCGATGACCGGCGGCAACCCGGCCTTCCTCAAGGCGATGGCCGCCAACGCCCTCGACGTATCCCCGCCGCTGGGCAAGATCCGCGACTTCGTCACTGACGACGACCCGCGCCACCCGGGCACCATCGATCTCAAGAAGTTCGGCGCGCGCCTGTTCGTTGACGCAGCGCGGGTGCTCTCCCTGCGTGCCGGCGTCGAGGCCACCAGCACCGCCCAGCGCCTGCGCCAGGCTGGCGGCCGCATCGGCATGCCAGCCGAGGAGCTCTCCGCCATGGCCGACGGCTTCCACTTCATCCAGCTGCTGCGCCTGCGCCACCAGCACCTCGACACCGACCACGGCTCGTCCGGAGACAACCGCGTCAAACCCGACGACCTCAACGAACTGGACCGGCGCATCCTCAAGGAAGCCTTCCGCCAGGCCCGCAAGATCCAGCTCCGCCTCAAGCTGGACTATCAAATATGAACTGGCTCTCCCGACTCCTGCCCGGCAGCGGCCCGGCCGTTGCCCCGGCCCTGCGCAGCACCCTCGAGGACATTGCGGCCCTGCCCGCGCCCGACCTCAGCCGCTCCCATTACGAGACCCGCTACGTGGTGGTCAACACCGAGACCGGCCCGATGGAAGGTGGCGGGCAGCGCCTGCTGGCGGTGGGCGCCGTGGCCATCAACAAGGGCCTGCTGCACCCCGGTGATGCCTTCCAGGCCCGCCTGGGCAGCGCCCCTGCCGACGCCATGGCGAACCTGCTCAGGTTCATCGCCAAGGCACCGGCGGTGGTCTATAACGCGCCCTTCAACCAGGGCACCCTGGAGCGCGCCTTCGAGAACAACCTGGGCAGCATTCCGCCGCTGGAATGGCTCGACCTGATGGTGCTGATGCCCAGCCTCTACCCCGAGCGTATCGCCGGCCAGGCACGCATGGATGCCTGGCTCGGCGCCTTCGGCATCGAACGCCTCGACCACCGCGACGCCCTGCTCGAAGCCCTGGCTGTCGCCCAGCTCCACCAGGTCGCCCTCGCCCGCGCCAAACAACAAGGCCTCGGCAGCCCACGGGAGCTGCTGGACGCGCAGAGCAGCCGCAAATGGCTGCGCGGGAGTTAGCGGGGCAACGCACACCGCCTGCAATCACCCGCTACATCCTTCACCGCGCGTCCGACGAAAGATGTAGACGCGTCCACATGGCATCCCGATGGCGGCGGACATCACGTTGACGCCGCTGGATTCCATGTTGACCGGTCAACATGGAATGCTGGTCCGCCTACATTCAATGTCAATGACGCTTGCAAGCCTGTAGCTCACGTAGGTCGGGTTAGCGCAGCGTAACCCGACACGCCCCACGCGCTATCGACGCCCTGCGCAATGCCTGATCACACTCACGGCATCTGGATGCGGGCGCCCGATTGGGATGCGGTTCAATGTGCTTTGAAGACATCGGGCATGGGTGGAGTCGATCATGCGATGTCGGGTTACGCTGCGCTAACCCGACCTACTTGAACTGCAGTCCGCCCGGCAGGCCCCGCACAGCCCGACCCGGTCGTTCCCCGCGGCACAGCCCTACCACGCCGCCTGCAGCATCTCGGCAAAGCGCAGCGCCAGCGGTGAAGCCGCCTGTGGAAGGAAGATCGCCGCCTCTGCCACGGCTGCGGGCCCGGCCAGCTCGCGCAGCACGGCGCCGGGTGGCAGCAGGTCGCGCATGCAGGCGGGGATCACCGCCACGCCGAAGCCCGCGGCGACGAGGGTGAGCATCGAGGTCTTGCGGGACTGGACCGTGGCGGAGCCGGGCACGAAGCCGGCTTCCAGGCACAGGTCGGTGACGCGCCGGGCCAGGCCCCCGCGCTCACGATGCACGGCGGAGACGAAGCTCGCATCGCGCAAGGCCTCGAGAGGCAAGGGCCCAGCCTCCGCCGCCAGGGGATGCCGGGCCGGCAGCGCCGCCCACAGGCGCTCGGCGGGCAGCGGGCGCTGCACCAGCTCGGGGCTGTGGCGCAACACCGGCAGACGGGCCACGCCGATATCGGCCCGGCCGGCCAGGATCTCCACACCCTGCAATTCGGACGACACGCGGTCCAGGTCCACCCGCGCGCCCGGCAGTGCTGCCGTGAAGGCCTGCAGCGCCGCCAGCAGCGGGCCGGCCACCGGCACCGAGCTGGAGTGCAGCAGGCGCAGCACCCCCACCTCGCCCCGCTCCAGGCGGCGGGCATCATCGACGGCGTCGTCCAGCGTGCTCGCCAGGCCCCGGACCCGCTCGAGAAACAGGGCGCCGGCCGGCGTTGGGACTACACCACGGGCTTCGCGCCGGAACAGCGGGAAGCCCAGCGCCTCCTCCGTCTGCGCCAGCTGGCGGCTGAGGGCGGGCTGGGCCACATAGAGGCGGGCCGCGGCAGCGGTGAGGCTGCCGGTATCGGCAATGGCCAGCAGGTAGCGGATCTGTCGGAGGGAAACCATACCGTCAGGGAATGGGTGGGTTGATGAATCGGCATTGGTGTTATACCAAGCCGCCGCCCAGAATGCAGCCATGCTCGCACGCACGCCCCCTTTTCGCGCCCTGCCCGGCCCCGCCATCCCCACCCCGGCCCTACTCGATGAACTGGAGGCACGCTTCAGGGCCGGTGGCGATGTGCCCGACCCGGATCAATGCAATGCCCTGATCCATCTGGCCCGCCTGGGCAGCCGGCCGCCGCGGCGCCCTGTCGGCACGGCGCCGGGGCTGTTCATGTGGGGCGGCGTCGGGCGCGGCAAGACCCGCCTGATGGATACGCTGGGCGAGGCTCTGGGCCCGGCGCAGGTCAGGCGGCTGCACGTGGCCGAACTGCTCGCCGCGGTACACTGCAGCGCGGTGGCCGGAGGGGATTGGGCACAGCGCATGGACAGCCTGCTCGGCGCCACCCGGATGCTGCTGCTCGACGAGTTTCATGCCTACGACGGTGCCGACGCCCTGATCCTGCTGCGCGTCTTTGAAAGCGCCGTGGCCCGGGGGATGGGCTGCGTGCTGACCGCCAATCATCCACCGGCAGCCCTGTGGCCCGACCTGCCGCGCCTGCGCCAGCAGGCCCGCCACTACCTGCCGCTGGCCGCGTGGGTGGAACAGCACTGCACCGTGCTGCGGGTGGATGGGGGACGGGACTACCGGGAGAGACTGGCGGCGGACGCGCCACCGCGCTGGTGGCCGGATGCCCCGCCCATGGTGTCAGCGTCCGGCCCGGGTGGCTGGCGGGACGTGGATTTCGATGCCTTGTTCCGCCAAACCCGCGGCCCGGCCGACTACGCGCGCCTGGCGGCGGACCGGCAAGGCCTGCTGATCCGTGGCTTTCCGAAGCTGGCGGGGGAACACATGGACAGCTTGCGCCGCCTGGTGTGGTTTCTCGATGCAGCCTGGGAGGCCCGGCTGCCCCTGGCCATCACGGCACGGGCGTCCGTAGCGGAAAGCTTCTCCGGCCTTGCGCCGGAGCTGGCCGCCCTGCTGGGCAAGGACCTGGCCCGCAGCCGCAGCCGCCTGCTGGCCCTGTGCCGGATCTGAGTGCCCCCAGGGCCGGGCTACGCCCCGCCCGCCCCCCGAGGGGGTCAAGGAAACTTGGGGCGGCCCGGCGTTTCCTTGAAGACGCTCAGACCTTCAGGAAGTTGTCGCGGTAGTAGCGCAGCTCGGCGATGGACTCGTGGATGTCCGCCAGGGCCTGGTGGGCGCCCTTCTTCTCGAGGCCCTTGTACACATCCGGACGCCAGCGACGGGCCAGCTCCTTGAGGGTGGACACGTCCAGGTTGCGGTAGTGGAACCAGTCTTCCAGCTTGGGCATGTAGCGGGCCATGAAGCGCCGGTCCTGGCCGATGGAATTACCGCACATGGGCGAGGTGCGCGACGGGATGTACTGCTTCATGAACTCCAGGTAGATCTCCTCGGCCTGGGCTTCACCGATGGTGGAGGCCTTGACCCGGTCGATCAGGCCGGAGCGGCCATGGGTGTTCTTGTTCCATTCGTCCATGGCATCGAGCACCGCGTCGGGCTGATGCACGGCGATCACCGGGCCTTCGGCCACGATGTCGAGGTTGCCGTTGGTGACGACCATGGCCATCTCGATGATGCGGTCGCTGTCGGGATTGAGGCCGGTCATTTCCATGTCCAGCCAGATGAGGTGATTCTGGTCCTGTGCCATAATCGGCTCGCTTTTCGGTAAAGGCGCGATTCTACGCTGAAGCCACCGTCCGCCGCGCCCCCACCGCCTTTCAACGCCCTCCTCCCCGAGCCCCTTCGATGAGCCCAAGCAGCTTCTCCGCCCTCTTCCTGCTCGCCCTCGTCGCCGGCCTGCTGACCCGCCTGTGGCTGGCCGGCCGTCAGATCCGCCATGTGGCGGCCCACCGTGGCCAGGTGCCCGCCGCCTTTGCGGCCAGCATCGGGCTGGATGCGCACCAGAAGGCAGCCGACTACACCGTGGCCCGGGTGCGTACCGGCATGGTGGACCTGCTGATCTCCGCCGGCCTGCTCCTGGCCCTCACCCTGGGCGGCGGCCTGCAGGCGCTGCATGAACTGAGCACCCGCTTCTTCGAGGCCGGCAGCCTGCCCCAGGGCCTCGTCTTCATCGCCCTGGTCGCCTCGCTGTCCTGGCTGGTGGACCTGCCCCTGACGGTGTATCGCAGCTTCGGCCTGGAGGCCCGCTTCGGCTTCAATCGCCTGACCCCTGGCCTGTTCATCGCCGATGCCCTCAAGGGCATCCTGCTGTCGGCGGTCATCGGCCTGCCCCTGATCGCCTTCGTGCTGTGGCTGATGGCCGCCATGGGCGAGCGCTGGTGGTTCTACGTATGGAGCTTCTGGCTGGTCTTCAACCTGCTGGTGCTGCTGGTCTACCCGAGCTTCATCGCGCCGCTGTTCAACAACTTCAAGCCCCTCGAGGACGGCCCCCTGCGCCAGCGCATCGAGGGCCTGATGAGCCGCTGCGGCTTCCGCCTGTCGGGCCTGTTCGTGATGGACGGCTCGAAGCGATCGGCCCACGGCAATGCCTACTTCACCGGCTTTGGCGCCGCCAAGCGGATCGTCTTCTTCGACACCCTGCTGGACAAGCTCGACCCGGCCGAGGTGGAGGCGGTGCTGGCCCATGAGCTGGGCCATTACCATCACCACCATCTGTGGAAGCGCCTTGCCGTGATCGGCGCGGGCAGCCTGGCCTTCTTCGCCCTGCTGGGCCACGTGTCGGCCACCGACTGGTTCTTCGCCGGGCTGGGCATGCAGGCCGGCGGCACCGCGGCCACCCTGGTGCTGTTCGCCCTGGCCCTGCCGGTCTTCACCTTTCCGCTGACCCCGCTGATGAGCCGCTGGTCGCGTACCCATGAATTCCAGGCGGACGCCTACGCCGCCGCCCAGGCCCCCGCGGCGGATCTGGTGCGCGCGCTGGTGAAGCTGTATCGGGACAATGCCTCCACGCTGACGCCGGACCCGCTGTATTCCAGCATCTACGACTCCCATCCGCCGGCAGCAATCCGTATCGCCCGCCTCGAAGGGAGCCTGCGGTGAAGACCTTCGGCACCCTGATCGCCGCCTTCGGGCGGCAGTATGAAGTCCGCACTGACGCCGGCGAGATCCTGCTGTGCGTGCCGCGGGGCAAGAAGAGCCTGTTTGCCTGTGGTGACCGGGTCCAGGTGGCGGCCACCGGCCCGGGCCAGGGGGTGATCGACAAGCTGGTGGAGCGCAGCAGCCTGCTCTACCGCTCGGATGCCTGGCGCCAGAAGCTGATCGCCGCCAACGCCACCCAGGTGGTGATGGTGGTGGCCACCGAGCCCAGCTTCAGCGACGAGTTCGTGTCGCGCTGCCTGTGCGCGGCGGAAAGCCAGCACCTCAAGGTGCTGATCGTGTTGAACAAGACGGACATCCCGGCGGGCCTGGCCGACGCGCGGAGCCGCCTGGCGTCCTTCGTGAAGCTGGGTTATCCGGTACTGGAGCTGTCGGCACTCGACAATGTGGATGCGCTGCGCAGCCGCCTGGTGGGTGAGACCAGCCTGCTGGTGGGGCAGTCGGGCATGGGCAAATCCACCCTCACCAACGCACTGATCCCGGAAGCCCGGGCCGAGACCCGGGAGATCTCCGAGGTGCTGGATACGGGCAAGCACACCACCACCTTCGCCCGCCTCTACCCGCTGCCGGAAGGCGGCGGGCTGATCGACAGCCCGGGCATGCAGACCTTCGGTCTGGTGCATCTGGACAACGAGGCCCTGGAGAGCAGCTTCCGGGAGTTCCGCCCCTATGCGGGGCAGTGCCGCTTCCGCGACTGCCGCCACGACGCCGAGCCGGGCTGCGCCCTGCGCGGGGCGGCGGAGCGCGGCGAGATCGAAGAGCGCCGGCTGCGCCAGTTCCTGCAGTTCCGGGCGGAGTGCGAGAACGGGCGGCGTCAGGCCCAGGGCTGGTAAGCCCCGGGGCCTCGCGACAGGCTCAGGTCAGGTCGCCCTTGCCGAGCAGATCGGGGTTGGGCAACTCGTCGAAGGCGTGACCGAGGGCCTCGCTCCAGCGGTTGCGGATCATCGCGAAGTACTCGTTCTTGGCGTCGATGCTGATGTGCGAGGACACCTTCAACTCGTCGGTCTTGATGATCGCCAGGTCGAGGGGAACGCCCACCGACAGGTTGGAGCGGATCGTCGAATCCATCGAGATCAGGGCCAGCTTGGCCGCCTCGTCGAGGCTGGTGTGGCGCTTGACCACCCGGTCGATGATGGGCTTGCCGTACTTGGATTCGCCAATCTGGAAGTAAGGCGTGTCGGGCGTCGCCTCGATGAAGTTGCCGGCCGCGTAAACATGGAACAGGCGCGGCTGCTCCTTGCCGATCTGGCCGCCGAGGATCAGGGCCGCGGTGAAGTCGATGCCGAAGTTGCTGAGGGCCTCGGAGTCGCGCCGATACACCTCTCGCAGCATCTCGCCCACATGACGGGCCGCCTCGAACATGTTAGGCACCGACCACAGGCTCTCACGCCCGTCCTGGGCCGCCATGACCTCCCGCAGCATGGACACCAGCTGCTGGGTGATCGCCAGGTTGCCCGAACTCATGAGCACCATCACGCGCTCGCCCGGGCGCTGGAAGATGCTCATCTTGCGGAAGGTGTTGATATGGTCGACACCGGCGTTGGTACGGGAGTCCGACAGGAACACCATACCGGCATCGAGGAGCATGCTGACGCAGTAGGTCATGGGAAAAGCTCGCACAAAAAGGGCGGCACCTGCCAGGTACCGCCCCGGATTGGAGGGGGTGCGCCCGCCACGCGGGACGCAGGGATTCAGTTTTGGATGAGCTGCAGGATGGCGCGGATCTCGCTACGCACCGCACTCAGCTGGTCACGCAGGCCGGCGGACTCTTCGACGTCTTCCCGCTTGCGGGCCGCCATCTCGTCGAGACGGTTGCGCGCACCGGAGATGGTGAAGCCATCCTGGTAGAGCAGCTCGCGGATGCGCCGGATCAACAGCACTTCATGGTGCTGGTAGTAGCGCCGGTTGCCGCCCCGCTTGACCGGCCGCAACTGGGTGAATTCCTGCTCCCAGTAACGGAGGACGTGGGGTTTGACACCGCACAGCTCGCTCACCTCACCGATGGTGAAGTAGCGCTTGAGAGGAATCGGCGGCAGCTCGGCCGCCGCCGGCATATCACTTTGCGACATCGCTCAGTTGCTCCACATTCGCCTTGAGCTTCTGGCTGGCGTGGAAAGTCACCACACGCCGGGCTGTAATAGGGATCTCTTCGCCGGTCTTGGGATTGCGCCCAGGGCGCTGGGGCTTCTCGCGCAACTGGAAGTTGCCGAAGCCCGACAGCTTGACGCAATCGCCCCGCTCCAGCGCAAGGCGGATCTCTTCGAAGAAGCACTCCACCATGTCCTTGGCTTCGCGCTTGTTGAGACCTACCTGCTCGAAGAGCATGTCGGCGAGTTCGGCCTTGGTCAAAGTCATGCTCATGATGATCAGGCCCTCAGTTTCGCACCGAGCGCATCCTCGGCGTGACGGGTCAGGGCAAGCATCGCGGCATCCACTTCAGCATCCTCGAGAGTCCGCTGAGTTTCTTGCATAACTACGCGGAAAGCAAGGCTTTTCCGGTTCGGCTCGATGCCCTTGCCCTGGTACTGGTCGAACAGTTCGATGTGCTGGACGATGGCCGGCGCAACCGACTGCAAGCCCTTCAACAGGCTGGCAGCGGACACCTGCTGCTCCACCACCAGGGCCAGGTCACGGGTCACCGCCGGGAAGCGGGAGACTTCACGATAGGCCGGGGTGCGCGTTTCGAGCAGCGCATCGAGTTCGATCTCGAAGACCACCGGCGCGGTGCCGAGTTCATAACGTTGCACCCACACCGGGTGCAGTTCGCCGATGAAACCGATGGCGCGGCCGTCCAGCACCACGCGGGCGGAACGGCCCGGGTGCAGGGCCGGGTGTGCAGCCCGTTCGAATTCCGCCACACGCGGGAACAGCAGGGCCTCGAGGTCGGCCTTGACGTCGTAGAAATCGACGTTGCGGTTGCTCTCGCCCCATTGCTCGGGACGCGCCAGGCCCCCCGCCAGGGCGGCGATGCGCACCGGTTGGTGGTAGCCCTCGACCGGCTTGCCGGCGGCGTCCCTGGTAAAGCAGCGGCCGATCTCGAAGACGCGGACGCGATTGGTCTGACGCTTGCGGTTGGTCACCAGGTTGGCCACCAGACCGCCAATCAGGGTGGAGCGCATCACGCTCATCTGGCTGGCGATGGGGTTGGCCAGGCGCACGGGGTCGGTGTTGCCACCGAAATCCTTCTCCCAGGCCTCTTCGACGAAGGCGAAGTTGATGACCTCCTGGTATTCGCGCCCCGCCACCAGGCGGCGCACGAACATGGTGTCACGCTTCGCTTCCGGACGCGGCAGCATGCTGATGGGGCCCTTGGGCGCACACACCGGGATGTTGTCGTAGCCATGGAGACGAGCGATTTCCTCGATGAGGTCTTCCTCGATCTCCAGGTCGAAGCGGTAGGACGGCGGGGTCACGACAAAGTCGTCCCCCTCGCGGACCACCTGCAGGTTGAGGCGGCCGAACATGCCGGCCACTTCATCGGCGCTCAGCGCGATGCCCAGCACCCGGCGCACGCGGGCCGCACGCAGGCGGATCGGCTTGCGCTGGGGCAGTTTGCCGGCATCCAAAGCATCGACGACCGGACCGGGCTGGCCGCCGCAGATGTCGAGGATCAGGCGGGTAGCACGCTCGATGGCCTGGCCGGCCAGCGCAAAGTCCACCCCCCGCTCGAAGCGGTAGGAGGCATCGGAGGAGAAGCCGTAGGCACGGGCACGACCGGCAATAGCATCGGGGGCGAAGAAGGCGCTCTCGAGGAACAGATCGGTGGTGTCCAGGGTGATGCCGGAATCCTCGCCGCCCATGATGCCAGCCAGGGCCAGGGCCCGGGCTTCATCGGCGATCAGCAGGGTGTCGGCCGCCGGGGTCACGGTCTGGCCGTTGAGGAGCAGCACCTGCTCGCCAGCCTCAGGGAAGCGCACATGGATCGCGCCGCTCAGCTTGGCCTCGTCGAAGGCATGCAGCGGCTGGCCGAGTTCGAGCATCACATAGTTGGTGACGTCCACCAGGGCGCTGATGGACCGGATGCCGCTGCGCGCCAGGCGCTGCTTCATCCATTCCGGCGTCGGTGCCTTGGCGTTCACACCACGGATGATCCGCCCGGAATAACGCGGGCAGGCCTCCGGCGCATCCAGCACGATGGCACGGCTGTCGGCGATCACCGCGGCCACCGGCTCGCAGGCCGGCAGGCTCAGGGGCTGGCCGGTGAGGGCCGCCACTTCGCGGGCGATGCCGCTGAGGCTGAGGCAGTCGGCGCGGTTCGGCGTCAGCTTGATGGTGAACAGGGTGTCATTGAGGGCGAGGTAGTCCCGCAGGTCGGTGCCGACCGGGGCATCCTCGGGCAATACCAGCAGGCCGCTGCTCTCGTCGGAGATGCCCAGTTCCTTGGCCGAGCACAGCATGCCGAAGGACTCGACACCACGCAGCTTGGCCGCCTTGATGCCGAAACCGGCCAGGTCGGCGCCCACCAGCGCGCAGGGGATCTTGATACCAGCGGCGGCATTGGGGGCGCCGCAGACGATCTGCAGCAGCTCACCCTGCCCGGCATCGACCTTGCAGACACGCAGCTTGTCGGCGTTGGGATGCTTTTCGGCCTCGACGATCTGCGCGACCACCACTTTGGAGAACACGGCGGCCACGCCGTCCTGCTCTTCCACTTCCAGCCCCGCCATGGTGAGCAAATGCCCCAGCGCGTCCGAATCGAGGTCCGGACTGACGAAACTGCGCAACCAGAGTTCTGAGAATTGCATGGCTTACCTGAATTGACCGAGGAAACGGAGATCGCCTTCGAAGAACAGGCGAAGGTCATTGACGCCATAGCGCAGCATGGTGAGCCGGTCGGGCCCCATGCCGAAAGCAAAGCCGGTATAGCGTTCGGGGTCGATGCCGCCGAAGCGCAGCACATTGGGGTGCACCATCCCGCAGCCGGCGATCTCCAGCCAGCGGCCCTTCAGGGCGCCGCTCATGAAGGCCACGTCGATCTCGGCGGACGGCTCGGTGAACGGGAAAAAGGACGGACGGAAACGCACCTGCAGGTCGTCGCTCTCGAAGAAGCTGCGCAGGAAATCGGCCACCACGCCCTTCAGGTCGGCGAAGCTCACCGACTCGCCGACCCACAGGCCTTCGACCTGGTGGAACATGGGCGAGTGGGTGGCGTCGGAGTCCACGCGATACACGCGGCCCGGCGCGATGATGCGCAGCTCGGGCATGGTGTCGCGGTCCTTGTAGGCTTCCACGTGGGCCTGCATGGCACGGATCTGGACCGGGCTGGTATGGGTGCGCAGCAGCACGCCCTCGCCGTTTTCCAGGTAGAAGGTGTCGTGCATCGAACGGGCCGGGTGATTGGCCGGGGTGTTCAATGCCGTGAAATTGTAGAAATCGGTCTCGATCTCGGGGCCTTCGGCCACATCGAAACCGATGGAGCGGAACAACTGTTCGACACGCTCCAGGGTGCGCACCACCGGGTGCAGGCCACCGACCCCCTGGCCACGGCCAGGCAGGGTCACATCCAGCGCCTCGGCAGCCAGCTGCGCCTCGAGGGCGGCCTGCTGCAGGGCATCGCGACGGGCATTGAGCAGGGCTTCGATGGCGGATTTGGCCTTGTTGATCTCGGCGCCGGCGCTCTTGCGCGCCTCCGGATCGAGCTTGCCGAGCCCCTTGAGGAGTTCCGTGAGGGAGCCGGCCTTGCCCAGGTAACGCGCCTTGGCGACTTCCAGGGCAGCGGCGTCGGCAGCAGCGGAGAAATCGGCATCCGCCTGCGTGACGAGTTGATCCAGTTGATCCATTGTGTTCAGTCTTATCCCGGGTTCAGGACAAAAAAAAGGAGGCCAGGCCTCCTTTTTTCGTGCTGCTTGAGCTTAAGCAGCGAGCTTGGCCTTGGCTTGTTCGGCGAGCGCCGCGAATGCGGGCTTGTCAAACACAGCCAGGTCGGCCAGCACCTTGCGGTCCACTTCGATGGAGGCCTTCTTGAGGCCGTTCATGAAGCGGCTGTAGGTCAGACCGACTTCACGCGCGGCGGCGTTGATACGGGCGATCCACAGAGCGCGGAACTGACGCTTGCGCTGACGACGGTCACGGTAGGCATATTGGCCCGCCTTCATCACCGCCTGTTTGGCGATGCGGTATACGTTCTTGCGACGGCCGCGGTAACCCTTGGCTTGGTCGAGGACTTTCTTGTGACGGGCACGTGCGGTTACACCGCGTTTAACTCGGGGCATTGCGTTCTCCTAAATCAAGCGTAGGGCATCATGGCGCGGATGGACTTTTCGTCCGCAGCGTGGACGGCAGTCATGCCGCGCAGCTGGCGCTTGCTCTTGGTGGTCTTCTTGGTCAGGATGTGGCGCTTGAACGCCTGCGAACGCTTGATGCTACCGCTAGCGCGGACCTTGAACCGTTTGGCGGCCCCGCTCTTGGTCTTCATCTTGGGCATGAAGTACTCCAGCTTATGTCATGGCCCCGGGTGGTTTCCGACTTCCGGAAACGCTTCAACAACCCGTCACCACTTGTTTACGGCGGACTATTCTGCCCGCCGTGTTCCGGCACCCGAACTAGCCGGGCACCTGAAATCCTCAATGCTTCTTCTTCGGCGCGATGACCATGATCATCTGGCGGCCTTCCATCTTCGGCATCTGCTCGACCATCGCGATTTCTTCGAGGTCGGCCTTGATGCGTTCCAGCTGGCGCATGCCGAATTCCTGGTGGGCCATTTCACGGCCCCGGAAACGGAGGGTCACCTTCGCCTTGTCACCTTCGTTCAGGAACTTGATCAGGTTCCGCAGCTTGATCTGGTAGTCGTTCTCATCCGTACCCGGACGGAGCTTCACTTCCTTGACCTGGATCTGCTTCTGCTTCTGCTTGGCTTCGTGGGCGCGCTTGGCTTCTTCGTACTTGTACTTGCCGAAGTCCATCAAGCGACACACCGGCGGCTTCGCCATCGGCGCGATCTCTACCAGATCGACGCCCGCTTCTTCAGCCGCTTCCAATGCAGCACGCAGAGAAACGATGCCGATCTGCTCACCGTCCTCACCCGTCAGGCGCACTTCCGGCACGCTAATTTCGCCGTTGATGCGCAGCTTCTTATCCTGAGCGATGGTTTAAATCTCCATAGAAAACAAAAAAATCAGGCCGTGCCGGCAAACGAAGCGATTTCGTCTTGCCAACGCTCGACAATCTGATCGAGGGACATTTGACCGAGATCCTGATTACCACGGGCGCGGACGGCCACTACTTCAGCTGCCTTTTCTTTGTCACCCACCACAAGCAGGTAAGGCAGCTTTCTTACGCTATGTTCGCGTATTTTATAAGTAATCTTCTCGTTGCGCAAATCCGCCTCAACCCGGAAACCACGCGCACGCAGGGACTTGACGACTTCCGTGACGTAATCCGCCTGGGACTCGGAGATATTCAGCACCACCGCCTGCACCGGCGACAGCCACAGAGGCAGGGCACCGGCGTGGTTTTCGATCAGGATGCCGATGAAGCGCTCGAGGGAACCGAGGATCGCCCGGTGCAGCATCACCGGACGACGCCGGGAGTTGTCTTCGGCCACATATTCGGCATCCAGGCGTTCAGGCAGCACGAAGTCGAGCTGCATGGTGCCACACTGCCAGGAGCGACCCAGCGCATCCTTGACGTGGTATTCAATCTTGGGGCCGTAGAAGGCGCCCTCGCCCGGCAGCTCCTCCCACTGATGCCCGGAGGCAGCCAGCGCCTGACGCAGGCCCGCCTCGGCCTTGTCCCAGACCTCGTCGGAGCCCGCCCGCTTCTCGGGGCGCAGCGACAGCTTGACGGCCACATCCGTGAAACCGAAGTCCCGATAAACGCGCGACAGCAGCTCGTTGAAAGCCGTCACTTCGGCAACGATCTGATCTTCGGTACAGAAGATGTGGGCATCGTCCTGCACGAAGCCACGCACCCGCATCAGGCCATGCAGCGCACCGGAAGGCTCGTTGCGATGGCAGGAGCCGAACTCGGCGAGACGCAGCGGCAGATCGCGGTAGGAATGCAGGCCGTGGTTATAAATCTGGACATGCCCCGGACAGTTCATCGGCTTGATCGCGTAGTCGCGCTTTTCCGATTCGGTGGTGAACATGTTGTCCCGGTAGTTATCCCAGTGCCCCGAGCGCTCCCACAGCTGGCGATCCATCACCAGCGGCGTCTTGACCTCCTGATAGCCGGCTTCATTCAGCACGCGGCGCATGTACTGCTCGATCTGCTGCCAGAGGGTCCAGCCATTGGGATGCCAGAACACCATCCCCGGCGCCTCTTCCTGCAGGTGGAACAGATCCAGTTGCTTGCCCAGGCGGCGGTGGTCGCGCTTCTCGGCCTCTTCCAGCATGTGCAGGTAGGCCTCCTGCTCTTCCTTCTTGGCCCAGGCCGTGCCGTAGATGCGCTGCAGCATCTCGTTCTTGGAGTCACCACGCCAGTAGGCGCCAGCCACCTTCATGAGCTTGAAGACCTTCAGCTTGCCGGTCGAGGGCACGTGAGGGCCGCGGCACAGGTCCGTGAAGTCGCCCTCCCGGTACAGGGACACGTCCTCACCCTGCGGAATCGAGGCAATGATCTCAGCCTTGTAGTGCTCACCGATGGACTTGAAGTAGGCCACCGCTTCATCCCGCGGCAGCACGCTGCGCTCGACAGGGATGTCGCGCTTGGCCAACTCGACCATGCGAGCCTCGATCTTCTCGAGATCCTCAGGCGTGAACGGGCGCTTGTAGGAGAAATCGTAGAAAAAGCCGTTCTCGATCACCGGACCGATGGTCACCTGAGCCTCCGGAAAGAGCTCCTTGACCGCATAGGCCAGCAGGTGGGCCGTGGAATGGCGAATGACCTCGAGACCATCCGGATCCTTGTCGGTCACGATGGCGAGGGCCACATCCCCCTCGATGAGGTG
The DNA here is from genome assembly GCA_937967645.1 of uncultured Zoogloea sp. GTDB lineage: Bacteria > Pseudomonadota > Gammaproteobacteria > Burkholderiales > Rhodocyclaceae > Zoogloea. The sequence continues at coordinate 46,865 of CALBTT010000063.1, forward strand.
CGAGGTATCCACCAGCTTGCCATCGACCTTGCCGGCCAGCGCCGCCTTGGCCAGACCGGCACCGATGGAGGCGGCGACCTGGGCGATCGTCACGGGCTGCTCGAAACTGCGTACTGAACCGTCGGGCAAGGTGATGTTGGGCATGAGGACTCGCTTCGGAAAATTCAGGGCAAAAAAAAAGTGCGGACGAGCCGCACTTTTTCTTTTTTTGGAAAACGCCTTACAGCAGACTCGTTATTACCTAGCCTTAGCGCTGCAAGTTCGAGACATTCGTTTTCCTTCTTAGGTGTTTGGTAGGCGCGATTGGACTCGAACCAACGACCCCCACCATGTCAAGGTGGTGCTCTAACCAGCTGAGCTACGCGCCTAAGAAGCCCGCATTATAGACGGTTCCCAGAACCTGTCAACTACTTTGTTCAAATTACTTTATCGAGGCCCGATTCAGGCCAGGCGGCGAGGAAGCGCTTCCAGTGCTCCGCCTCCAGGCGGCCGAGGGCGTCCTTCACAAAAGCCAGCTCTGCTTCATAGTGCTGGCGATCGAGGGTGCCCCGCATCAGCTGGAAACGCAGGAACACCAGGTAGGTGTTGACGACGTCCGTCTCGCAATAGTCGCGGATGTCGGCGATCCGCCCATCGCAATACCCCTTCCACACCGCCGAACCATCCATGCCCAGCTTGCCCGGAAAGCCCATCAGCTTGGCCAGGTCATCCAGGGGCGCATTGGCGCGCGGCTGATACAGGGCCAGCAGATCCATCAGGTCCAGGTGACGCAGGTGGTAGCGGCCGATGTAGTTGTTCCACTTGAACTCGCGAGAGTCCACGTAATCGCCATCACCCAGATCCCAGTAACGCGGTGCGGATATGCCATGCAGCATGCCGCGGTAGTGGAGCACCGGCAGGTCGAACCCGCCCCCGTTCCACGACACCAGTTGCGGCGTGAAACGTTCGATGCCATCGAAGAAGCGCTGGATGATCTGCCCTTCCTGGCAGTCCGGCTCGGACAGGGAGAAGACCCTGAACTGGGAGGCATCCCGCAGCACGCAGGAGATGGTGACCACCCGCTGCAGGTGGTGAGGCAGGAAGTCCGTACCGGAAGCCGCCCGACGCAGCTGGAAGGCGTATTCGGCTACCTCCTCGTCGCCCAGGTCCGCCGGCAGGCCGTGCAGACTGCGGATCCCCGCCACATCGGGAATGGTCTCGATATCGAAGACGAGCGTGGTCGGCATGGTCATGGTCAGGCGGGGAAGACACCGGTGGACAGGTAGCGGTCGCCGCGGTCGCAGACGATGGAGACGATCACCGCATTCTCGACCTGTTCGGCGAGGCGCAGCGCCACGTGCATGGCACCACCGGAGGAGATGCCGGCAAAGATGCCTTCCTCCCTGGCCAGGCGACGGGTCATCTCCTCGGCATCGGCCTGCGCCACGTACTCGAGCTGATCCACCCGGGACTTGTCGTAGATACTCGGCAGATAGGCTTCGGGCCATTTGCGGATGCCGGGAATCTGCGCCCCTTCCGTCGGCTGACAGCCGATGATGCGGATGTCCGGATTGCGCGACTTGAGGTAACTGGACACCCCCATGATGGTGCCAGTGGTGCCCATGCTGCTGATGAAATGGGTGACGGTGCCGCCGGTCTGCTCCCAGATCTCTGGGCCTGTACCTTCGATGTGGGCCCGCGGATTGTCCTGATTGGCGAACTGGTCGAGGATCACGCCCCTCCCCTCGTCGCGCATGCGCTCCGCCACATCCCGCGCCAACTCCATCCCACCTTCCTTCGGCGTCAACACCAGCTCGGCACCGAAGGCGCGCATGGTCTGACGACGCTCGACGCTCTGGTTCTCGGGCATCACCAGGATCATGCCGTAGCCGCGGATCGCCGCGGCCATCGCCAGGGCGATGCCGGTGTTGCCGCTGGTGGCTTCGATCAGGGTGTTCCCGGGGCGGATATCCCCGCGCTCCTCGGCATGCAGGATCATGGACAGCGCCGGACGATCCTTGACCGAACCTGCCGGATTATTGCCCTCCAGCTTGGCCAGGATGACGTTGTTGCGACCAGCCGTGATGCGTTTGAGGCGCACCAGGGGCGTCTGCCCCACGTAGTCCTCGAGAGTCTTGAATTCCATGGCGCTCACCAGAATCGGAAATTGGAGTTGGGGCAGATGATACCGAATGCAGCTCCCGGCGACGGCAGGGCCACCCAGGGTTTTGTTGCGATACGGTAACAACAAAGTGAAAAGAGGGCTTCCTGGGAAGCCCTCCGGGAGATACGGCCCCCTTATGAATCAGGGACGGCCGATGCTCAAATAGGTCAGACCCGCTTCACGGGGCAGCTTGGGATCGAAGAGGTTGCGGCCATCGAAGATGATCGGGGTCTTCAGCTTGGCCTTGATCGCGGTGAAGTCGGGGCTGCGGAACTCCTTCCACTCGGTCACGATCAACAGCGCATCGGCACCATCCAGGGCCTGCATGGGCCGCTCGGCGTAACGCAGGCGCGGCTCATCCCCAAAAATGCGTGCGGTCTCGGTCATGGCCACGGGATCGTAGGCGGTGACGGTTGCACCACGCTTGAACAGCTCGGCGATGATGACCCGGCTTGGCGCCTCGCGCATGTCATCGGTGTTGGGCTTGAAGGCCAGCCCCCAGATGGCGAAGTGGAGACCGGAGAGGTCTTCGCCAAAGCGGGCCACCACCTTGTTCACCAGCACCTGCTTCTGTGCATCGTTGGCTTCCTCGACCGCATTGAGCACGCGCAGGGCGTGCCCCTCATCGGCGCCAGTCCGGATCAGGGCCTTCACATCCTTGGGGAAGCAGGAGCCGCCGTAGCCGCAACCGGCATACAGGAAGTGGTAGCCGATGCGCGGATCGCTGCCGATCCCCTGACGGACGAGCTCGATGTCGGCGCCCAGGGATTCGGCCAGCAGGGCCAGTTCGTTCATGAAACTGATGCGCGTGGCCAGCATGGCATTGGCGGCGTACTTGGTGAGCTCCGCGCTGCGCAGATCCATGATCAGCAGCTTCTCGTGATTGCGCTGGAAAGGTGCGTACAAGGCCTTCATCAGGAAGATTGCCTGATCATCCTCGGCCCCCACGACAATGCGGTCGGGACGCATGAAGTCATCCACCGCCGCCCCTTCCTTGAGGAACTCCGGGTTCGACACGATGCTGTACGGAATGGCTGCGCCGCGGGCGTCGAGTTCGGCCTGGACGGCCGCCTTGACCTTGTCCGCAGTACCGACGGGGACCGTGCTCTTGTCCACGATGACCTTGTAGTCGGTCATGTGGCGACCGATGGCGCGGGCCGCCGACAAGACGTACTGCAGGTCGGCGGAGCCGTCTTCGTCGGGCGGCGTACCCACGGCAATGAACTGGATGGTGCCGAACTGCACCGCCTCCTGCACATTGGTCGTGAAATGCAGGCGCCCGGCCGCGACGTTGCGGGCAACGACCTGGTCCAGCCCGGGTTCGTGAATGGGGATGCCACCCTCCTCGAGAATCCGGATCTTCTCCGGATCCAGGTCGAGGCACAGCACGTCGTTGCCCATCTCAGCCAGACAGGCTCCGGAAACGAGCCCCACATAGCCCGTGCCAACCACCGTAATCTTCATATGAATGTTCCCGCGAGAATTCCAGGTGAAATTTCAGTCAAACCCAGGCACGCCGTCTCGTTCGAGTGCAGCCCCTCTGCACCTCAGGGGGTCAGATCGAATTCCTCGGTACGCCGGGGCGGATAGGTTTCCCAACCGCCGCAGGCCGGACAGCGCCAATAGAACTGGCGCGCCTTGAAACCACAGGCATCGCAGCGATAGCGCGCGACCCGCCGGGTATGGCCGTGGACCAGGCCCTTGACCAGCTCGATATCCATGCGCTGCTCGGCCGGAGCCGTCAGCAGCGCAGCTTCCAGCAGCTTGTCCAGACCAAGCAAGGTCGGGTTGCGCTGGAGTTCGTCACGCACCAGGTGATAGGCCGCCGACGCCCCCTCCTTCTGCAACTCCCACTGAAACAACGCATCCAGCAGGTCGAGGGACGGGTACTTCTCCAGATAGCTGCGCAGCAGCTGCATGCCTTGCTCGAGGCTCCCCAGGCGGCGGTAGGCATCCATCAGGCGCTCGGCCACCAGCGCGAGGTAGACAGGATTCTGGCTCTCCACCTTCTTCCAGGCCTCCAGCGCCTCCTGGTCATCGCCTTGCGCGGCATGCAGGTCGCCGAGCAACATGCTGGCACGCACGGATTTCCGGTTCATGTCGAGGGCCCGCCGCAATTCAGCAAGGGCCTCGCCGAAGCGCGAATTGGCCAGGTGGTCGGAGGCCAGTTCGCAGTGGAAGTTGGCCACTTCCTTTTCCCACAGGGCGCTCTCGTGGCCCGGCAAGGCTTCGGCGATGTCGATCGCCTTGCGCCAGTCCTTTTCCTGCTGATAAATGTCGAGCAGATTCTTGAGGGCGAACTCATTGAGGCGGGTCCCGCGCAACTGCACGAACACAGCCTCGGCCCGGTCCAGCAGCCCCGCCTTGAGGAAGTCGAGACCGAGCTCGGAGGTGGCCTGCAGGCGCTGATCGTCCGACAGGTCGTCGCGATCGATCAGATTCTGGTGCATGCGGATCGCCCGGTCGGTTTCGCCACGACGACGGAACAGGCTACCCAGGGCAAAGTGCAGCTCGACGGTCTGGTTGTCGATCTTCACCGCTTCGATGAAGGCATCGATGGCCTTGTCGGGCTGCTCGTTGAGCAGAAAGTTGAGACCGGTCAGGTAGGTTCGCGGCAATGCCCGCGACTCTTTGACCAGATGCTTGATGTCAATCCGTGCCGCCAGCCATCCCAGGACGAAAAACAGGGGAAAGGCCAGCAGCCACCACAACTCGAATTCCATGGATTCAGTAGGTCTCAGGCAGGTCCGGACCATCGGCCACGGGAGGGCGGACGCGGACATCCGGAGCGGCGGAATGGCCGCTACGGCGGAGATTGTCGATCTCCCGGTGCTGTCGATAAAGGATGGAGAGCGTCGCCGTCACACCGACCAGCACGCCAACCACTACGAACAGAAGAATCACGAGCACCAGCGGCATCTGCCACTGCGCCCCGAAGAAGAACCGCAAGCTGACGACGTCGTCATTCTTGACGGCGAAGCCGAAGAGCAGGAGGAATAAAAACAGCCGGAGAATCCAGATTAGGGCGCGCATGGCCCAAATTATCCCCGACGTGGACAAAAAAAAGAAGGCGGCTTTCGCCGCCTTCCGTTTCAGGCTCGGGCTTCCGGACCGGAAACCGTCGGATGGGCTTCAACCCATCATATCGACGCGCTCCCGCAGTTCCTTGCCGGCCTTAAAATGCGGAACGTACTTCTCCGGCACCTGGACTTTTTCCCCCGACTTCGGATTGCGTCCGACCCGGGGAGGCCGGTAATTCAAGGCAAAGCTGCCAAAACCGCGGATCTCGATACGATCACCCCGCGACAAGGCATCGGTCATCGCATCGAGAATCATCTTTACCGCGAATTCGGCGTCCTTCGCTACCAGCTGGGGAAAACGCTCCGCCAGCCGGGCGATGAGCTCCGACTTCGTCATGCCTGAACCGCTTACTTCTGCTCGTTGAGCTTGGCCTTCAGCAGCGCACCGAGGTTGGTGGTGCCGCTGGCAGCGGAAGCGCTGTCGGACGCCAGCTTGCTCATCGCTTCGCTTTGCTCGACCTGATCCTTGGCACGGATGGAGAGGTTGATGCCACGGGTCTTGCGATCCACGTTGACGATCAGGGCCTCGACTTCCTCACCGACCTTCAGCAGCAGGGACAGATCGTCCACACGGTCACGGGAGAACTCGGACGCACGCAGGTAGCCTTCGACATCGCTGTTCAGGGCGATCACGGCGCCACGGGCATCCACGGACTTCACGGTGCCGTTCACGAGGGTGTTCTTGTCGTGGGTGGCGATGAAATTGGTGAAGGGGTCGCCATCGAGCTGCTTGATGCCGAGGGAGATACGCTCCTTCTCGACGTCGATGTTCAGCACCACGGCCTCGACCTCATCGCCCTTCTTGTACTGGCGGACAGCTTCTTCGCCGGTCAGAGACCAGGACAGGTCGGACAGGTGCACCAGACCATCGATACCGCCTTCCAGGCCGATGAACACGCCGAAGTCGGTCAGGGACTTGATCTGACCACGGACCTTGTCGCCCTTCTTGTGGTTGATGGCGAAATCGTCCCACGGGTTGGACATGCACTGCTTCATGCCCAGGGAGATGCGGCGACGGTCTTCGTCGATCTCGAGGATCATCACTTCGACTTCGTCGCCCAGCTGGACAACCTTGGTCGGGTGGATGTTCTTGTTGGTCCAGTCCATTTCGGACACGTGCACCAGGCCCTCGATGCCCTGCTCGACTTCCACGAACGCACCGTAGTCGGTGATGTTGGTGACCTTGCCGAACAGACGGGTACCCTGCGGGTAACGGCGGGAGATGCCCACCCACGGATCTTCGCCCAGCTGCTTGAGGCCCAGGGAGACGCGGTTCTTCTCCTGGTCGAACTTGAGCACCTTGGCTTCCAGCTCGTCGCCCACGGCCAGAACTTCGGACGGGTGACGGACACGGCGCCAGGCCAGGTCGGTGATGTGCAGCAGGCCATCGATGCCGCCCAGGTCGACGAATGCGCCGTAGTCGGTGATGTTCTTGACGATACCCTTGACGACAGTGCCTTCCTTGAGGGTTTCGAGGAGCTTCTGACGCTCTTCGCCCATGGAGGCTTCCAGCACGGCGCGACGGGACACGACCACGTTGTTGCGCTTGCGGTCGAGCTTGATCACGCGGAATTCGAATTCCTTGCCTTCGAACGGGGTGGTGTCCTTCACCGGACGCATGTCCACCAGGGAACCCGGCAGGAACGCGCGGATGCCGTTCACCATGACCGTCAGGCCACCCTTCACCTTGCCGGTGATCATGCCCTTCACGAGGATCGCGTCGTTCAGTGCCTTGTCGAGGTCGTTCCAGGCGGCGATGCGCTTGGCCTTGTCGCGGGACAGGCGGGTTTCGCCGTAACCGTCTTCGAGCTGCTCGATGGCGACCTGCACGTAGTCGCCGATTTCGGCCATCAGTTCGCCACGATCGCTACGGAATTCCTCGATGGGAATGTAGCTCTCGGACTTGAGGCCAGCGTTGACGACGACGAAGTTCTGGTCGATGCGCACGACTTCGGCGGTGATGACTTCGCCGGCGCGCATTTCCTGACGATTGAGGGATTCCTCGAAGAGGGCGGCAAAGCTTTCCTCGAAGGAGACAGGGGTGGCAGTGGACATATGAAAAAAGAACCTTACAACCGTCGTGAGACGGCTCCTGGTTGAACAACCCTCCACTGCCCGGGCGAGCAGCGGAAGACCTTGATTACGAACTCAGCGGCGAAGACCCGCCGCGCGCTCCACCACGAAATCCACCGCCTGCTGGACGGTCAATTCGGAGGTATCGAGCAGGGCTGCATCCTCACACTGCTTCAAAGGCGCCACGGTGCGCTGGGAATCCCGCGCATCCCGTTCATGGAGATCTTTGAGCAGATCAATCATACTAGCAGGCATTCCTTTACCGATCAACTGCTTATAACGTCGTTCCGCGCGCGCTTCCACGGACGCGGTGAGGAATATCTTGAGCTCCGCGTCCGGGAATACCACCGACCCCATGTCGCGCCCTTCGGCGACGACTCCCGCCCCGCTGCGGTAGGCCCGCTGCCGCCAGAACAGGGCGTCCCGCACCTGGGGCAGCACTGCAACCCGGGATGCACCCACGGAACAGGCCTCGCTGCGGATCTCGTCGGTCACGTCGTCGCCATCGAGCAACACCTTCCCACCCTCGAAACGAGCCGGCAGACCGGCAGCCAGGGCGGCGACAGCGGCTTCGTCGTCCAGAGCCACACCCGTGCGCATGGCGGACAGGGCCACGATCCGGTAAAGGGCGCCACTGTCGAGATGGTCAAAACCCAGGGCTTCGGCCACCAACGCCGCCACCGTACCCTTGCCGGACGCCGAAGGACCGTCGATCGCCACCACGGGCACCGGCTGCGCGATGCCGGCAAAGGTCTGGAAATACTCGGGGAAGGTCTTGTTGACGCATTTCGGATCATTGATCCGCAGATAGGTACCGCCAAGGGTCGCCAGGGAGAAGCACATGGCCACCCGGTGATCGTCGTAGGTATCGATGACCGCCGGTTGCAGGCGGGCCGGCGGGGTCACGCGGATGCTCTCCGGAAACTCCTCGACGGTCGCCCCGAGCTTGCGCAGCTCGGCGGCCATGGCAGCGATGCGGTCGGTCTCCTTGACGCGCCAGCTGCCGATATTGCGCAGGGTGCTGGGACCATCGGCGAACAGGGCGGCGACCGACAGGGTCATCGCTGCGTCAGGGATGTGATTGAGATCGAGGTCAAAGGCCTTGAGGCGGCCCGAGGCCGGCGCCCGCGCCTCGATCCAGTCGTCCCCCCAGGTGACCTCGGCGCCCATCACGGCCAGCGCGTCGGCAAACTTCACGTCACCCTGGATGCTGCGCCGCCCAGCCCCGACCACCCGCACCGGGCCACCGCCCAAGGCGCCCGCGGCGAGGAAGTAACTGGCCGTGGAGGCATCCCCCTCGACCGCAATGCGGCCCGGCGAGCGATAGCCCTGCCCGGCCGCCACGGTGAAGCGGTTCCAGCCGTCACGCTGCACCTGGACCCCGAAGCGCTCCATCAGGTTGAGGGTGATTTCCACGTAGGGGCGGCTGATCAGCTCACCCTCCACCTCGATGACCAGCGGCTTGTCGCGGGCGACCAGCGGCGCGGCCTGGAGCAGCCCGGTGAGGAACTGGCTCGACACATTGCCACGCACGCTGACCCGCTCGGCCTGCAGGCCGGCCGCCTTGAGGGCGAGCGGAGGATAGCCCTCCTGCCCCAGCCACTCGACCCGGGCGCCAAGCTGCTTGAGCCCATCGACCAGGTCACCGATGGGACGCTCATGCATGCGCGGCACGCCAGACAGGCGCACCTCTGCGTCATCGGCGGCACCGGAAAGACTGGCCGCGATGGCAGGCACCAGAGTACGGATGCTGAGCCCCGAGTTACCGACGAAGAGATCAGCCTTGAGCCCGGGGAAGCGGCCGGCGCAGCCCTTGACCCGCAGCGCACCACCCTCCTCCACAACCTCGACGCCCAGGGCCACGATGGCGTTGCGCATCACGCGGGTGTCATCGGAATCGAGCAGATCCTCGACGAGCGTCTCACCCTCAGCCAGCGCAGCCAGCAGCAGCACCCGGTTCGAGATGCTCTTGGAGCCCGGCAGGCGCACCTGGCCCGCAGCCTTCCGCATCGGCGGCAGATCGATGAATTCCATGGAAAATCCTTGTATTACTCGCCCGAGGGCGTCGCAGGGAAAGCCTTGTCGGCCCATTCGTTGCGGGCCCGGCTGGCATCGGCGAAGACCGCCTCCAGCGAAGGGCCGTTACCGTCCATCAGCAGGGCCCGCAGGTAGGCCAGTTCGGACAAGTAGGCATCCAGCTCAGCCAGCAGTGAATGTCGGTTGGCCAGGCAGATGTCGCGCCACATCTCGGGGTGACTGCCCGCCACCCGGGTGAAGTCGCGGAAGCCGCTGGCCGCGTAGCTGAACAGCTGCTCGGCGTTGGCCCGGCCAGCCAGGTCATGCACCAGGCCGAAGGCCAGGAGGTGCGGCAGGTGACTGACCGCGGCGAACACCCGGTCGTGCTCTTGCGGGCTCATCTCATGCAGCACGGCACCGCAGGCCGCCCACATGTCCCGCACCCGCGCCACGGCCTCGGGCGCGTTCTCGGGCAGGGGCGTGACGACCACCTTGCGGCCCCGGTAGAGCTCGGCCTGGGCAGCGGCCGGGCCGCTCTTCTCGGCCCCGGCGATGGGATGGGCCGGCACCACCGTGGCCAGGTGGGCCCCCAAATGGCGATAGATGGCCTCGATCACGTCGCGCTTGGTGCTGCCGGCATCGGTGACGATGGTGCCCGGCGCCAGATGCGGGGCGATGGCGGCGGCCACCGCGTCCATCTGCCCAACGGGCATGGCCAGCAGCACCATGCTGGCACCGTCGAGGGCATCGGCCCAGTCGGTGGCAATCTCGTCGATGACGCCAAGCTGGCGGGCCATGGCCAGCGGCTCGGGCCGCCGGCCGACACCGACGATGCGATTGACCAACCGGGCCCGGCGCAGCGCCAGCGCCACCGAGCCACCGATCAGGCCGACACCGCAGACGACGAGCTTGTCGATCTTGTCCACGCCCCGCTCCGCTCAGGCCAGCGCGGCCGGCAGGGCCTCGAGGAAACGCGCGTTCTCGCTCTCCAGGCCGATCGACACGCGCAGCCACTCCGGCATGCCATAGGCCCCGATCGGGCGCACGATCACGCCCTGGCGCAGCAGGCCCGCATTGACCTTGGCGCCATCACCCACCTTGAAGGTGACGAAGTTGCCCGCGGAGGGGATCCAGTCCAGCCCCAGGCGGGTGAAACCTTCGGTGAGCTGGGCCATGCCGGCCAGGTTCATCTCGAAGCTGCGCCGCAGGAAGTCGTCGTCGAACAAGGCGGCGGCGGCGGCGGCCAGCCCCACGCTGGTCACATTGAAGGGCTGACGGACCCGGTTAAGCAGGTCGATCACCTCCGGGCTGCCCAGACCGTAACCCACCCGCAGGCCCGCCAGGCCGTAGGCCTTGGAGAAGGTGCGGCTGATCAGCAGATTGGGGAAACGCTCGAGCCAGGCGATGGCATCGTAGCGCTGGGCCGGCGCCAGATATTCGGTGTAGGCCTCGTCCAGCACCACCAGCACCTCGGCAGGCACCCGGGCGAGGAAGGCCTCAAGCTCGGGGCCGGGCACGAAGGTGCCGGTCGGGTTGTTGGGGTTGGCGATGAAGATGACGCGGGTCGCCGGCGTGACGGCGGCGAGCATGGCATCCAGATCGTGGCCGAAGTTCTTTGCCGGCACCTCGATGCCGCGTGCACCGGCGGCCTGGGTCGCCAGGGGATACACGGCAAAGGCATGCTGGGCGTAGACGGCATCCCGGTCCGGCCCCAGGAAGGCCCCGGCCGCCAGTTCGAGGATGTCGTTGGAACCATTGCCCAGGACGATCTGATTCATCTTCACGCCGTAGCGGCGGCACAGGGCGTCCTTCAGTTCGAAGCCGTTGCCGTCGGGGTAGCGGGCGATGTCGGCCAGCGAGGCTTCGATGGCCGCGCGGGTCCGCTCGCCGATGCCCAGCGGGTTCTCATTGGAGGCCAGCTTGACGATGGACGCCTCGGCCAGCCCCATCTCCCGGGCCAGCTCCGAAATGGGCTTGCCCGGCTGGTAGGGGGAAATCGCCCGGATGTGGGCAGGCGCCAGATCACACACACGCATGGAAAACTCCGGAATCAGTAAACAGCCTGGGGGTAGGAACCCAGGACCTTGAGGTAAGCCGCACGCCCGGCGAGGTCATCCAGGGCGGCCTTGACCGCCGGATCATCCCGGTGACCTTCGATGTCCACGTAGAACATGTACTCCCACAGGGCGGCACGGGCCGGCCGGGACTCCAGACGGTTCATGGACACCCCAGCCTGGGCAAAGGGCGCCAGCAGCTCATGCACGGCACCGGGCCGGTTGGCCGCAGAGAGGATCAGCGAGGTCTTGTCCGCACCGGTACGACCGGCATCGTGGCGGCCGAGCACCAGGAAGCGGGTGGTGTTGTTGGGCTCATCCTCGATGCTCTCGACCAGGCGTGGCAGATCGTAGCGCTCGGAGGCCGCCTCGCCGGCGATCGCCGCAGCGCCCGGCTCGATGGAGGCCAGACGGGCGGCTTCGGCGTTGCTGCCCACCGAGATGCGCGGCACGCCCGGCAGGGAACGGTTCAGCCATTCGTGGCACTGGGCCAGCGACTGGGCATGGGAGTAGACCTTGGTGATCTTGCCCAGCTCGGTCTCCCGGGTCATCAGATGCTGGTGGATGCGCAGCACCACCTCACCACAGATCTTCAGCGAGGAGCCGAGCAGCAGGTCGAGGGTGCGCCCCACGGCACCTTCGGTGGAGTTCTCCACCGGCGCCACACCATAGTGGGCATGACCGGCCTCGACCTCACGGAACACGTCGTCGATGGTGCCCTGGGGCGCCAGACGGGCGGCATGACCGAAGTGCTTGACGGCGGCACTCTCCGAGAAGGTGCCAAGGGGCCCGAGGAAGGCGATGCCGAGTGGCGTCTCGAGGGACAGGCAGGCGGACATCACTTCGCGGAAGAAGAAGGTCACGCTCTCATTCGGCAGCGGCCCCTCGTTGAGGGACTGGATCCGCCGCAGCACCTGGGCCTCCCGCTCCGGCCGGTAGATGTAACCGGCATCACCATACCTGGCCTTGATCTCGCCCACGTGCTGGGCACACTTGGCGCGCTGGTTGAGCAGCGCCAGCATCTGGGCATCAATGGCGTCGATCTGCTCGCGCACCACGCCGAGTTCCTGCAGCATCCCTTCGTTCATTCCCGCTCCTGACAACGAAACCGCTCCACTCAACCCTTGCGGGCGGCGAAATCCTGCATCAGCGCCACCAGCGCATCCACACCCTCGAGGCTCATGGCGTTATAGATCGACGCGCGCATGCCTCCCACCGACTTGTGCCCCTTCAGCCCGGACAGCCGCAGTGCATCGGCCTCCGCCAGGAACTCGACGTCCAGCGCAGGATTGGCCAGGGTGAAAGGCACGTTCATGCGCGAGCGGCAGGACGCCTCCACCGGATTGCGGTAGAAGCCGCCACTGGCCTCGATGGCATCGTAGAGCTTGCGCGCCTTGGCGATGTTGGTCTTCTCGACCGCCGCCAGCCCCCCCTGCGCCTTGAGATCCTTGAAGATCAGGCCAGCCAGATAGATGCCGAAGGTGGGCGGGGTGTTGAGCATGGAGCCATGCTCGGCCATCACCGCGTAGTTCATGACCCCCGGGGTGACCGCCGACGCCTTGCCGAGCAGGTCTTCCCGCACGATCACGATGACCAGGCCGGCCGGGCCGATGTTTTTCTGGGCGCCTGCATAGATCAGGCCATAGCGCGACACATCCATCGGGCGCGACAGGATGTGGGAGCTCATGTCCGCCACCAGCGGCACACCCGCGGGCGCTTGCGGCACATCGAACATCTCGACGCCGTGGATGGTCTCGTTGGTGCAGATATGCAGGTAAGCGGCCTGAGGGTCGAGCTTCAGCTCGTCCGCGCGGGGCAGCCGGGTGAAGGCATCGGCCTCCGTGCTCCCGGCCAGACGTACCGCGCCGAAGGGCTGGGCTTCCTTGTAGGCCTTCTTGGACCAGGAGCCGGTGACGATGTAGTCGGCCGAGCGCCCCGCCAGCAGGTTCATGGGAATCTGGGCGAACTGCTGGGTGGCGCCACCCTGCAGGAAGAGCACCTTGTAATTGGCCGGGATGCCCATCAGCTCACGCAGATCGGCTTCGGCTTCGGCGATGACCCCGGAGAAATCCTTGCCCCGGTGGCTCATTTCCATGATGCCCATGCCACGACCACGCCAGTCGAGGAGCTCATCGCGAACCTGCTCCAGCACGGTGGTGGGCAGGACGGCCGGACCGGCCGAAAAGTTGAATATCCGCATTATCCGAATCCTTGTTGCTCGTTCCGCTCAGGCTGCCGGCTGATCGCCCGCGGAGCCCTCGCCACCTTCCACCTCACCCACATCCTGCTCTTCCTCCTCGCCTTCGAGGATCTTCTGCACGCCGGACAGGGTGCTCCCCTCATCCACCGAGATCAGGGTGACGCCCTGGGTAGCACGGCCCATCTCGCGGATCTCGGCGACGCGGGTGCGCACCAGCACCCCCCCGGTGGTGATGAGCATGATCTGGTCCTTCTCGGTCACCAGCGTGGCGGCCACCACCTTGCCGTTGCGGTCGGAGGTCTGGATGGCGATCATGCCCTTGGTGCCACGGCCATGGCGGGTGTACTCGCCGATCGGGGTACGCTTGCCGAAGCCGTTCTCGGTGGCGGTGAGCACGCTTTGCTCTTCGTTGCTGGCCACCAGCATGGCGATCACAGTCTGACCGTCTTCCAGCATCATGCCGCGCACGCCACGGGCCTGACGCCCCATCGGACGCACGTCGTTCTCGCTGAAGCGCACGGCCTTGCCGGCATCGGAGAACATCATCACGTCGTGCTGACCATCGGTGATCGCCACACCAACCAGATAATCCCCCTCGTCCAGGCCCACGGCGATGATGCCGGCCTTGCGCGGGTTGGAGAAGTCGGTGAGCGGGGTCTTCTTGACCGTGCCCTGGGCTGTGGCCATGAAGATGAAGTGGCCTTCGTCGAACACCTTGACCGGCAACACGGCGGTGATCTTCTCACCCTCGAGCAGCGGGAAGAGATTGACAATGGGCCGGCCGCGGCTGTTGCGGGTGCCTTCCGGCACTTCATAAACCTTCAGCCAGTACAGGCGGCCACGGTTGGAGAAGCACAGGATGTGGTCGTGGGTGTTGGCCACGAAGAGCTGGTCGACGAAGTCGTCGTCCTTCACCGCGGCGGCCTGCTTGCCGCGCCCGCCACGCTTCTGCGCCCGGTAGTCGGTCAGCGGCTGACGCTTGAAGTAGCCGGTGTGGGACAAGGTCACGACCATGTCCTGGGGCGCGATCAGGTCTTCTATATTGATGTCGGCGGTGTTCATCACCACCTCGGACCGTCGCGGGTCGCCGAACTGCTGCTTGATGAGGTTCAGCTCGTCCACGATGATCGCGGTGATGCGCTCGGGGCGGGCCAGGATGTCGAGCAGGTCGGCGATGTTGTCCATCACTTCCTTGTACTCGGCAACGATCTTGTCCTGCTCCAGGCCGGTCAGGCGCTGCAGACGCAGTTCGAGGATGGCCTGGGCCTGGGCATCGGACAGGCGGTAGCCCTGGGCCGACAGACCGAATTCGGGGGCCAGCCCCTCCGGGCGGAAGCTGTCGGCCGCCGCACGGGCAAGCATCTCCTCGACCAGGGCGGAGCGCCACTGGCGCCCCATCAGGGCCTTCTTGGCCTCGGGCGGGGTCGGCGCCGCCTTGATCAGGGCGATGATCTCGTCCACGTTGGACAGCGCCACCGCCAGGCCTTCCAGAATGTGGCCACGTTCGCGCGCCTTGCGCAGTTCGAAGATGGTGCGGCGGGTGACCACTTCGCGCCGGTGGGCGAGGAAGCAGTCGATCATCTGGTAGAGGTTGAGCAGGCGCGGCTTGCCATCCACCAGCGCCACCATGTTCATGCCGAAGGTGTCCTGCAGCTGGGTCTGCTTGAACAGGTTGTTCAGCACCACGTCAGGCACTTCATTGCGCTTGAGCTCGATGACCATGCGCATGCCGGACTTGTCCGACTCGTCACGGATGTCGCTGATGCCCTCGATCTTCTTCTCGTTGACCAGCTCGGCGATCTTCTCGATCAGGGTCTTCTTGTTAACCTGGTAGGGAATCTCGTCGACGATGATCGCCTGGCGGTCACCCTTGCCGATGTCCTCGAAGTGGGTGCGCGCCCGCATCACCACGCGACCACGCCCGGTGCGATAGCCCTCATGCACGCCGGACAGGCCGTAGATCAGGCCTGCGGTGGGGAAGTCCGGCGCCGGGATGATCTTGATCAGTTCCTCGATGGAGACATCCGGCTCCTGCAGCATGCGCAGACAGGCATCCACCACCTCGGTCAGGTTGTGCGGCGGAATGTTGGTGGCCATGCCCACCGCAATACCACCCGACCCGTTGATCAGCAGGTTCGGAATACGCGCCGGCAGGACCAGCGGCTCTTTCTCGGAGCCATCATAGTTGGGTCCGAAGTCGATGGTTTCCTTCTCGATGTCGGCAAGCAGCTCGTGGCCGATCTTGGCCATCCGGACTTCGGTGTAACGCATCGCCGCCGCGCTGTCGCCATCCACCGAGCCGAAGTTGCCCTGACCGTCCACCAGCATGTAGCGCAGGGAGAAGTTCTGCGCCATGCGGACGATGGTGTCATAGACAGACTGGTCGCCATGGGGGTGATACTTACCGATCACGTCACCGACGATACGGGCGGACTTCTTGTACGCCTTGTTCCAGTCATTGCCCAGCTCGTGCATGGCAAACAGCACGCGCCGGTGCACCGGCTTGAGGCCGTCGCGCACATCGGGCAGGGCCCGACCCACGATCACGCTCATTGCGTAATCCAGGTAGGCGTGGCGCATCTCGTCTTCGAGGCTGATGGGTAAGGTTTCTTTGGCGAACGGGATCATGGCTACCGCGAGAATTCAACGATTCGTCGGAAAGACGAAAAACATGGAGTTTAGCACGCCACCGATGCCCCACTCCCGCCTCCTGTGCACCGAAACAGGGCGTCGGCATGAGTACGCCGATTGTGAGCGCCAGCCCTCATATGCTCTAATCCCGGCGCCACCTACAACACCAGACGGGCGCCTTAAGCGCCCCATCCGTTCAGAGGAGAAATTCATGACCACAAGCCGCTTCCGCCTGGCCACCACGACCATCCTGATGCTCGCCAGCCTCTCCGCGATGGCCCAATCGAAGGACATCGTCGTCGACCCGAAGGGCGACGTGCCTTACGTAACCGACCAGCGCAACGTCGTCACCAAGAGCGGCGCTGACCTGTGCTGGCGCACCGGCTACTGGACCCCCGGCGCCGCGGGCGAAGCCAAGGCCGGCGAGCGCCCGGTCGGCTGCGAATGCGACAAGGACGTGGTCGGCGCCGAGAAGTGCGCACCGCCGGCACCGGCACCGGCAGCCGCCCCGGCAGTCGTCGCCGCCCCCGTTGCAGCACCGGCGGCACCGGCCAAGTGCGACTTCAGCGCCACCCTGTCGGCGGACAACTCGTTCGCCTTCAACAAGTCCACCCTCACCCCCTCCGCCAGGCAGAACCTCGACAGCGCCGTCGTGGCCAAGCTCGGCGCCTGCGCCAACGTCACCTCCGTGATCGTCACCGGCCACACCGACCGCCTCGGCACCCAGGCCTACAACCAGAAGCTCTCCGAGAAGCGCGCCGAGGCCGTCCAGGCCTATCTGATCAGCAAGGGTGTGAAGGCCGACCTGATCGACACCATGGGCGCCGGCAAGACCCAGCCGATCAAGAGCTGCGACGACAAGCTCGGCCGCAAGAAGCTGATCGAATGCCTGGCCCCCAACCGCCGCGTCACCGTGGACGTGAAGGGCTCCGCCAAGTAATCTGCCCCTGCTGGCAAGGCCTGAAACCCCGCCCACCGGCGGGGTTTTCATTTGGATCAACCCATCGACACGGAACCGCCCCAATGACGCCCACCCCGGTAGACCTGCTGATCGAAGCACGCTACATCATTCCGGTCGAACCCCGGGACGTCACGCTGGAGCACCACGCCATCGCCATCCGCGACGGCCGGATCGAGGCCCTGCTGCCGATCGACCAGGCCCGCAGCCGCTACACCCCCGGCGAGACGATCCGCCTGCCGGAGCACATCCTGACCCCTGGCCTGGTCAACCTGCACTGCCATGCCGCAATGAGCCTGATGCGCGGCCTCGCCGACGACCTGCCGCTGATGCGCTGGCTCCAGGAGGCCATCTGGCCCACCGAGGCACGACACGCCTCCCCGACCTTCGTGCGGGACGGCAGCCTGCTTGCCGGCGCCGAGATGCTGCGCGGCGGCATCACCACCTGCAACGACATGTATTTCTTCCCCCAGGCGACCGCCGAAGCCTTCGACCGCCTGGGCCTGCGCGCGGTGCTGGGCATCACGGTGATCGAATTCCCGTCCCAGTACGCCTCCGATGCCGACGACTACCTCGCCAAAGGGCTGGCGACCCGGGAGGCCTGGCGCGACAATCCACTGATCCGCTTCGCCCTCGCCCCCCACGCGCCTTATACGGTGTCAGACCGCAGCTTCGAGCGCATCGGCACCCTTGCCGAAGAACTCGACGTTCCGATCCACATTCATATCCACGAAACCGCTGAAGAAATCGAGACCAGCCTGCGCGAGCATGGCAGGCGCCCGATCCAGCGACTGGACGAACTCGGCCTGCTGGGGCCCAATCTGATCGGCGTCCACGCCGTCCACCTCGACCGGGGGGACATCGAGCGACTGACCAGGCAGGGCTGCGCCATCGCCCACTGCCCCACCTCCAACATGAAGCTGGCCAGCGGCGCAGCCCCCATCAAGCCGCTCCTCGATGCCGGCCTGGCAGTGGGCCTGGGCAGCGACGGCGCTGCCAGCAACAACCGCATCGACCTGTGGCGCGAAATGCACCAGGCCAGCCTGCTTGCCAAACTGAGCAACCTGGACGCATCGGCCGTGCCGGCCCATGAAGCCCTGCGCATGGCCACCCTGCACGGCGCCCGCGCCCTCGGACTCGACGACACGATCGGGTCACTGCTGCCCGGCAAGGCCGCCGACCTGTGCGCCATGCGTATCGACGAGCCGGACACACTCCCTCTTTATCAGGCGGCGTCACACCTGACATACGTGCTCGGACGCCACGCTGTATCGGATGTCTGGATCAATGGACAGCCCCGCGTCCGCGAGGGGGAACTGTTGCAAATATCCAACACCGAACTATTGAGCATCGCCCGCCTATGGCAAAATAAGCTCCGCCAATGAATTGGATATGCTGCCTGACTTTATAACATCTCAGGCAGTCAGGATGAATCTTCCGGTTCTACCCCTTTGCCTTGCGACGAGGAAAACGATGATCAAACAAGCCAAAAAACAACTGCTGATGGCCGCCGCACTTGCCGCTCTCGGCCTGTCCGCCTCCGCCAGCTTCGCCAAAGACGTCGTTGTTGATACGAAGGGCGAAGTGCCTTACGTGATCGACTCCCGCGCCGTCGTCGCCCGCAGCGGCAACGACCTGTGCTGGCGCACGGGCTACTGGACCCCCGCCGCCGCCTCCACCACCCTGGCCGGCGAGTTCCCGGTTGGCTGTGAGTGCGACAAGGACGTCGTCGCTCAAGACAAGTGCGTGAAGCCCGCCGCCGCTGCCGCTCCGGCCGCTGGTTCCAAGTCCGCTCCGGCTGTTGCCGCTCCGGCTCCGGTTGCCGACAAGGTCAAGCTGGCCGCTGACGCCCTGTTCGAATTCGACAAGGCTGTCCTGCTGCCCGCCGGCAAGGCCAAGCTCGACGAACTGGCCGGCAAGGCCAAGAGCGTGAAGCTGGAAGTCATCCTCGCCGTCGGCCACACCGACCGCATCGGCAGCGACACCTACAACCAGAAGCTGTCCGAGAAGCGCGCTGCCGCCGTCAAGGACTACCTGGTCGGCAAGGGCGTTGAAGCCAACCGCGTGTACACCGAAGGCAAGGGCGAAAAGCAGCCCGTGACCGGCGACAAGTGCAAGAACCTGGGCAAGGAATCCGGCAAGAACAAGAAGCTGGTCGAGTGCCTGCAGCCGGACCGTCGCGTGGAAATCGAAGTCATCGGCACCAAGTAATTCGCCGACAGATTTCCCGCCTGTCCCCAAAAAGCCCTGCCCTGCAGGGCTTTTTGTTTTTTACGGGTCTGCCCCAAGCCCTGACTCTCGCAATACAATTCGGCCTGCCTACATGAATTCGCCCATTTCCGTTGCCGCCATGAATGCCGATCCCGCCGAACTCCAGAAATTCAGTGACCTTGCCCATCGCTGGTGGGACCCCGAATCCGAATTCAAACCTCTGCACCGGATCAACCCCCTCCGCCTGGACTGGATCGACGCGGCCGTCGGTCTGAGCGGCAAGAAGGTGGTGGACATCGGTTGCGGCGGCGGCATCCTCGCCGAATCCATGGCCGACCGGGGCGCGCTGGTCACCGGCGTAGACTTGTCGGAAAAAGCACTCGGCGTCGCACGCCTGCATCTTTACGAAAGCGGCCTGACCGTCGATTACCGGCACATCGCCGCAGAAGCGCTGGCCCTCGAAGCCCCTGGCAGCTTCGACGTGGTGACCTGCATGGAGATGCTCGAACACGTACCCGACCCGGCCAGCACCATCCAGGCCTGCGCCGCGCTGGTAAAACCAGGCGGGCAAGTGTTCTTCTCCACCCTGAACCGCAACCTCAAGTCCTACCTGATGGCCGTGGTCGGCGCCGAGTACATCCTCAATCTGCTGCCCAAGGGCACCCACGAATACGCCAAGTTCATCAAACCCTCCGAACTGGCCCGCTATGTGCGGAATGCCGGCCTCGACGTCAATGAACTGATCGGCATGACCTACAACCCCCTGACGGAAATCTACGCGCTGGGCCCGGACACCGACGTCAATTACCTGATGCGCACCACCCGCAATGGCTGAGGCCGTCTTCTTTGACCTGGATGGCACCCTCGCCGATACAGCTCCCGATCTCGCCGGCACACTGAACCGGCTCAAGGCGGAACAAGGACTCCCCCCCAGCCCCTACGACATCCTCCGCCCCCGCGTATCGCAGGGCGTGCGCGGGATGCTGGGTGCGGGCTTCGGCCTGCAACCCGAGGACGCCGCCTACCCGCCGCTGGCCGACCGCTTCCTGAGCCTTTACAGCGAGGCGCTATGCGTCGAAACACGCCTGTTCGCAGGCATGGCGGAACTCCTCGATCAGCTCGACGCCCTGGGCATCACATGGGGCGTCGTCACCAACAAGGCGGAGCGCCTGGCCCGCCCGATCATCGTCGCGCTAGGACTTTCGGAGCGCTGCGCGTGCATTGTCGGCGGAGATACGGCCAGCCGGCCAAAGCCCCATCCCGACCCGCTTCTCCACGCCTGCTCTCTAACAGGGCACGCGCCGCAACACAGCCTGTATGTCGGCGACGACATCCGCGACATCCAGGCAGGCCGCGCAGCAGGCATGACCACCGTGGCGGCCGCCTACGGCTATCTGGGCAGCGCCGAACCCGTCCACGCCTGGAACGCCGACACCATCATCGAACACCCGCTGGACATCCTGCCCCTGCTGGGCCGCGCCTGATACGTGCTATCATTGGGAACTGTTTCGGCAAAACCGGAACTAAGCAAAGCAGCACAACATGGGGCCGACCTGGCTTCGACGTGGGTTGCGAAGCAGATCAGTGCATACCGAGGACCAGTTACCTCGTAAATCCACTGGAAAACTACAAACGCCAACGACGAGCGTTTCGCTCTGGCCGCTTAAGGCCTAAGCCGCTGCACTGATTCGTTCCTGGGTCAGGTGGGGTCAAACCCATTGCAGCGTCATTTACAGGAACTAGCAAGGGATCGGGTTACTTGGTCCGGCGCGAAACTCTAGGTGACTCGCCTGTGGTCGGCCTGCCGACTGGCTAAACCCCGGGTTAAATCCAAGTAGGTCGGCTAAGTATGTAGAACTGACTGTAGAGGACTTGCGGACGGGGGTTCGATTCCCCCCGGCTCCACCAATTCAACGCCAAGTGATTGATTTCACTTGGCGTTTTTCATTTTCAGCAACAGACCGCAATCTGACTCGACAACGCGAGGCTACGCTCAGGCCTTCGGCCGTTGCGCCGACTTCGGGCGGAAGGCCTTGACGAAACGCTCGTCGGTTTCGATGTAAGGCCCGCCGATCAGGTCGATGCAGTAAGGCACGGCGGCGAAGATCCCCGGCACCTTCTGATTGCCATCGGCGTCCTTCAAGCCTTCGAGGGTTTCGGCGATGGCCTTGGGTTGGCCGGGCAGGTTGAGGATCAGGGACTGACCACGGATCACCCCGACCTGACGGGACAGGATGGCGGTGGGCACGAAGGCCAGGCTGATCTGGCGCATTTGCTCGCCAAAGCCCGGCATCACCTTGTGGGCGACCGCCAGAGTGGCTTCCGGAGTCACGTCGCGCAGGGCCGGGCCGGTGCCACCGGTGGTAAGCACCAGGGCGCAGCCGGCCTGGTCGCACAGCTCCACAAGGGTGGCTTCGATGGTCGACTGGTCATCGGCGATGAGGCGGACTTCAGCCTGCCACGGCGTGGTGAGGGTCCTGCCCAGCCACTCCTGCAGGGCAGGGATGCCCTTGTCTTCGTAGATCCCCGCAGAAGCCCGGTCGCTGATGGACACCAGGCCGATCTTCACCGCGTCGCTCATTCTTCGTCTCCTTCATCCAGGTCGGACGGCTCGACGCCCTCTGCGCCGTACTCCAGCTCACGCAGGACCTTGAAGAGCTCGCGGAAGGCGCGCGGCGGCTTGTTGAGCTCCTTTTCCTTGATGGCGTTCCGGCGCAGCACGCGGAGGTGCTGCAGGTCGGCCCCCTGGTGGGCCTCGGCGATCTCGTGGAGGGTCTTCTCGTCCTCGATCAGGCGGGCACGCAGCTGCTCGAGGCGGTGCATCCTGGCCGTCTCGACGGCGGAGACGCCCTTGAAGGCATCCAGCGCCGCGCGGATCGGCTCCGGGTCGACATTGCGCATCAGCTTGCCGATGTACTGCAGCTGGCGACGCTTGGCTTCGTGGGACGGGAAACGCTGGTAATCCTTGACCGCGTCACGCAGGTCTTCATCAATGGGCACCTTGGCAAGCCGTTCCTTGCCGAGGGCAACCAGCTCGGCACCCAGGTCTTGCAGGGCCTTGCTGGCCCGTTTCATCTCGGACTTGCTGGGGCCGAGGTCTTCTTCTTCGTCGTGGTGGTATTTGTGATGGGCCATCTGGGCGCGGGAAATGCTCGGTAAGGGTAAGATTATAGCCTTTAGCCTCAGCTCCCACCGCTCACGCCATGGCAGACAACCGTTTCAGCTTCAGTCAGGACAACCTCAAGACCCTCGCCGATGACATTCTCAAGTTCGCCAGGAAGCGCGGCGCCAGCGCCTGCGAGGTAGATGTGTCCGAAGGCTTCGGGCAGTCCGTCACGGTACGCCGCGACGAAGTGGACACCATCGAGTACAACCGGGACAAGGGCATCGGCGTCACCATCTACGATGGCCAGAAGCGCGGCTACGCCAGCACCTCGGATTTCTCCCGGGACTCCCTGAAGGCCACCGTGGACGCGGCCATCTCCATCGCCCGCTTCACGGCCCCCGACCCGGCCGCCGGCCTGCCCGACGAGGCGCTCCTGGCCCGCGACTTCCCCGACTTCGACCTCTACCACCCCTGGAACATCTCGACCGAAGAGGCCATCGAGCTGGCCCGCCGCTGCGAGCGCGCGGCGTTTGCGGTCAGCCCGGAGATCCGCAATTCCGACGGGGCCAGCGTGTCGATGCAGCAAGCCCATTTCATCTCCGCCAACAGCCTGGGCTTCATGGGCGGCTATGCCAGCTCCCGCCACTACCTGTCCTGCTCGGTGATCGCCGGCGAGGGCGACGACATGCAGCGGGACGACTGGTACACCACCAAGCGTGACCCGGCCGACCTGGCCGATGCCGACGAGATCGGCACCTTCGCCGCCCGCCGTTCCCTGGCCCGCCTCGGCGCCCGGCAGATCCCCACCTGCGAGGTACCGGTGCTGTTCGAGGCCCCGCTCGCAGCCGGCCTGATCGGCGCCTTCGTACACGCGGTGAGCGGCGGCGCCCTGTACCGCAAGTCCAGCTTCCTGCTCGACAGCCTGGGCAAGCAGGTCTTCCCCTCCCACATCCAGATCTCCGAGCGTCCGCACCTGGCCAAGGCCTTCGCCAGCAGCCCCTTCGATGACGATGGGGTGGCCACCCACGACCGCGAGGTCATCATCGATGGCGTGCTGCAGGGCTACTTCCTCAGCACCTACTCGGCCCGCAAGCTCGGCATGCAGACCACCGGCAACGCCGGCGGCAGCCACAACCTGCTGGTCAAGTCCGGCCAGTACGACCTGGAAGGCCTGGTCAAGCAGATGGACCGCGGCCTGCTGGTCACCGAACTGCTGGGCCATGGCGTCAACTACGTCACCGGCGATTACTCCCGTGGCGCGGCGGGCTTCTGGGTCGAGAACGGCAAGATCCAGTACCCGGTGCACGAGATCACCATCGCCGGCAATCTCAAGGACATGCTGATGGGCATCCGCGAGATCGGCTCCGACGTCCTGGTGCGCGGCTCCAAGCATTGCGGCTCCATCCTCGTCGAGCGCATGACCGTGGCCGGCGCCTGATCCGGCCGCACAACCCAGTCATCTCACCCGGGTTCATCCCACCGTCCAGAACGAGAAAGAAGAGGAAACATCATGGAACGGCGTTCCTTCCTGAAGCAGGCTGCTGCCGGCGTTGCAGCCGGTGCCGCCACCGCCCCGGCTCTTGCGGCCGAACTGCCCACCATCAAGTGGCGCCTGGCGTCCGGCTTCCCCAAGACCCTCGATGCCATCTACGGCGCCACTGAAACCGTCGCCAAGCGGGTCGCCGCGGCCACCGGCGGCAAGTTCCAGATCTCCCTCTTCGCCGCCGGCGAGATCGTCCCGACCCCGGGCGTGCTCGATGCAGTCAAGGACGGCACCGTCGAGATGGGCCACGCTGCGTCCTACTGGTACATCGGCAAGGACCCCGCACTGGCCTTCGACACCGCCCTGCCCTTCGGCCTCAACAGCCGCCAGCAGAGCGCCTGGATGTTCGATGGCGGCGGCCTCGAGCTGATGCGCGAGTTCTTCAAGGACTACAACATCGTCAACATTCCCTGCGGCAACACGGGCACCCAGATGGGTGGCTGGTTCCGCAAGGAGATCAAGACCGTCGAAGACCTCAAGGGCCTCAAGTTCCGCGTCGGCGGCTTCGCCGGCCAGGTGCTGGCCAGGATGGGCGTGGTACCCCAGCAGATCCCGCCGGCCGACATTTATCCTGCTCTCGAAAAGGGCACCATCGACGCCACCGAATGGATCGGCCCCTACGACGACCAGAAGCTGGGCTTCAACCGGGTCGCCAAGTACTACTATTACCCGGGCTGGTGGGAAGGTGGTCCGCAGCTGTCCATCTACGTCAACGCCAAGTCCTGGGCCTCCCTGCCCAAGGAATACCAGACCATCCTTGAGGATGCCTGTCTCTATGCCCACGCTGAAATGCAGGCGGCCTACGACGTGAAGAACCCGCCGGCCCTCAAGCACCTCATCGGCAGCGGCACCCAGCTGCGCCCCTTCCCCCATGACGTGATGGCTGCGGGCTACAAGATCGCCATGGAACTGTACGAGGAAACCGCGGCGAAGAATCCGAAGTTCAAGAAGATCTATGACGCCTGGAAGAAATTCCGCGACGACCAGGTGCAGTGGTTTGCCGTGGCGGAGAACCGCTTCGACAACTTCATGCAGGCCGCCCGCACGAGCAAGGCCCGCAAGTAAGCCCAGCCTCTCCCCCCCTCCTGCCCTCCCCCGCCGCATAGGGTTTTCCTCACTGTGCGGCCCGGGGTGGGTCATGAATAATCAGATTCACCTAGCGCAGTGATTCCAAGAGGAGACAAAGTGGAACGACGTTCATTCATCAAGAAAGCCAGCGTGGGTGTTGCCGCCGGAGCCGTTGCTGCCCCCGCCCTTGCCGCCGACCTGCCCACCATCAAGTGGCGCCTTGCCTCCAGCTTCCCCAAGTCCCTCGA
Organism: uncultured Zoogloea sp.; assembly: GCA_937967645.1. Classification (GTDB taxonomy): domain Bacteria; phylum Pseudomonadota; class Gammaproteobacteria; order Burkholderiales; family Rhodocyclaceae; genus Zoogloea. The sequence goes on from CALBTT010000063.1 coordinate 72,196, forward strand.
CACCATCTATGGCGGTGCCGACGTGGTTGCCAAGCGGGTCGCTGCGGCCACCGGCGGCAAGTTCCAGATACAGGTCTTCGCGGCCGGTGAAATCGTCCCTGGCCCGGGCGTCCTCGACGCGGTCAAGGATGGCACCGTCGAAGCTGGCCACACCTGCTCCTACTATTTCGTCGGCAAGGACCCCACGTTCGCCATCGACACCGCCATCCCCTTCGGCCTCAACAGCCGCCAGCAGACGGCCTGGATGATGGAAGGCGGCGGCCTCGAGCTGTTCCGTGAGTTCTTCAAGGACTACAACATCTACAACATTCCCTGTGGCAACACGGGCGCCCAGATGGGCGGCTGGTTCCGCAAGGAGATCAAGACCGTCGAGGACCTCAAGGGTCTCAAGTTCCGCTGCGGCGGCTTCGCCGGTCAGGTCCTCGCCCGTCTTGGCGTGGTACCCCAGCAGATCCCGGGCGGCGACATCTACCCCGCCCTCGAAAAGGGCACCATCGACGCGGCCGAATGGATCGGCCCCTACGATGACCAGAAGCTGGGCTTCAACAAGGTCGCCAAGTACTACTACTACCCGGGCTTCTGGGAAGGTGGCCCGCAGATCTCCCTGTACGTGAACCAGAAGAACTGGGCGGCCCTGCCGAAGGAATACCAGACCATTCTGGAAGACGCCTGCATGTATGCCCATGCCGAGATGCAGGCCCGCTACGATGCCAAGAACCCCACTGCGCTGAAGCAGCTGGTCGGCTCCGGCACCCAGCTGCGCCCCTTCCCCAACGAAGTCATGGCTGCCGCCTTCAAGGCCGCCAACGACCTCTACGAGGAAACTGCAGCGTCCAATCCGAAGTTCAAGAAGATCTACGAAGCCTGGAAGAAATTCCGGGATGAGCAGCTCCAATGGTTCGCCGTCGCCGAAAACCGCTTCGACAATTTCATGCAGGCGGCCCGCAGCGCCAGCGCCAAGGCCAAGAAGTAAGCACGCAGTAAAATTACCTGCCCCGGCAGGCAAGGCCGCGCATAGCGCGGCCTTTTTCGTTGCATGAAGCTACCATGAAGAATCCCCCGCGCTCCGCCCGCCCATCACCCACAAGGAGAGCCCGATGATCCAAGCCTTTGCCCTGTTGCTGGCCTTCCAGCTGGCCGGCGAAACACTGCGGGTTGCCTTGCACCTCCCCGTTCCCGGGCCCGTACTCGGCATGGCCTTGCTGCTGCTCTGGCTGATCTTCCGAGGAGGGCCGGGTGACGACCTGCGGCACACCTCAGGGAACCTGCTGCAGCACCTGTCCCTGATGTTCGTGCCCGCCGGCACGGGAGTGATGCTGCATGTGGGGCGGCTTGCCGACGAAGCCTGGCCGATCGCCATCGCCCTGGTCGTCAGCACCGTGCTGGGGCTCGCCGCAACCGGCCTGACCCTGCACGTCCTGACGCGGCAACGGCGGGAGACCTCACGATGAACACCGAAAGCATGACCGAAATCTGGGTCTATCTCTCGGCCCAACCCCTGCTCTGGCTGACCCTCACCCTGGCCGCCTACCTGCTTGCCATCGCCCTGCATCGCAAGGCAGGCGGCCATCCGGCGGTCAATCCGGTGCTGCTCTCCGTGACCATCCTGGTCGTCCTGCTCAGCCTCACCGGCACCCCGTACCAACGCTATTTCGATGGCGCCCAATTCGTTCATTTCCTGCTGGGCCCCACCACCGTGGCCCTGGCCATCCCCCTGCACAGCCAGCTCAAACGCCTCGTTGCGATGGGCGGGCCCCTGCTGGTGGCGCTGGTCGTGGGTTCCCTCACCGCGGGTCTGTCGGCCTACGTCATCGGCGCCCTGCTGGGTGCCAGCGCCCCCACGGTGGCCTCGCTGGCCCCCAAGTCGGTGACCACGCCGATCGCCATGGGCGTGGCCGAGCGCCTCGGCGGCCTGGCCTCGCTGACGGCCGTGTTCGTCATCCTGACCGGCATCTTCGGCGCGATCTTTGCCGCTGGCCTGCTGCGCCGCCTGGGCGTGAAGGACGAGGCCAGCGTGGGCTTCGCCATGGGGCTCGCGTCGCATGGCATCGGTACGGCCCGCGCCTTTCAGCTGAGCGAGCAGACCGGCGCCTTCGCCGCCCTCGCCATGGGGCTGAATGGCCTGTTCACGGCGCTCACCCTGCCCTGGCTGCTCCCCCTGCTGGCGCCCCTGGTACGCCCCTGAACGTAGCGTGAACTAGGGTTCCCCTCAGCTTGCCCCCGCCCGGAAACGGCCCTGATAATCGGGGCCGTTTCCATTTTTGCTGCACCGCACCTATGGACTTGCTGATCGACGTCATCCTGCGGGCCGGCCGCTCCGCAGTGGAACTGTCCTTCTTCGTGTTGCTGCCTGTCATGGTGGTCATGCTTTCCCTGATGCGCCTGCTCGAGGCCAAGGGCGTGCTCGACTGGGTGGTGGCGCGCCTCGCTCCGCTGCTGCGCCCCGCCGGACTCACCGGACTGGGGGTCTTTGCCGCGCTGCAGATCAACTTCGTCAGCTTCGCCGCGCCGGTGGCCACCCTCGCCATGATGGACCAGCGCGGCGCCTCCAGCCGCCACCTGGCCGCCACCCTGGCGATGGTCATGGCGATGGCCCAGGCCAACGTATCCATGCCCATGGCGGCCATGGGGCTGCACTTCGGCATCGTGCTGGGCTGGTCGCTGGTTGGCGGCCTGGTCGCCTCCGCGGCCACTTATTACGTCTTTGGACGCAGGCTGTCGGCCGTCGAGCACAGCGTCGACGAGACCCTCCAGCATCCGGTGGCCGACAACGCCAAAGGCGTGCTCGACGTGATCAACCGGGCCGGTGCCGAGGCCTTCAAGATCGCCGTGGGCGCCATCCCCATGCTGGTACTGTCGCTCACCGTGGTGCTGGCCCTGCGCCGCCTCGGCGCCCTCGATGCCCTCACCACGCTGCTATCACCGCTCCTGCTGGGCATCGGCGCCGACCCCGCCCTGATCCTGCCGACCCTGACCAAGTACCTGGCCGGCGGCACTGCGATGATGGGCATCATGGACGAGATGATCCGCGCCGGCACGGCCAATGCCGCCACCCTCAACGGGGTCAGCGCCGGCCTGCTGATCCACCCCCTCGACATCCCCGGCGTAGCGGTGCTGATTTCGGCCGGCCGCCGGGTTGCCGACGTCTGGAAGCCGGCAACCCTCGGCGCCTGCGCGGGTATCGCGGTACGCATGCTCGGGCATGCCATCGCAGGCTGAGGCCGCCCAACCAGGAAGCCGGCATTTCGTCGCGGTGGTGTGGCATTTCATTAGGCGAAATGCCATTCCCTGCGCTACCATCGAAGCTCCTGATCGAAGGCAGATACACCGTTGTCCACCACGCAAGAGCCCGCAAAGAACCCGATTCAGGTCATCGATCGCATGATGACGCTGCTGGACGTCCTCGCCCGGCATGCAGACCCCGTTCCTCTCAAACAGCTTGCCGCTGAAACCGGCCTGCACCCTTCCACCGCCCACCGGATTCTCGGCGCCATGACCAGTAGCGGCTTTGTCGAGCGCAACGATGCCGGCGTCTATCGCCTGGGGATCCGCCTGCTCGAGCTGGGCAGCCTGGTCAAATCGCGGATCTCCCTGCGCGACACGGCGATGCCCGCCATGCTCAAGCTGCATGCCACCACCGGCGAGAGCGTCAATCTCGGCATCCGCGCCGGCGATGAGATCGTCTACGTGGAGCGCACCTCCAGCGGTCGCTCCTCCGTGCGCGTGGTGCACATCGTCGGAGCCCGCGCCCCGCTGCACACCACGGCCACCGGCAAGCTCTTCCTGGTCGAGGATGGCGCCCAGAAGGTCCGCGAGTACGCTCGCCGCACCGGCCTGCCTGGCACCACGAGTACCTCCATCACGACCCTCCAGGCCCTCGAGAAGGAACTCGACAAGGTACGCCGCCACGGTGTCGCCTATGACCTGGACGAGGTGGAGAACGGCGTCCGCTGTATCGCCGCCGGCATCCGCGACGACAGTGGAGAGCTGATCGCCGGCCTCTCCCTGTCCACCCCGGCCGAGCGCTTCGACCCCGACTGGGCGCCGCTGATCCGCCAGACGGCCGACGAGATCTCTCGCGACCTGGGCTACATCCCTCCGCGCTGAAGCAGGAGCCCGGCAGCACCAACAAAAAGGGCGCCCGAGGGCGCCCTTTGTGCGTTCAAGACCGGAGGACGATCAGGTCGCCGGACCGCGGCTATGCAGGGCCAGCTTCTGCTGGACCGCCGCGCTCTCGAGCCAGCGCTTGACCCGCTGGGCATCCGCCACCCGGGTGAAGCGGCCAAAGGAGTCCAGCAGCACGATGATCATCGGCTTGTTGAGCAGCCAGGCCTGCATCACCAGGCACTTGCCGGATTCGTTGATGAAACCGGTCTTGGAGACACCGATCTGCCAGTCGGGGCTGCTGACCAGCGCATTGGTGTTGTTGAACTGGCGGGGACGGCCATTGAGGTGCACAACGTAATTCGCCGTGGTGGAGAACTCGCGGATCAGCGGATAGCGGGACGCGGCCGAGACCATCTTGACCAGGTCGCGGGCGCTCGACACGTTGGCGGAGTTGAGCCCGGTCGCATCGGAGAAGCGGGTGTCCCGCAGCCCCAGGGACGCCGCCTTGCGATTCATCGCCGCCACGAAGGCCTGGTAGCCGCCCGGGTAGTTGCGGGCCAGCGCCGACGAGGCGCGGTTCTCGGAGCTCATCAGGGCCAGGCGGAGCATGTCCTCCCGGGCCAGTTCGGTCCCCACCGGCACATGGGAGCTACTGTTGCGCAGGGTATCCACGTCGTCGCTGGTGACGGTGATGGTCTCGGTCAGGCTGAGGCGGGCATCCAGCACCACCATCGCCGTCATCAGCTTGGTGATGGAGGCGATGGGCAGGACGGCGTCGGAGTTCTTCTCGAGGATCACATTGCCGGTCGCCTGGTCGGCGATCATGAAAGCGGCGGACTGGAGCAGCGGGTTGCCATCGCCGTCCACGGCGGGCGTGGCGCGGTGAGGCGTCTGCACCTCCCGGTAGGCCATCTTCCGGCCCTTGGTTTCGGTGCGCGCAAGGCTGGCTTCCTTGGCGCCGCGGCCACCCTTCCGGGCAACAGCTTCCTTGGCCGGGGCGGCCTTGGCCGACTTGCTGGCCTTTGCCGGCTTCTCGGACTTGGCGCTCTTCGACGGTGTGCTCTGCTTCGACTCAGCCTTGTGCGACGCGGCATTCGCAGCGCCAGGAATGACACTGGCAAATGCAAAGACGCTCAAGATGGCGATGACGGTTCGACGGATTTTCATGGTTCTTCAAACTGGATCGTGAGCCGGAAACCAACACGGCTTCCGGATTGACAAATTCATCGCGGGGACCAGGCTCCCGGAGGCGGCGTCACGAGGATGCCCGGCGCTCGCGGTAGCGTCCCCGGTCCGCTCGGGGAGGCTGCTCTCTGTATCGGCAGACTTCTATTCAAAATAAAGGCTTATTTTAAATATTTGAAGTTTTTTGTGAATGATTTTTTGCTGCAGCGCAGCTCGGTTTCACATCATGCCACCGGCCGGGCTGGCTCAACACGCAGAAAGCGCGCCAGCTCATCCCGGCGAGCCATCGCATCCCGGTAACCCAGCTCCATCAACGCCCGGGTATAGCCGCGCTCGAAGAGCAGGTAGGACAGCAGCACGGAACCGTTCTTGCGCGTCGCACCGACCCCCCTCAACACCAGGCGCAGGGCCGGTGGCAGCGCAGCACGGTGCCGGGCGGCAAGATAATCCAGTCTCTGGGACGGCGCAATCACCAAGGTCTCGATCGGGCGCAGGCTGATGCCGCTGGCCAGCCGCTGCTCCGGACTGAAGGCCCCCACCGTCGCGTTGATCCGTTCCATTCTCTCGAGATCCATGGCCAGCCCGTCCAGGAAGATGCTGGACATCGCGTGGCCGGCCACCTGGGCCGGCGATGGGTAAGCGTCGGTGCGCTGGCGTGCCTCCTCCGAGCGCCGGCCGCCAGCGATCACCAGGATGCGCTCGGCCCCCAGATGGATGGCAGGGCTGATCGGCGCCAACTGGCGCATGGACCCATCACCGAAATATTCGCGATTGATGCGCACCGCGGGAAAAACGAAGGGAATCGCACTGGAGGCCAGCAGGTGCTCGACCTTCAGCTCGGAGCGCAGGCCGACACGCTGGGCACGTCGCCAGGGCTGGAGCTCCTCCGCCCCCTGGAAGAAGGCCAGGCTCTCTCCCGAGGTATAGCCCGACGCGGTCACCGACACGGCATACAGGCTGCCCGCCGAGATCGACCGGCCGATGGCACCGAAATCCAGCTGCTCCTCGAGCAGCAGGCGCAGCGGCGAGTTGTCGAGCATGGAACGCGGCGACTGATGGACCAGCCAGCCCAGCAACAGGGCCGACCCCCAGCGCATCACCGACTGCATGATGGCGGGCGTATCCGCCCGATAGACGTGATCGACGCGGAAGTTGCGCCAGATGTAGGCGAGCTTGCGCACCGCCTCGTCGAAATTGGCCGAGAACACGGCCAGCGCGACCGCATTGACCGCACCGGCCGATGTTCCGCACAAGATGGGGAAGGGGTTTTCCGGACGCCGTCCCCACACCTCTCGGACGGCGATCAGCACACCCACCTGGTAGGCGGCGCGTGCCCCCCCTCCGGTCAGAACCAGCGCAGCCCTCCCCTCGCCCATGCAGCCTCTCCGTGATCAATGTCACGGAGTTTAACGGCTGCCGGGCCGGAGAGCGCAGAACTTGGATCAGCGACCGGCTTCAACCACCGTCAGGGCGGTCATGTTGATGATCCGCCGGACCGTGGCGGTGGGGGTGAGGATATGCACCGGCTTGGCCGAACCGAGCAGGATGGGGCCGATGGTCATGCCCTCGCCCGCCGCGGTCTTGAGCAGGTTGAAGGCGATGTTGGCCGCGTCCAGGGTCGGGAAGATCAGCAGGTTGGCGTCCTCACGCATCTTGGCGTTGGGGAAGATCTGCTTGCGGATGTCGGCATCCAGCGCCGCATCACCGTGCATCTCGCCCTCCACGTCCAGGTCGGGATGCTCGGCATGCAGCATCACCAGGGCCTTGCGCATCTTCTCGGCGGTCGGCGAGTTGTCGGTACCGAAGCTGGAATGGGACAGCAGCGCGATCCGCGGCTGGATGCCGAAGCGGCGCACCTCATCGGCGGCCAGCCGGGTCATCTCGACCACCTGCTCGGGCGTCGGGTCGTAGTTGACGTAGGTGTCGCACAGGAACAGGGTGCGCTCGGGCAGCGACAGCACATTCATGGTGTAGAAGTTGCGCACGCTCTTCTGGCGCCCCAGCACGGTCTCGATGAAGCGCAGGTGCAGGCCGTGCATGCCATAGGTGCCGCAGATCATCCCGTCGCCGTAGCCGAACTTGAGCAGCAGCGACCCCAGCAGGGTGGCACGGCGGCGTACTTCACGGCGGGCATACTCCACCGACACGCCCTTGCGCTCCATCAGGGAGTGATAGTGGGACCACAGCTGCTCGTAGCGCGGGTCGGAATCGGGGTTCACCATCTCGAAATCCAGCTCCGGCCGCAGACGCAGGCCAAAGCGCTCGATGTTGGCCACCATCACGTCCGGACGGCCGATCAGGATGGGCCGGCACAGGCCCTCGTCCACCACCGTCTGCACCGCACGCAGCACACGCTCCGCCTCGCCTTCCGAGAAGATGATGCGCTTGGGCGCCCGCTTGGCCGCCTGGAAAACCGGCTTCATCACCAGGCCGGACTGCCACACGAAGTTGTTGAGCTGCTGGCGATAGGCCTCGAAGTCGGAGATCGGCCGGGTCGCCACACCGGACTCCATGGCCGCACGGGCCACTTCGGGCGCGATCTTGACGATCAGGCGGGGGTCGAAGGGCTTGGGAATGATGTATTCCGGACCGAAGCCGGAGAGCTTCTCACCATAGGCTGCGGCCACGATGTCGGATGCCTCGGCGCGGGCCAGCTCGGCGATGGCCTTCACCGCGGCGAGCTTCATCTGGTCGGTGATGGTGGTAGCGCCCACGTCCAGCGCACCACGGAAGATGAAGGGGAAGCACAGCACGTTGTTGACCTGGTTCGGGTAGTCCGAACGCCCGGTGGCCATCAGCGCGTCGTCGCGCACCTTCTTGACCTCTTCCGGCAGGATCTCGGGGGTGGGGTTGGCCAGCGCCATGATCAGCGGACGCGGGGCCATCTTGGCCACCATCTCGCCCTTCAGCACACCGCCCGCCGACAGGCCCAGGAACACGTCGGCGCCCTCGATGATCTCGCCCAGCTTGCGGGCATCGGTCTTCTTGGCGTAGCGGGCCTTGATCGGGTCCATCAGGGTCGTGCGGCCCTCATAGACCACGCCTTCGATGTCGGTGACCCAGATGTTGGCCACCGGCACACCGAGCATCACCAGCAGGTCCAGGCAGGCCAGGGCCGCGGCGCCGGCGCCGGAGGTGACCAGCTTGACCTTGGACAGGTCCTTGCCCAGCAGGTGCAGGCCGTTGAGGATGGCCGCGCCGACCACGATGGCGGTGCCGTGCTGGTCGTCGTGGAAGACCGGGATCTTCATCCGCTCGCGCAGCTTGCTCTCGATGTAGAAGCACTCCGGCGCCTTGATGTCCTCGAGGTTGATGCCCCCAAAGGTGGGCTCCAGCGCGGCGATCATGTCGATCAGCTTGTCCGCGTCGGGCTCGTCGACCTCGAGGTCGAAGACATCGATGCCGGCAAACTTCTTGAACAGCACGGCCTTGCCTTCCATGACCGGCTTGGCCGCCAGCGGGCCGATGTTGCCCAGCCCGAGCACCGCGGTGCCGTTGGTGATCACACCGATCAGGTTGCTGCGGGAGGTGAGGTTGGCGGCCTCGGCCGGGTCCTCGACGATCGCGTCGCAGGCCGCGGCCACACCGGGCGAGTAGGCCAGCGAGAGATCCTGCTGGTTGGTCAGCGCCTTGGTCGGCGTGACGGCGATCTTGCCCGGCTTGGGCAGGCGGTGGTACTCCAGTGCGGCTTGGCGGATCTGTTCATCCATGAGTGCGTCCCTCTCCGTTTTAGGCGTTGGTCTGGGTACATGATCGGACCAAACGCGAGTTACCACAATTCGTGACTTCCACAGCACGCCACAGCGACGCCGTGATGACGGCGAAGTCCGAGCCATGGCATAATTACAGGCTAGCTCTTTCGGGGTTTGCCCCGATTGACGCCCAATAATACGCGCCGCGCCCTGGAGGCCCAAAGACGCGATTGCCCAGCCGGCAGGACTCCCGAAGCCGGCAACATGAAACAACGCATCCGTAACGTCCTGGAGAATCGTCAGATGTCTCAAAGCATTGCCGACGCCGCCATCGCAGCCGCGCCCGAATACGTCAAGAACCAGAAGCTGAAGCAGTGGGTCGCAGAGATCGCCGCCCTGACCGAGCCCGACCGCGTGGTCTGGTGCGACGGCACCCAGGAGGAATACGACCGCCTGTGCGCCGAGATGGTCGAAGCCGGCATGCTGATCAAGCTGAACCCGGAAAAGCGCAAGAACTCCTACCTCGCCTGTTCCGACCCCTCCGATGTGGCGCGTGTCGAAGACCGCACCTACATCTGCTCGGTCAACAAGGACGACGCCGGCCCCACCAACAACTGGGAAGACCCGGCCAAGATGCGCAAGACCCTGAACGAACTGTTCAAGGGCTGCATGCACGGCCGCACGATGTACGTGATCCCGTTCTCCATGGGCCCCCTCGGCTCCCCCATCGCCCACATCGGCGTGGAGATCTCCGACAGCCCCTACGTGGTCACCAACATGCGCACCATGACCCGCATGGGCAAGGCCGTGTTTGACGTGCTGGGTGCCGACGGCGAGTTCGTGCCCTGCGTGCACACCGTGGGCGCCCCCCTCGGCCACGGCGAGAAGGACTCCGCCTGGCCCTGCAACCCGACCACCAAGTACATCGTCCACTACCCCGAGACCCGTGAGATCTGGTCCTACGGCTCCGGCTACGGCGGCAACGCCCTGCTCGGCAAGAAGTGCTTCGCCCTGCGCATCGCCTCCAACATGGCGCGCGACCAGGGTTGGCTGGCCGAACACATGCTCATCCTCGGCGTCGAATCGCCGGAAGGTGAAAAGTCCTACGTCGCCGCCGCCTTCCCGTCGGCCTGCGGCAAGACCAACTTCGCCATGCTGATCCCGCCGAAGACCCTGGACGGCTGGAAGATCACCACCATCGGCGACGACATCGCCTGGATCAAGCCGCGCGTGGACAAGGATGGCGTCACCCGCTTCTACGCCATCAACCCGGAAGCCGGCTTCTTCGGCGTCGCCCCGGGCACCTCCGAGAAGACCAACTACAACGCCCTGGCCACCCTGAAGGAAAACATCATCTTCACCAACGTCGCACTGACCGACGATGGCGACGTGTGGTGGGAAGGCCTGACCAAGCAGGCGCCGGATCACCTGATCGACTGGCAAGGCAACGACTGGACGCCGGAAGACGGCAAGGCCGGCAAGAAGGCTGCCCACGCCAACTCCCGCTTCACCGCCCCGGCCAGCCAGTGCCCGTCGGTTGACGAAGCCTGGGAAGATCCTGCCGGCGTGCCGATTTCCGCCTTCATCTTCGGCGGCCGTCGCGCCACCACCGTGCCGCTGGTGTACGAAGCCTTCAACTGGAACTACGGCGTCTACATGGCCGCCACCCTCGGCTCCGAAACCACCGCTGCCGCCTTCGGCGCCCAGGGCGTGGTGCGTCGCGACCCGTTCGCCATGCTGCCCTTCTGCGGTTACCACATGGGCGACTACTTCAACCACTGGCTGAAGATGGGTCACACCGTCGACCAGGCGCCGGGCATCTTCTGCGTCAACTGGTTCCGCATGAACGAAAAGGGCGAGTTCATGTGGCCCGGCTTCGGCGAGAACATGCGCGTTCTCAAGTGGGTGGTTGACCGCGTCCGCGGCCGCGTCCACGCCACCGAGAACGCCCTCGGCTGGATGCCCCAGTACGAAGACATCGACTGGACCGGCTCCGACGTCACCAAGGAAGAATTCGACGCGCTCATCAAGATCGACGCCGAAGCCTGGAAGACCGAGCTGGCCGGCCACAAGGAATGGTTCGACAAGCTGCAGGACCGCCTGCCCAAGCAGTTCATGCTCAAGCGCGAACTGTTCGAACTGTCCCTGTCGGTGTAATTTCGCGGCAGCCACCGGCTGCTCCGGAACCCCAGAAAGCGCCGAGCAATCGGCGCTTTTTGCTTTTGAATTGACGAGGCCTCACCATGACCCGCATCGCCCGCCGCATGGCCGACATCCAGCCGTTCCACGTGATGGAGATCCTCAAGCGCGCCCACGAGCTGAGCGCAGCAGGCCGCGACATCATCCACCTGGAAGTGGGCGAGCCGGACTTCCCCACCCCGCAACCCATGGTAGACGCGGCCCGGCGCTTCCTGGAAGGCGGCCACGTCCATTACACCCCCGCGCTCGGCCTCACCGCCCTGCGCGAAGCCATCTCCCGCTTCTACCGGGACCGCTTCGGGGCCGACGTCGCCCCGGAGCGCATCATCGTCACCCCCGGCGCATCCGGCGGACTCATGCTGGCCCTCGGCGTCCTCACCGACCCCGGCGACGAGTGGCTGCTGCCCGACCCCGGCTACCCCTCCAACCGCCACCTGGTGCGCAGCTTCGAGGGCCGCCCGGTCGCCCTGCCGGTGGATGCCAGCACCCGCTTCCAGCCCACACCCGCCCACCTGGCGCAAGCCTGGACGCCCCGCACCCGCGGCCTGATGGTCGCCTCACCGGCCAACCCCACCGGCACCCTGCTCGAACTCGACGAGATCGAAGCCCTGCAGCGCATCGTGGCCGCCCGCGGCGGCGTGCTGATCGTGGACGAGATCTACCAGGGCCTGTGCTACGGCGTAGAGGCCCGCACCGCCCTCAGCCGCCTGGACGACGTCTTCGTGGTGAACAGCTTCAGCAAGTACTTCGGCATGACCGGCTGGCGCCTCGGCTGGATGGTCGTCCCCGAAGCCTACGTGCGGGACATCGAGAAGCTCGCCCAGCACTTCTTCATCTCCCCCTCCACCCCGGCCCAGCACGCCGCGCTGGCCGCCTTCGAGCCCACCACCCTGGACATCCTCGAAGCCCGCCGCCACGCCTTCGCCGACCGCCGCAACGCCCTGCTCCCCGCCCTCCGCGAGATCGGCTTCCGCTTCGCCACCGAACCCCAGGGCGCCTTCTACCTGTACGCCGACATCAGCCACCTGGCCGACAGCAGCGAAAGCCTGGCCCGGCGCCTGATCGAAGAAGCCGGCGTCGCCACCACCCCCGGCCTCGACTTCGGTGACAACGCCCCGGAAAAGCACCTGCGCATCGCCTACACCACGGACGAGGGACGGCTGGTGGAGGCGGCGGAGCGGATCGCCCGCGTTCTGAACCATCTGTAGGGGCGGCTTCAGCCGCCCGGACACGGCAATTGATCCAGAGTCCGCAGGCAGCTGCATCCGCCTCTGAAACACCCAGCATCAATCGGGATAGGGGCGGCCAGCTTAGCTGACCGACCCCTCCCACACCACCCGGC